>JBEBFW010000010.1:0-29953 GCA_040081755.1 Parvularculaceae bacterium
CGAAGACCTCGACCCGGCCGAAATCCATAACGGCGACGATGCGGCTTCCATCCGGGCTGAAGGCGAGATCGAGGGGCGCGTCGGGGTCGGCGCTCGCGGCCGCCGGCGAACTCAGCTCCGCGAGCAAAGCGCGCGACGTTGCGTCGTAAAGGCGGACGGCGCCCGGGACGCCGACTGCGATGCGGCGGCCGTCCGGACTGAACGCCGCCCGCACCGCAACGAGGCGCGTCGGTTCGCCGACCCGGATCGCGCCCTGATCGCGTCCCGTCGCGGCGTCCCAGAACCGCACCTGGTTGTCGAAGGACGCGGTCACGACGGTCTTGCCGTCGGGAGCGAATTCAGCGCTGAGCACATCCCACTGATGTCCGATCAGCGCCTGATCCGGCGTGCGGTAGGCGCGCGCCAGCGCAGCCTTGGCGCTCGCGAAGGGCGCGGCCGCCTCGCTCTCGGGCCACAGTTTCGGAAGGCCCTTCAACGCGGCGACGGCGGCGGCGAAGCGCGATCCGCGCTGCGCTTCCGCTTCGGACCGAAATGCGGCGTCGCGCACTCTCCCTTCGATCGCGCCGGCGTTCAATTCGCCGTTCAGCCAGACGGTCTCGGTCTTGGAGGAGCTTGTCCAGGGCGTCTGGCGACTCCTGCCATCTGCATCGGCCGTAAGTTTTCCGACATCGGACCTGGCCCTGACCATGGCCTCGTCGATGGCGATCCCCGGCGTTGCGAGGTTGTTCAGCAGAGCCTGCGTGAACGGAGAGTGATCCGAACCTTGCGGCCCCCAGGCGTCGTCCGCGGTCGTTCCGGGGGCGGTCGCGTAGGCGATGAAAAGCCCGGCGCGCGTCGCGGAGGCCGATGGACTGGCGCTGATCGGGGCCGCGCCCTCGACATCGAACATGCGCACCGCGGCGCCGCCGGCTTCCTTGACGGCGCCTTCAGCATACGGCGCATTGCGGCAGGCGTCATAGAGAAACAGCGCCTGGCCCGAATGCTCGCGCATTTCATTGAGGACGGCGTCGATCTGCTTGAAGCCCTTCGCCTTGCCGTTCGCATCGACGGCGGCATCGACGCTCAGCATGTAGTTGCGCTTCTCGTTGTCCTCGACCGAGGTCAGCTGAACGCCATGCCCCGCGTAGAAGAAGAGCGAGACGTCGGTCTTAGTTCCCGCCGCCTCGCCCTGTTCGAGATCGTTCCTGAAGCGCGAAAAGCAGGCGTCGAACGAAGCCTCTGTCACGTCGATGGCGCGGTAGACCGTGAAACCGAGCCCGCGGAACATCTTCGCCATCGAAGCCGCATCTTTTGGCGGGTTCTTCAGCGTGCCGATCTTTCGATAGGCGCCGTTGCCGACGACGAGGGCGACGCGCCGCTCATAGGTTTTCGCGTTTCCTGCGCCGAAGCGGACGAGCATCTCCTCGCGATAGTTTGGATCGGGCGAGAGAACGTCGCAGCTACCGGCGGCGGGCGCCTGAAGGGCCGAGCGCAGGAACGCGCCTTCGCTCGCCGCCAGCGGCCTCGCCATGAAGTTGTCGATCTTGCCGGCAGGAGCCCCCAGCGCGGCGCCCGCCGTAACGACGGCCGACAAACCCGCCAACGCAATGCCCGTCAGCGTCGGAGTCAGAACTGTGCGCGCCATCCCCTCGATCTCCCCGGGCCCCAATCTAGCGCTTCCCGATCGGCAAGGCAAAAGCGTGCGGGTCGGGGCCGCGATACGGGCGTCCCAGCCGGCGGGGGCCGTCAGCAAGGTTGCGCAACGGCCTAAGGGCAAATATGGAGCCGATCAACCAATGAGGCCGCGATGGCGGCCGCCAAGGAGTTTCGATGCTTCCGATTCCGCGCGCCGACCTCAAGGTCAACACGCTCGCCTACGAGACGGCGCCGCTCGTCAAGCCGACCGGCTTTCGGGAATATGACGCGCGCTGGATTCTGGGCGCCGAAATCAATCTCCTCGGCGTGCAGGCCCTCGGCCTTGGACTCGGCGCGCTCATTCGCGAGATGGGCAAGGAGCCGCGCATCGTCGTCGGGCATGACTACCGCAGCTATTCGCTGTCGGTGAAACAGGCGCTGACGCTTGGGCTGATGACGGCGGGCGTCGAGGTCAACGATATCGGTCTTGCGCTGTCGCCGGTCGCCTATTTCGCGCAGTTCGCGCTCGACATTCCTTGCGTCGCCATGGTGACGGCCTCGCACAACGAGAATGGCTGGACGGGCGTCAAGATGGGCGCCGGCCGGCCGCTGACCTTCGGCCCCGATGAGATGACGCGGCTGAAGGATATTGTCCTCGGCGGAAGCGCGAAGGCGGCGCCGGGCGGGGCCTACAAATATGTCGAGGGCCTCAGGCGCCGCTACATCGGCGACCTCGCCACGGGCCGGGCGATCAAGCGCAAGCTGAAGGTGATTGCGGCCTGCGGCAACGGCACCGCCGGCGCCTATGCGCCGGAAGCCCTGTCGCGCCTCGGCATCGAGGTCATCCCCATGGACGCGGAACTCGACTGGTCGTTTCCGAAATATAATCCGAACCCTGAAGACATGAAGATGCTGCACGCCATGCGCGACGCGGTGCGCGCCCACAAGGCCGATGTCGCGCTCGGCTTCGACGGCGACGGCGACCGTTGCGGCGTCGTCGACGACGAGGGCGAGGAGATTTTCGCCGACAAGGTCGGCGTCTTGATCGCGCGCGATCTCTCCGCCCTCAACAGGAATGCGCAATTCGTCGTCGATGTGAAATCGACCGGGCTTTTCGCCACCGATCCCGTGCTGAAGGCGAACGGCGCCCGCACGATCTACTGGAAGACCGGGCACTCCTACATCAAGCGCAAGAGCCACGAGATGGGCGCGCTGGCGGGCTTCGAGAAGTCGGGACATTTCTTCTTCAACAAGCCGATCGGGCGCGGTTATGACGACGGTCTGGTCGCCGCGATCGCGCTCCTTGAAATGCTCGATCGCAGTCCGGACATGAAGCTCTCGGACATGCGCAAATCTCTGCCCAAAACCTGGCAGTCGCCGACCATGTCGCCGCACTGCGCCGACGAGAAAAAATACGGCGTGGTCGAGAAAGTCGTCGCCGCGCTTTCGGCGAGAGCGCGTGACGGCGGCGCGATCATCGGCCAGAAAATCCGCGACGTCGTCACCGTCAACGGGATCCGGATCACCGCCGAGGACGGCACCTGGGGCCTCATTCGGGCCTCGTCGAACAAGCCTGAGCTTGTCGTCGTCGTCGAAAGTCCGACCTCGGAGGAAAACATGAAGGCCATGTTCGCGGAGATGGACGCCGAACTCAGGAAGCACGCCGAGGTTGGGGCGTATAACCAGAAGATTTGACTGCCCTTCGCCTTGCTTGCAGTTGGCAACACCTGTTACCAGCGCAGGCCCGACAAGGAGCCTGCCATGGCACGCAAATGGATCAGCGCCTCGCGCGTCGAGGGAACCGCCTCGCGCCAGGCCCATGCGGATTTTCCCCCAGGCACCTATGAGCGCGAAATGTCGAAGGAGGGCTTTTTCGGGCCCGCCGCGTTTTTCCATCACAAGCGCCCGCCGACGGGCTGGTCGAACTTCGAGGGGCCGCTGCGCCCGCGCGCCTTCGATCTCGCGATGCTGGCTCGCGCGGATGGCTCGCCGTGGAGCGCGCCGAAAATCCTGAAGAACGCCGCCTGCGAGATCCGTTTCTGGAGGCTCGCGGCCGCCATGCCGGCGCTGGCGCGCAACGGCGACGGCGACCAGATTCTGTTCGTGCACGAAGGAAACGCGGACCTTTTCTGCGATTTCGGCCATCTCGCCGTTGAAGCCGGCGACTATGTCGTCCTGCCGCGCGGAACCATGTGGCGCCTCGCGCCGTCCGCGCCGCTGGCGGTCCTCATGATCGAGGCGACCAACACGCATTTCGCCCTGCCCGACAAGGGGCTTGTCGGGCCGCACGCGATCTTCGATCCCGCTCTGCTCGACGCGCCGAAGATCGACGACGCCTTCAAACGTCATCAGGCGGAGGATCGCGAGACGCGAGTCGAGATCAAGAAGCGAGGGCAAGTTTCGATCGCGACCTACCCCTATAATCCGCTCGACGTCGTCGGCTGGCATGGCGAGCTTAGCCCCGTGCGCCTCAACGTCCGCCATATCCGCCCGCTGATGAGCCACCGCTATCATGTGCCGCCCTCGGCGCACACGACGTTTCTCTCGGACCGCTTTGTCGTCTGCACCTTCGCGCCGCGCCCGTTCGAGACCGATCCCGGCGCCTTGAAGGTGCCGTTCTTTCACAACAACGACGATTACGACGAAGTGCTCTTCTATCACGCCGGCGACTTCTTCAGCCGCGACAACATCAAGGCCGGCATGATGACTTTCCATCCCTCCGGCTTCACGCACGGGCCGCATCCGAAGGCTCTGAAGAACATGCTGGAGCAGAAAAAACCGGGTACGGACGAATACGCGGTGATGATCGATGCGCGCGACCCGCTCGACGTCGCGGAGGGCGCCGCCGCCGCCGAGTTCGCCGGCTACGTCGATAGCTGGAAAGGCTGAGCCTGCCGCCAGCGCCGAATCGTTAATTGTGGTCTCAAACGCCGAACCGACCTGAGCGGGGCCTCGGCCATCAGCGCGGCTTTGCGGCGAGTTGTGGTCCGCCTGGCCCCCGGCGCCATGGTTAACGGCTCCGTAGACTGAGGCGTTTTGCGACCCGCTTCCGGCTTGCATGAAACCTGACGCGCACGACGCCCCAGCGGGCGCCGCAGACGGCACGGCGCTCTGTCTGTTGAACGAGAAAGACGTGGCGTCGCTCACAGCGCGCGAGGCGCCGGCGCCGTACTGGCGCAAGGCCGCAAGCAGGAGCGCGCCGCGCGAGGCAGGCGCCAAATCGTTAATTGTGGTCTCAAACGCCGAACCGACCTGAGCGGGGCCTCGGCCATTGGCGCGGCTTTGCGGCGAGTTGTGGTCCGCTTGGCCTCCGGCGCCATGGTTAACAGCTCGGTAGATGGAGGCGTTCTGTAGCGCGCCTGCGAGAGCAAGCAGACCGCAACTGTCCCACGCGCCGGCGGCCGCCGTAGACTGCGCGGCGTTCCGTCTGTCGATGGAGAAAAACGCGAGATCGCCCACGACGCGCGAGGCGACGGCGCGGTGCGGACGCAAGGCCGCAATCAAAAGTGCGCCGCGCAAGCAGGAGCGACGCAAAGGGCGGCGGGAAAGTGCGGAAATGCTGTGAGTATCGAGGTTAGAGACGACGGCTTCTTCCTTTCGGACGGCGACGAGAGGCATCATAGGGCGCCGGCGAAAGTGTAGGATAAGTCGGTCGTCACTCGCCTTCCGCGTGCGCCGGTATGGTTAACGGAGGCGCCAAACAAGGGAACACCTTCCCTCCCCTGAAAGGGGAGGGTCAGGGAGGGGTCTTTGTCCGCGGGTCCAGCGGCAAGACCGCGTCGCCCGATTGCGCGACGCGAGACCCCCTCCTCGCCTCCCCCTTTCAGGGGGAGGAATTGGTCCGCAAGCGTTGCAAGCGCGCAATTCTCCGCCCTCGCAAGGGGAAGCGCGCCCGCTCGGGCGAGCAACGCGAACTCAGCATACGGATTGAGCGGAGTCAGGCGAGGAACATCGCCCCGGCGCCGGCCGCAGCCATGGCGGCGAAGACGGCGAGCGTCGGTCCGCCCGCCTTCAGCCCGCCGATCGCGGTCATCATCGCGCCCTTGACGCACATGTTTGCAGCGACGGCGATCAGGACGCCGATCGCCGCTGCGCCAGCCTTGAGCGCGCCCTCGTTCGACTGGTTGGCGGCGGAGAGGGCGACTGCGTCGAGATCGGCGAGGCCGGCGAGGGCAGACAGGTAATAGAACCCTTGCGCGCCGAAGCGCTCGACAGCGAGCCGCGAGGCGAGGGTGATGAGCACCAGCAATCCGGCGAAGATCAGCGCCGGGCGCAGCTCCATCGGATTGCCGAGCCTGATCGCGCCGGCGCTCTCGCGGTCGCGATTGGAGAGATAGAGCGCGAACAGTCCGCCGACGGCGCCGGCGGCGAGGAGCGGCGTAGCGATGGCGTCGAGAACGCTGCGCGCCGTGACGAACAAGATAGCGGCGACCCGCGCCAGCATGACGACATTGGCGCCGACAGCGCCGGCCGCGGCGACCAGCGGGCGCGCCGAGCCCTGGCGCGTCAGGCGCGCGAGACTGAGCGTCGTCGCCGTCGAGGAGGCGAGCCCGCCGACGAGACCGGTCAGCACGACGCCGCGCTCACCGAAAAACTTGATGAGCCAGTAGCCGGCGAAGGAAAGCCCGCTGATGAGGACGACATAGTACCAGATCTGCCGCGGGTTCAGCGCTTCGTAAGGTCCGAAGCCGCGATCGGGGAGAAGCGGCAGCACGATCACGGTGATGGCGAGAAAGCGCAGCGCCGCGCCGATCTCCTTCGGCTCGACGGCCCGCGCGGCGGCGAGGACGCGCGGCTTCAACGCAAGGAGGATCGCTGCGGCGACGCCGCCGGCGCCGGCCAGCGCCGGATCGCCCGCCGTCGCCAGCGCGCCGAGGAGATAAGTGACGACATAGGCGATCTCGGTCGTGGCGCCGGTGGTCGGATCGAGGCGCGCCTGCGCCCAGTAGGCGGCGGAGACGAGCGCGAAGACGCCGACAAGACCAGCGGCGATGACGAGCCCGCTTTGGTCCATCATGCCCGCCGCGCCGCCGGCGAGCCCGGCCAGCGCAAAGGTGCGCGCGCCGGCGAATCGTTCCTTGGCCTCGGTCGCGTCTCGCCATTCGCGTTCGAACCCGATCAGGAATCCGATGGCGATCGCGACGACGAGATTCTGAAACTCTGAGAGGTCGATCATCGGCCCGTTCTTCGCCCCGGCGCATCGACAGAGCGTCGCGCGCAAGGCCTTCTTTGCGCCACCGCCGCCTTGACAGGGGCGCCGCATTGGCCCCCTCTCGCGGCGAATTCGGAGAGCAGCATGGAATATAACGTCGCCGTCGTCGGCGCCACGGGCAATGTCGGTCAGGAGATGCTCGCCATTCTGGCCGAGCGCCTGTTCCCGTTGAAGGAAGTGTTCGCCATCGCCTCGCGCCAGTCGCTCGGCCGCGAGGTCTCGTGCGGCGACCGGACGCTGAAATGCCGCGACCTCGAGACCTTCGACTTCGGCAAAGTCGACATCGCGCTTTTTGCGGCCGGCAGCGACGTGGCGAGGGAATGGGCCCCGAAAGCGGCGCGCGCGGGCGCGATCGTCATCGACAATTCGTCGGCCTTCCGCATGGAGGCGGACGTGCCGCTCGTCGTGCCGGAGGTGAACGCGGACGCGGTCGCGGGCGTCCGCCGTCGCAACATCATCGCCAACCCGAACTGCTCGACCGCGCAGCTCGTGGTGGCCTTAAAGCCCCTGCATGACCGCGCGAAGATCACGCGCGTCGTCGTTTCGACCTATCAGTCGACCTCCGGCAAGGGCAAGGCGGCGATGGACGAGCTTTTCACCCAGACCAAGGGCATCTACGTCAACGATTCTCCGACGCCGGATGTTTTTCCAAAGCAAATCGCCTTCAACGTCATTCCCCAATGCGACGTCTTCATGGAGGACGGCTACACGAAGGAAGAGTGGAAGATGATGGCGGAGACCAAGAAGATTCTCGATCCGAAGATCAAGCTGACCGCCACCTGCGTGCGCGTGCCGGTCTTCGTCGGACACTCTGAAGCGGTCAACATCGAGTTCGAAAATCCGATCACGGACGATGAGGCGCGCGAAATCCTGCGCGAGGCGCCGGGCGTTCTCGTCATCGACAAGCGCGAGGACGGGGGCTACATGACGCCGGTCGAATGCGTCGGCGAGTTCGCGACCTTCGTCAGCCGCATTCGCGTCGATCCGACCGTCGAGAACGGCCTCGCGCTCTGGATCGTCTCGGACAATCTGCGCAAGGGCGCGGCGCTGAACGCCGTGCAGATCGCCGAGCTTTTGCTCAACCGCGGGCTGTTGAAGAAGGCGGCTTAGGACGTCGAACGCGGACGGCGATCAGGTCGCGAATCGAATTTTGATCCCGAGAGCCTTTACGACTTTCAGGACCGTCTCCATGCTCGGGTTTCCTTCTTCGGAAAGCGCCTTGTAAAGGCTCGCGCGATCCATATTTGCGGCGCGCGCGACTTCGCTCATACCCTTGGCGCGCGCGGCGACATTGAGCGCCTTCCTGATAAAAGCCGGATCGTCTCCGTCCTCATCGAGAATCGCCTCGATATACGCCGCGATTTTTTCGGGCGTATCCAGATATTCAGCCGCATCAAAGCGGGATGTTTTCACCGACATTTTCGTCCTCACAACTCCAACTCCCGGCGCTTCAGATTTCTCTGGCGAGCGCCTTCGCCTTTCCAATGTCTTTCGCTTGCGAAGCCTTGTCTCCGCCGCCGAGAAGCAGAACCAGTTGTTCGCCGCGCATCACGTAGTAAACGCGGTAGCCGGGGCCGAAATGCATGCGCAGCTCCATGACGCCTTCTCCGACAGTCTCGTGATCGCCGAAGTTTCCGTCTTCCACTCGTTGCAAGCGCTTGACGATCCGCGCCACGGCTTGCGAATCCTTGAGGTTCTTCAGCCATTGGTCGAAAGCTTCGGTGCGCCGAAGTTCCATGCGTCGAATGTAGGCCATAGCCTACAGACATGCAAGACAAATGTTGGCCGCAGGCGATAATTTTCGCGGCCCGGCTCCTGACGCTGGCGGCGCTGAGCGGGCTCTCACCGCCTGAACTGAAACACATCCCCGAACGCCGCTTCGAACTCCAAGACGATGCGGAAAGCGAGTTCGAGCGAAGGCGCGTATTTGCCGGCTTCGATGGCGATGATGGTCTGGCGAGTGGCGTCGACGCGGTCGGCGAGTTCCTGCTGGGTCAGGCCCGCCGCCGTCCTGAACTCCTTGATCCTGTTGTGAACGCGCCCGGTCCGCATGCCTCCTTCAGACCCGGTAATAGATCAGCGTGGAGAGCAGCTTGACGAACTGCGCCGCAAACAGGATCGCGAACAGCGCGAAGAAAATCGTCGGCGGAGACGTGAGATCGATGCGCGGCAAGATGTGCCCAGCAAAGGCTTCGTCGGCGAGCAACTGAAGGACGATGACGTTCACCGCCGCGCAGATGAAGAGATATGCGTTGCCGTTGGCCTTGGCTTCGATCGAGTGATCGCGTTCGTCTTTCGTGACGGCGCCGCGCGCGCCGGCGACAAACAAGGCGAGAGCGGTTTCAGCGATGATCGCGAGGATGACGACGACGACATAAACGCCGATCAACCGTTCCGCGGACTGATCGACGACGCTCCAGCCGTCGAGCATTTTCATCTTGAAATACAAGAAAATCGCGCCTGTCGTGATCAGCGACAGCCAGCTGTATTTTTCCGCCTGGGTCATCACGCCCTCCCGTTATGTAAAACACTTTTTACATATACCAACGAAATCGGAGATGTAAAGAGTATTTTACATGCCCCCGCGGCGGGCCGCCGAAGAGCGGCCGCATTTTCGCCATCAGGCGAACGGCGCATCGAGGCTTTTCGCCGGTTCCGTGAACCAGCGCGGGCCGCCCGGCGTCATGTGGAAATGATCCTCGTGGCGCACGCCGAATTTCCCGGGAACGACGATCATCGGCTCGTTGGAGAAGCACATGCCGGCGGCGAGCGGCGTTCGATCGCCGCGCACGAGATTGGGCGCCTCGTGGATGTCGAGGCCGATGCCGTGACCCGTTCGATGCGGACAGCCGGGGAGGCGATAGTCCGGCCCGAAGCCCCGCGCGGCGAGAACGCGCCGCGCCGCTGCATCGACCGCCTCGCAGGGGACGCCGATGCGCGCGGAGTCGAAGGCGGCTCCTTGCGCTTCTTTCTCGGCGTCCCAGACGCGGCGCATCTCCGCCGTCGGCTCGCCGAACACATAGGTGCGCGTGATGTCGGAATTGTAGCCGTCGATGCGGCAGCCCGTGTCGATGAGAACGACGTCGCCCTTCTTCAGCGCGCGATCCGCGTCCGGACCATGCGGCAGGCTCGTGTCCTCGCCGAACGCGACGATGCAGAACGAGGAACCCGCGCCCGCTCCCAGAGCGCGGTGCTCGTTGTCGATAAAGCGTGCGATCTCGGATGCCATGAGGCCTTCCTTAAGCGATGTCCACGCACGCCGATGAACCTCCAGCGTGGTCTTCTTGGCGTGCTGCATCAGCGCGATTTCGGCGTCCGACTTGATGCGCCGCAAGCGGTTGATCGTCGGCCCGGCGTCGATGAGCCGCGCGTCGTCGATGCGCGCGCG
Organism: Parvularculaceae bacterium; assembly: GCA_040081755.1. Lineage (GTDB taxonomy): Bacteria > Pseudomonadota > Alphaproteobacteria > Caulobacterales > Parvularculaceae > Amphiplicatus. The sequence continues at coordinate 10,215 of JBEBFW010000010.1, forward strand.
CAGGCGCCGATACATGAACAGCGGCAATTGATCGTCGAGCGCGAGTCGGTCGCCCGGCTTGAGGCGCGCGCCGACGAGCGCGAAGGGATCTTCTTCCTCCTCCCACGTCAGGATGTCGCCGGGAACGCCGACGAGGCTCGCGACTTTCTCCAGCTCGAAGCGCGGGCAGACATATTCGAGGCGATCGGCATGCACGATCGCGCCGGTGATCCGCTCCGACGGCGACCACGAAACGCCAGTGAAATAGCGAAGGCTGGTGGTCGATCCGAGCAGCACCGCGTCGCCGGCGCCCTCGCTCATCAGCGCGCGCAAAGCGGCGAGCCGCGCAGCGCGCTCAAGGCTGGAGATCGGCTGGGGCTGCTCGAAAGAGGTCATGGGCGCGACCCGGGGCAAAACTGGTGCTGCGAGAGAGGATTGAACTCTCGGCCTCCCCCTTACCAAGGGGGTGCTCTACCACTGAGCTACCGCAGCTAACTTCAGGATATTATTGATATTTGCCCCATTTTTCGAGCGTCGGCAAGGGTCGTCCAAAGTCGCCCAATGTCGCCGGATATTGTCGCATGCTTTCCAGAAATTTCCACCAACGCGCGGCGCGATGAACCCATATTTGACGCAGTTTTGGGGCGATGGACCTTCTGAAATTCGGTGCAGCCGCACACGCCGCCGCGGAGGGCAGAGGCAGCAGCGTCGCCTCAAAATTGACGCACGCGCTGACCGGCTCGAATCTCCTGAGTTGTCTGAATGCCTTGGCGGCCAGCGCGGAAACCTTCCGACGGGGGTGCTCTACCCTGAGAGGCCTCAACTGCTCAATTCCAGAAACCATGCGATTGTTCCTCCTCCAGGTCGCCCGACGTCGCCGGGTGCGGAGAACTCGCGCCTGCTGATCGACGTCACGCGATGTCCGGCAGGAAGGCTGTCCGATTCGATCCAATGCGGAGTGCTGTGCGAAATCGGACATTCGATGGACAAGTTACGAAGTGGAACGTTTGGCCCATTTCAGCGGCTCAACAGACTGTGGACGAACGGCGGCAGCCGCACTTCCCCGCCATTGGCAGTGGCTGCCATCGAACAGCATGAGTTAAACCCCTAAACATCCCTTCGAACTCCCCTATACCGACAAAAATCAAAAGAGGGGGGATTCGCGTGATCCTGCGCCGCGTCATCGCGCATTTCCGCAAGCAGGAATGGACGGCGATCGCGATCGATTTTCTGATCGTCGTCGTCGGCGTCTTCATCGGCTTGCAGGTCGCGAACTGGAACGCCGCGCGTCAGGCGAGAGGCGATGAACGCGTTTTCATTCAACGCCTGCACGACGACGTCGTTGAGGCCGAAGCGAAGAGCGCCCGGCTCCGCGAACGCCGCTTTGCGCAGAGCAAAGGGATCATCGAGGGCATGGCGGTGATCTTCGGCGAGAGAGAGCGAAAAGACCTCAGCGAAGAAGAGTGCGTCTACCTCGCATTCAGTCATGACTACGTGCTGACGGCGCCCGCCATTCCCTCGTTCGACGAGCTATTGAGTTCAGGGAGGCTCAACATCGTCCGCGACCGGGAGCTGAAGCGCGCGCTCGCGAGCTTTCAGCAATCGCTGGAAGTGCTTTCATACTGGCGCAGCTGGGGAACGCGGGAACAGCATACGCTGCCGGACAAATATCCGGCGCTGATCAAGGTCCAGTCGTATTTCGACGAGGGCCGCGGCGAAGTCTGGTCGCGGGCGACCTGCGACGCCGACGGGATGCGGGAAAACCAGCGCTTCCTCAACAATCTCAGCGAGAACGCCGACAGTTTTGACGGGTTTGTCCGCGATGCGCTGACGCCGTGGAACGATAATCTGTCGGAACTCCACCGCCGGCTCGACGAAATCCTCACGATCGACCACGGGACCGCGCCATGATCCTGCGCCGCGTCATCGCGCATTTCAGGAAGCAGGAATGGACGGCGATCGCGATCGATTTTCTCATCGTCGTTCTCGGCGTTTTCGTCGGCTTGCAGGTCAACAACTGGAATGCATCGCGCGCTGACCGCGTCTCCGAACGCCATTATCTTGTGCAATTGCGTCAGGACTTGAAACTCATTCAGGTCGAGGTGCGCGACCAGATTGAGTTTGAGCAGTTTCAGTCCCGGCTTGCCAACGAGATCGCCAGCGAAATCGTAGAGCCGAACGCGCTGGCGGAAAGAAGAATAGGCGTCGGACTGGCGCAGCTCACCAATAGGCGCACCCTTAAGGCCGAGAGCCCGACCTTCGTCGATCTGCAAAGTTCCGGCAACCTTGAAATCATATCCGATCCCGACTTGCGCGCCGCGATCATCGCCTGTTTCTTCCGCACCGGCCGCCTTGAGGCCGCGATGGACAAAAACAACCAATCCTATGTCGATCAGGGCTTCATGGATTTTGTGCGGAATGAAGGTTTAGCCCATTACGAATGGGACAACGCGCTGATGGGCGCGCCGCGGCCGGCGTCGGTTGCGTATGCCGCGCGCGTTTTCGATCCGACGATCGAGCGTGCGCTGTCCGCCGGCGCCGCCATACGTGTCCTTGATACGCCCGGCCTGAAAGATAAAATCGTCGCGCAGCTGAGCTGGCGCGCGCGCGGCTCGTCGGCCAATGAAAATATGGCGCAGCTTATCCTTGAAGCGGTGCAGGCGCTCGACCAACTGCTTGCTGCGCAGATGGATGGAGCCGCGCCATGATCCTCCGCCGCGTCATCGCGCATTTCAGGAAGCAGGAATGGACCGCGATCGCGATCGATTTCCTGATCGTCGTCTTCGGCGTGTTCGTCGGCTTGCAGGTCAACAACTGGAACGCGGCGCGCGGCGAACGCGCGAAGGAGTATGGCTATCTCGTGCGTCTTCACGAGGACCTGGCGCGAAGCATCGCTACAATCGATCGCACGGTGGGGATGCTGGAACGGCAGTCCGCGGGGCAAACGGTTTTTCTGGGCGCGCTTGCGCGATGCGCCGTCCCGCCGGGCTCAGGCGGCGCGATTGAGAATGCAATTTCCACCCTGGGGTACATAAACGCTCCAATATTTTCGAGCAGGACCTATGACGAGCTCACGTCAAGCGGTTCCTTCGACATCATTGAAAACGAAGAAATCAGGACCGGCCTTTCAGACATCGTCAGAAGAGTCGGGCATCTAAATCACACGGTCGAAAGTATCTATCGCCTGACCGAACATCACCGTTTTACCGTAGAGGAAAATGTTCTGTTCACGAACATAAAGCCCTACGATGATTTTGGATCGTCGGCCTCCGTCGAATACGACATCGGCGAATTGTGCAATAACCGGAAGATCGCCTCGGCTGTTTCCGCAATCAGGCTGCAGACGATGGATCGTTTCTACGCCTATCGGGCGCTCGCCGCTCTCTATCGAAAATTGCCGCCGATGATCGAGGCGGAGATCGAAGAGCGATGGGGCGTAAAATTGGGCGCGGCGGCGACGCCGGCGGGGGAGGCCCGGCCATGATCCTCCGCCGCATCGCCGAAGCCTTTCGCCGGCAGGACTGGTTCACGGTTTTCGTCGAAACCATGATCGTCGTTCTTGGCGTCTTTCTCGGCTTGCAGGTGAGCAACTGGAACGCCACGCGAAGCGGACGCGCCAAAGAGGCGTTTGCGATCGCTTCATTGCGCAGCGATTTTCAGGCGCTGGATTTTTCGGTCAGTCACGGCGTGTGTTTCCATCGCCGCGCGCTGGACGGATTGCAGGTCGTCGCCGAGGCGCTGAACGCCGGGCGTCTCGACTCTGAACTGGAGGAGCGCTTCGAAAACGGCTTGCGTTTCGGCTACCTGAATTCCGCGTCGAAGAAGGCGTCAGGCGTGCTGAACGAGCTGTTGTCGAGCGGGAGTATGGGGCTTCTCGGCGACCCTGCGCTCCGCGCGGCGCTGATCGACTATGAAGGATTTCGTGAGACGGCGGCCGGGTCTCGCGACGAGTTCCGCCTAGTCGCCAACAATTATACACGGTCGTTCACCGACCGGTTCGACTATGACCTGAAGCGCGATCATTTCCGATCCGATCAGAACAGCCGCCTCGCCTTCCGCTATTCCGCCATCGGCGATTATGATTTCGCCGCTATGTTGGCCGACCGGGAGTTTCGAGAAGCCGTCTTCGAGTTGCGCGAAGTGCAGCGCGTTTTTCTGCAATGGGAGGAAGCTTCGTTGCGGCGGGTGCGCGAGATACAGCGGATGCTGGGCGACCAGCCGCTTGACGAGGTGAAGTGCAAGTGATCCTCCGCCGCGTCATGGAACATGTGAAGGCGCAAAACTGGTTTGCGGTCGCGATCGATTTCGTCATCGTCGTCATCGTCGTCATCGGCGTTTTCGTCGGCATCCAGGTCTCGAATTGGAACGCGGCCCGCACCGAAGGAGAACGTTCGCGGGGATATCTGGCACGCATTCGCGCCGAGTTGGTCGCAGACATGACCGAGTTGGAACGGCACAGAGGTCTCTGGCAAAGGGTTGCAAACGACGGGTACGCCGCCGTCAGCTATGCCGAGACGGGCGCGCGCGGCGCAGCAACGGACTGGGAAATCCTGCGCTCCTTCCTTCATGCCAGCCAGTCCTTCCAGCTCTCCTTCGCTGACACGACGTATTCCGAACTGCGCAGCGCCGGCGAGCTTCGGCTTATTCCCGATGCCGGCCTCCGCAGCGCGCTGACGGACTATTATGTCCTCGTTGCGGCGCGCCGCGGCGGTCTCGGCCCTTACCAGCTGTTGCCAGAGTATCGCGAAATGGTGCGAGGCCGCATGCGCTCGGACATCATGCGGTACTATTGGCAAGCATGCTATCAACAGGCGGCTGGCGTAACGACTTTCATCGACTGTCCGCCGCCCGAAGGCGCCGCGGGTATTGCCGAAATTATCCGTCAGCTCGCAGCGGATCAGGACATCATGGACGCGCTGCGCTACTGGACCGATACGCAGCGGATGGCCGTAGAACTTGCGGGCTTTGACCTTGGCCGCGCGCAGTCTCTCATCGACCGTGTGGACGCGCTGCAATGATCCTCCGCCGCATAACCGAACACGTCAAAGCGCAAAACTGGTTTGCGGTCGGATTGGATTTCGTCATTGTCGTGCGTCGCTCGCGGCTGAACTGGGAGTCCCCGGATCCTCCGACGCGGGAGCAGACCGTGAGGGCCCGCTTCGACATTGACGCCCTTAAGGAGTTCGTCGGCGAGAAGGCGTTCGCCCGCGGCGAAGCCTGTTGGCGCGACGGCCTCGTCACGATCATCGACATCGACGGCAAGCGCGTGCGGGCTGAGGTTTCGGGAACGGAGAATTATCGCACCATCGTCACCGGGCAGGGCCGCGGCATCGGCGGCGAGTGCTCCTTGACGCCCGCATCGCCATTCGGCGGGCAGATCAGTCCTCGCCCCTGGGGCGTCCTCAAACTCGGGGAATTCTGCCTTGAACACGGCCCGGCGGGAGAAGGGCGCCATATGGCTTGGGGCGCCGAGGAAGAAAAGCGGGCGCATCGGGCGGGCGGATATTCGGCGCAAGGCGGCCCTGAACCTGCGATGAATCGGGCCATGATGGCCTCATGGAAACCGCCGCCGCCGTCTTCGCCGCCCTCAATATCATCGGGCTCTTTGTCTTCGCCGTGTCGGGCGCGCTGACCGCGCTTCGGAACGACATGGACGTTTTCGGCGTCGCCATGATCGCCTTCGTCACCGGCGTCGGCGGCGGGACGGTGCGCGACGTGCTGCTCGGCTCGTTTCCGGTCTGGTGGGTCAAGGAGCCCTTCACCATCGGCATTTGCGTTGCGGGAGCGCTGGTCGCCATCGTCGGCCAGCCGGTGATCGCCTCGCGCCTCAAGGCGCTCATCTGGGCGGACGCGGCGGGGCTCGGCGTCTTTGCGATTCTGGGCGCGCAGGCGGCCCTCGCCGCCGGCGCCTCGCCGGCGATCGCGATCGTCATGGCGGCGGTGACGGCGACTTTCGGCGGCGTGGTGCGCGATGTCCTCTGCAACGAAATCCCCCTCGTGCTGCGTCAGGAAATCTACGCAACGGCGGCGCTCCTCGGCGCGGGGCTCTATGTCGGTCTTTTGGAACTCGGCATGGCGGCCGGCCTCGCCGCGGTCCTCGCGGCGCTCTTCACCTTCGCCATAAGGGCGGCGGCGATCGTCTTCAGGATTCAGAGCCCGAAATTCGGCCGCCCCCGGAAGAATGAACTCTAGGTTTTGATCCTCAGCAGCGGAGCGTAGATCGTCGCCCACATGGCGATGACGACGAAGTTGCTCAGTGCAAAGAATGTCAGTCGATGGAAGACGTTGTTATAGGTGAGGTGGATGGCGCTGTGCGCCGCGCGCAGGGCGACATAGATCCAGGCCAGCGCGACGAAGGCGCCGTCCGCCCGCCCCAGATAAAGGGCGATGAAACAGATGACGTAGAAGAGAACCGGCATTTCCAGAAGGTTCATGTAGTTGCGGTTGGGGATCGTTACGGGCGGGGGCACATTGGCGGACTCGCCGAACTTGAAATCGTCGCGCTTCACCTTGCCAGCCGCCGCCGCGGCGAAGCGCCGGATCGGAATATTGATCAGCACCAGAAAAGTGAGGAGCGCGAGCGCCCCCATGGGCGCCAGAATGGCCTCGCCTTGCATGAGAGCGGCTCCTTGTTCGTTGTCGCGGGCCAGCCTACATGTTTCGCTTTGCGGTCATAAGGCGGGCTTGGGCCTGTCGAGAGGCTCGCCAGCTCGCGGAGGAGAGGTTTGATGCGCGCGTTTGCGCCCGTTCGCGATGACAGTCTGGACGCGAGGCGCGGCGCATGACGGCCTCGCCCAACCCCGTCGTCGAGATCGCCTGTCCGCGCGGCAGCGTTCGCATTGGCAACCGCCTGCCGGTCGCGTTCGTGCTCGGTCCCTGCGCGCTTGAAAGCCGCACTCACGCGCTCGACATGGCCGCGGCGATCCGCGAGATCGCCGATCGCCTGAAAGTCGGCGTCGTCTACAAGACCTCCTTCGACAAGGCGAACCGCACGTCTTCCGGCGCCTTCCGGGGGCTCGGCCTTGGGGAGTCGCTGCCGATCTTCGCCGAGGTTCGCGCGAAAAGCGGGCTGCCTGTCGTCACCGACGTGCATCTCCCGGAACACTGCGCGCTCGCAGCGCAAGCGGTCGATGTGCTGCAAATCCCGGCGTTCCTGTGCCGGCAGACGGACCTGTTGGTCGCGGCGGCGAAGACCGGCAAGGTGGTGAAAGTGAAGAAGGGCCAGTTCCTCGCGCCCTGGGACATGAAGAATGTCGTCGACAAGCTCACCGCCGCCGGCGCGCGGAATGTTCTGGTTACGGAGCGCGGCGCGAGTTTCGGCTATAATACGCTGGTGACGGATTTCAGGAGCCTTCCCGTTCTCGCCGCGACGGGCGCGCCGGTCGTCTTCGACGCCACGCATTCGGTGCAGCAACCGGGCGGGCAGGGCGGCTCGTCCGGCGGGCAGCGCGAATTCGTGCCGCATCTCGCCCGCGCCGCCGCGGCCGTCGGCGTCGCCGCCATCTTCATGGAGACGCACGATAATCCGGCGCAGGCGCCGTCCGACGGTCCGAACATGGTGCCTTTGAAGCACCTCGAATCCCTGATGCGCCAGATTGTCGAGATCGACGCGCTCGCCAAGCGCCAGACGCCGCTGGACCTCAACCAATGACGATGGACCCGCATATCGCGACCGGCCGGCGCGTGCTCGCGCTCGAGGCCAAAGCCATTGAGGCGCTCGCGGGCTCGCTCGACGCCGACTTTACGCGCGCGGTCGAGACAATTCTCTCCGCCAAAGGCCGCGTCATCTGTACCGGCATGGGAAAGTCCGGGCACGTTGCAAGGAAGATCGCGGCGACCCTCGCCTCGACGGGCACGCCGTCCCATTTCGTCCATCCCGCCGAAGCGAGCCATGGCGATCTCGGCATGATCGTGCGCCAGGCCGACGTCATTCTCGCTTTGTCGAAGTCAGGCGACACGCCAGAACTTGGCGACCTCGTGCTCTTCGCTCGGCATTTCGAGAACCCATTGATAGCCGTCACCGCCGTCCGCAATTCCGTGCTGGCCAACGCCGCCTCGATCCGGCTCATTATCCCGAACGCGCCGGAAGCTTGCGCAGAAACGAGCGCGCCCACCACTTCGACGACCGTGATGATGGCGCTCGGCGACGCGCTCGCCGTCGCCCTCCTTGAACGGCGCGCCTTCAAATCGTCCGACTTCAGAGTGTTCCACCCGCGCGGCAAGCTTGGCTCGCTGCTCTATCGGGCAGGCGACCTTATGAACGCCGGCGCGGCGCTGCCGCTGGTCCGGATCGGCGCGGCGCTGAACGAAGGCCTTGCCGAGATTTCAGCCAAGGGCTGGGGCTGCGTCGGCGTCGTCGATGGCGAGGGAAGCCTCATCGGCATGATCACCGACGGCGATGTGCGCCGACTTCTGGCGAGCGGGGCGCGCGTCGCCCTTGTTGACGCGGCCATGACGCGCGCGCCGGTGACCACGAGCGCCGACGCGCTCGCCGCCGCCGTCCTCCACGCCATGAACGAGCGGAAGATCACGCAGATGTTCGTGGTCGAGGGCGGACGGCCGATCGGCTTCATTCACCTGCACGATCTCATCCGGGCGGGCGTGGCCTGAACCAGGGCGCTACGCGCCTGCCCCGAACCGCTCGAAGAAATGTCGGCGGCACAGGGGGACATAGCGGTCATTGCCGCCGATCTCGATGGTCGCGCCCTCGCGCACGGCGCGCCCGGCGTCGTCGATCCGGAGATTCATCGTCGCCTTCGCGCCGCACTCGCAGATGGTCTTCAGTTCGTTGATCTCGTCGGCGAGCGCCATCAGCGCGGCGATCGAATCGAAAAGCTCGCCGCGAAAATTCGTGCGCAGACCATAGCACAGCACGGGAATGCCGAGGTCATCGACGGCGCGGGCCAGCTGATAAACGTGAGCGCGCTCCATCATATGCGCCTCGTCGATGAAGACGCACGCCGCCGGCTCGCGGGCGTGCTCGCGCGCGATCTCTTTGTAAAGATCGACAGAGGCGTCATAGAGCGAGGCTTCGCTTTTGAGGCCGATGCGCGAGGCGATGAGGCCCTTGCCGGCGCGGTCGTCGATCGCGGCGGTGAACATGAGCGCGCGCATGCCGCGCTCGGAATAGTTGAACGCGGCCTGCAGGAGCGCCGTCGATTTGCCTGCGTTCATGGCGGAATAGTTGAAATAGAGCTTGGCCATCAGAGCGTCCCGGGAAGGCGGCCCTCGAACTCGAAGGCGACGGGGCCGGTCATGAATACACGGTTGTCATCGCGCCAGTCGATCGCCAGCGGGCCGCCGTCGAGGAGGATCGTCGCCTTGCGGGCCGTGAGCCGCCGGCGATGGGCCGCGACCAGCGCCGCGCAGGCGCCGGTGCCGCAGGCTTTGGTGATCCCCGCGCCGCGTTCCCAGACGCGCAGGCGGATCAGATGCTGGCCACGCACTTCCGCGACTTCGACATTCGTCCGTTCCGGGAACAAGGGATGGTTCTCGATCATCGGGCCGAAACGGTCGAGCGCCTGGGCTTCCGCATCGTCGACGAAAAAAACGCAATGGGGATTGCCCATGTTGACGGCCGAGGGGCCCCACAGAACGGGCTTGTCGATGGGGCCGAGCTTCACATCGATGAATCGCGTGTCCTCGAACTGCTGGCTGAGCGGAATGTCGCGCCAGCCGAATTTCGGCTCGCCCATATCGACGGTGACGCGCCCCTCGGCCGCCCGCCAGACGCGCAGCAGGCCGGGCAGGGTGGCGAACTCGGCCTCGTCCGCGCCGCTCTCGTCCATCAAGATCGCCCCGACGCAGCGCGCCGCGTTCCCGCAGGCGCCGACCTCGGATCCGTCGGCGTTGAAGACGCCCATGAACGGGCCGCCGCGCTCCTCGATCGTGATGACCTGGTCGCAGCCAATCCCGCTCTTGCGATTGGCGATGGCGCGCGCCGCCGCCGGCGTCATGCGCGCGGACGCGCTGCGGATATCGACAATGACAAAGTCATTGCCGAGACCGTTCATCTTCACGAATGGCAGGCCGGCGAGGGCGGACATCGCTCTTCCAGGAACAAGTCAGTGCTCTCATCTATGGATTTGGACGGACCCTCGCAACCCGGCGGGCCTCGGCGGCCCTCTCCGGGCCGGCGAACGGCTGGATTCCGAAGCGTTCCGCTCGAATCGGCGCAGGTCGATCTCCGGACTCCGATGAGCTATAGTCGCGATGCCTCGGCGGCCAGAGCTGACATGAACATACCCGAGACTGAAAAGCCGCGTTGGATATACCGCTTTGACAATTTCAAGCGGGCTTTCCTGCTGCTGCGCGAGGCCATCGAGATCATGGAGACCCGCGAGCTGACGCAGCTTGAAAAGGAGGGCGTCATTCAGCGTTTCGAATACACTTGGGAGCTGACCTGGAAGATGCTGAAAGACTATCTCGAACATGCCGGCGTCATATTGCCGGCCGTAACGCCGGCCGCGACTATCAAGGCCGCTGTAGCCGCACGGCTCATCGGCGACGGCGAGCGATGGATGAACGCCCTCGATGCGAGGAACAAGATGTCTCACACCTGTAACCTCAAGACGTTCGAGAAAATCATAGCCGCCATCCGATCCGACTACATTCTGCTGCTCGATGCATTGCACCTCGGCATGCTCGAGAGGGTTGTGGACGGGGGCCGCCATGACCTTGCCGAAAAAGCCTGATCACGGGCTCAACGCCGGTGAGCTGCTGATCCTGCGGGATGTTCTGACGCCGTTCGCTTCAAGCATCGATCGCGTCTGCCTGTTCGGCTCAAGGGCGAACGGCGCGGCGCGTGAAAATTCCGACATTGATCTCGTCATTCATGGCGATCTCGACGAGTCGCGTATCGACCGGATTTGGACTTTGCTCGACGACAGCAATCTGTCGGTGCCTGTTGACGTTGTCGGATACGACCTGATCGCACACGAGCCGTTGCGCGAACACATCGACAAGTTTGAGGTCACTCTATTCACGAAGGCAGATCTGGCGATGGCGCCGTCGGCCGCGGAATAACCAGTCGTCACCCCGCCGCCTTCACTCGCGGCTCCAGGGCTTCCTCGATAGCGGGCCGATCGACGGCGGGATCGCGCAGCTGGCCTTCCCATTTGGCGACGGCGACGGTCGCGACCGAGTTGCCGACGACATTGGTGGCGCTCCGTCCCATGTCGAGGAAGTGATCGACGGCGAGAATGAGCAGGAGCCCTTCCTCCGGCAGCTTGAGGAAGGAGAGCGTCGCGGCGATGACGACGAGCGAGGCGCGCGGCACGCCGGCCATGCCCTTCGAGGTGATCATCAGCAACAGGAGCATGGCGATCTGCTGGCCCGCGCTGATCTCGATCCCGTAGGCCTGTGCGATGAAGAGCGTCGCGAAGGCGCAATACATCATCGAGCCGTCGAGATTGAAGGAATAGCCGAGCGGCAGCACGAAGCTCGCCACGCGGTTGGAGACGCCGAAGCGCTCCAGCTTTTCGAGCAGCTTCGGATAGGCGGCCTCCGAGCTCGCAGTCGAGAAGGCGATAGTGACGGGCTCGCGAATGGCGCCGAGCAAAGAGCGCATGCGCCCGCCGATGACAAGGCCGCCCGCGACGGAGAGAAGTCCCCAGAGAAGGACAAGCGACAGGTAGAAGCCGCCGACAAAGGCGCCGTAGGTGACGATGACGCCGAGGCCTCTCGTCGAGATGACGCCGGCGATGGCGGCGAACACGGCGAAGGGCGCGACCAGCATCACATATTCGGTGATGCGCAGCATGACGAATGCGCCCTGTTCGAGAATCTCGGTCACCCGCCGCGCCTTCTCGCCCAGCGCGGAGAGCGCCGTGCCGGCGAAGACGGAAAAGACGACGATCTGCAGGATCTCGTTGTTCGCCATCGCCTCGACGATCGAGCGCGGCACTAGGTGCGTGATGAACTCGGCGAGCGTGAATTTCTCGGCGGTCGGGGCGACATCGGCGCCGGCGGCGGTCTCCAGCGAAAAGCCGGCGCCCGGATGGAGCAGATTGACCATCAGGAGGCCGAGCGAGAGCGAGACAAGCGAGGCGCAAATGAACCAGGTTATCGTTCGCAGTCCGACACGCCCCAGCGTCTTGGCGTCGCCCATATGCGCGATGCCGACGATGAGCGTCGTCAGCACCAGCGGCGCGATGATCATCTTGATGAGGCGCAGGAAGATGTCGGTGACGATCTTGAACCAGCCGGCGATTTCCTTGGCCGTATCCGGGCTCGCCGATGCGTGCACGGCGGCGCCCGTGATGATGCCGAGGATCATCGCGAGGACGATGAACTGGAAAAGCCGTTTCGCCATGGGGTTTTGTCCTCAAGAGCGTTGCTGTTCAACAATACCGGGAGAGCGCGGGAACCTACTTACGCAAGGTCCGCTTGTCCAGCCGCACGCGCCTCGTCCGGCGCGGCGGCGTCGCTTGCGCTCCCGCGGGCTCGTCAGACTGGCGCGGCGGAGATTGTCGGCCTACGGAGTTGAACCCCGGGGCGACGGACTCTACTCGCAAACGCCGGTTCCGGTCCTGACGACCTTGGCCTTCAGGCCCGACGGGCACCCTTTGACAATGCTGACCCTGACGTCGGCGACGTCGCCTCCGTATACGCAGATGAAATTCGGCGCCGCCGGCGGCGTCTTCATTTCGATGAGCTTTGAGGGGTTGATCGCGGCCCAGCCCGACGGGGCGCCGATCGAGATGCCGGAATAGCCCGGACACGTGACGACGATAAGGTCGAGCGCGGTCGCTGGATCGGCGCGCGATTGCGAGAGTGCGACGGCGACCGCGGCGACGGCCAGATATTTGAGTTTCATTGAAGCCCTCCCTTGAGCCATGACCCGCCCGACCGGCGAATGGGAAACGACGGGAGGCGGCCCGCCGGATCATACGGCGCGAGAGGCGAGGGAGCAATTCCAACGCCGAATTGCGCTTCAGGCGAGCTCTGCGAGGCTCAGATTGTTCCCGTCCGGATCGTTGAACCAGGCGACTTTTGCGGCGCCGTCCGGCGACGTCCACACGCCCGCCGCGTCCTGATCGAATCCGGGATAGCGCTGGAACGCGACGCCTCTTTTGGAAAGCAGCGCCGCCGTTTCGTGAATGTCGGCGACGTTGAAGCCGAGGACAGTATGCGCGTGGGGCGTCCAGTCGCCGACCGTCGATAGCCGCAAGGGAACGCCGCCAATGTCGAAAACGGCGGCGAAGGGGTCTTCGGAAGTGAGTTTCAATCCGAGCACGTCGCGATAAAACGGCAACGCCTTCGCGCGGTCTCGCACGCAGATGATGGCGACGGCCTTGGCCTCAGCAAGCGGTCCCATAGGTCTCCTATTTCCTGTTGCGTCCGTATTTGTCGTGGCTCTCGACCCAATCGCGCCCGCGACCACCGCGGAGGCGAGGGAAATCTCGCCCGCGAGCACGGTCGCGGCGCAAATCTCGATGAATTTCTCGACCTTGCCCTTGCCGACGCACCCGAGAAGCTCGAGGCATTCGCGCTGCGTCGCCAATCCCGTGCCGCCGCCAAAGGTCGCGACGATCAGAGAGGGGATGGTGATCGACCAGTAATAGTCGCCGCTCGCCAGCAGCTCGACGAAGGTGATCGCCGCATGCGATTCGGCGATGTTGGCGACGTCCTGACCGGTCGCGATGAAGAGCGCCGTCAGTCCGTTGGCGGAATGCATGCCGTTATTGACCGTGCCCGCGAGCATGCCGCCGGCGTTGGAGACGAGCCGGGCGCGAAAGAGCGTCGCTGCGTCCGTCCCCATGACCTCGCGCAAGAGCGCGTCGGGGATCGTCGCTTCGGCGATCACGCGCGCGCCGCGCGAATGCAGCACGTTCATGTGCGAATGCTTCTTGTCGGTGTCGATCGCGCCCGACAGCGTGAAGCGCGGCGCGGCGGCATGATTTTTGGCGATCCAATTGCAGGCAGCGAGCGTCGCCTTGCCGCACATGTTCTGGCCGGCGGCGTCGCCGGTTGTGTAATTGAAACGCAGATAGAGCATGGGACCGACGCTCCACTGCTGGAGGCGGGCGAGCTTGCCGACGCTGGTCGTCGCCTCGGCTGCGCGGCGGATGTCGTCGAGATGGGCGTCGATCCAGCGGCCGAAATCGCGCGCTGCGCGGGCGTCGGGGAAATGGAACACGGGCGCGCGCTGCATGTAGCGCTCGACGACGGTCGTCTTCACCCCGCCCGCCTCGCGCAAGAGCCGCATGCCGCGATTATAGCTTGCGACCAGCGTTCCCTCGGTCGTGGCGAGCGGCACGTAGAATGCGCCCTTCGCATGTTCGCCATTGACGACGAGAGGTCCGGCGAGCCCGATCGGCACCTGCGCGGCGCCGATGAAATTTTCGATGTTGCCCGGCAGGGTAGCGGGGTCGAAGGAATAGGCGCCCACATGGGCGAGCGCGGCGCCGGACTTCTCCTCGGCGAATTTTCGGCGCGTCTGCGCCGCGTCCTTGGAGTAGTCGTTCTCCTTGTCGCGCGGCACCCGGTCGAGAGCGGGGCGTTGGTCGGTCATGGCGTCCTCCGTGGCGCTCTTGAAACTGGAGCCGGTGCGCGCATTCGTAAAGCGGCCTCGACAGAGGCCGGAGGGACTGCCCAGCCGCCGCCCGATCTGCTAGACGCCAGACCGGGACGAGCTTTGCAAGAGGACGCCATGCCGAAGGACCAGGAGCGCATCACCATTTTGGCCCGCGAGTTCACCGCGGCGGCGCTCGAGTTTCACCGCGGCCGCATGGCCGAAAAAGGCTATCGGATGGAGGGGTCCATCACGCCCCGCTATTTCAAGATGATCGAGGGCGGCGGCGACCCCAAGGATCTCTTCGGCGGCGATCCGCTCTTTGCTGTCACATTCGTGAAAAAGGACGCCGGCGACTGACGCAATTTCGGCGCTTCTGGCGGCCAGCCTCGCTTCCGGGGAGTTCATGCGTTAGGTTTTCCGGGCAATTCGGGGGCAATGCTGATGCGCGTCGTTTCTGTTCTGGCTGCAATTCTCGGCCTTGGTTTCCTTTCGGTCGCTGGCGCCGCGCCTGCGGCCGCTCCCAAAGCCGCGCCGGCGGCGGCGCCCAAAGCGGCACCCAGCGGCTACAAGATTGCGCCGGCCGGCCTCAGCACGATTTACGACGCGCCGACCAAGGTCAATCTCGCCGGCCGACCTGTCATTGCGGACATCGCCCTCCACGGCGACATGGCCGCCGCGAAAACCGGCGTGCTGAAGCTTGCGCTGACGACGGACGTCACAAAGTTCGTCGATGAGACCGAAAACGATCTCAAGAATTACATCGCCGGCCGCTACAACGACTGCGGCGAGCGCTGGACGTCGGGCGAGCCGAAGATCACCTTCCCGAACAATGCGATCCGATTTGAGCTCAATCTCACCATCGAATACTGGCAGTGCGGCTGGAACGGGAAGGGCAAGCCCGGACGCATGACGCGCGACGGCGGCAGCGTCGATGTGACGCTCATTCCCTTCGTCGCTGCTGGCAAGCTCCAGGCCAAGCTCGGCGAACTCTCCATCGTCGTGACCGACGGCCTCGGCAAATACGTGCCGCTCGAAACGCTGGTGCGCACGGCGGTCAACAATGAGATGAAAAAGCTCAACGAGAATCCGAAATTCTACCGTGCGCCCAATCCGCTTTACGCCGAGATGTTCCGCTACGAAGCGATGTCGGCGAAGGTCGATGCGATGCAGCGCGTAATCATCACCGCCCGCTACGGCGCCAACGGCAAGCCGGCGGCCTTCGACCGCATCGTCGCCAAAATGAAGTCCGAAGGCATCACCCAGTGAAGGCACGGACGGGCGGCGCGCCTTCATCCGAAGGCGTGCGCGCCGGTCTTCTGGCGGGGATCGCCGCCTATGCGATCTGGGGCCTTTTTCCGCTTTACCTCAAACAGATCGAGACGGTCCCGGCCCTTGAAGTCGTGGCGCACCGGATCGTGTGGTCGCTGCCTTTCGGCGCCCTCGTCCTCACGGTTTTGAAGCAATGGCGTGAGGTGACGGCCGCCTTCGCGCGCCCGCATGTTGTCGCGCGGCTCGCGCTCGCGGCGACGCTCATCGCCGTCAACTGGCTCGTCTATGTCTGGTGCGTCGCCAATGACCGCGTGCTGCAGGCGAGCCTCGGCTACTACATCAATCCGCTGATTTTCATCGCCACGGGCGTTGTCGTCCTGCGCGAGAACCTCAACCGGCTGCAGATTGCGGCTGTCATCCTCGCCGCGATCGGGGTTCTCGTGCTGACGATCGGGGCGGGCGTTTTCCCATGGCCGTCATTCGTCCTGGCGCTGAGCTTCACCACCTACGGCTATGTGCGCAAGACGACGCCGGTCGGGGCCATGCCCGGCCTCTTCATCGAAGTCGCGCTCCTCGCGCCGCTGGCCGCCGGCTATCTCCTGTTCCTGTGGAGCGGGGGCGGCGGCGCGTTCGCCAGCGAGGGGACGACGATCGATCTCTTTCTGGCCGCGGCCGGCCCCGCGACCGTCATTCCGCTGGCGCTGTTCGCGCTCGCCGCGCGGCGGCTGCGCCTGTCGACGCTCGGCTTTCTTCAATATATCGGGCCGACCGGCCAGCTCCTGCTCGGGCTCTATTACGGCGAGGAGTTCACCGCCGCGCACGGCGTCTGCTTTGCGCTCATCTGGTCTGCGCTGGCGCTCATCAGCTTCGACGCGGTGCAGCGCAATCGCCACGAGACGCGCGAGGCGGCGATCATTCAAAGCGCCGCAGCGTCCCCGAATAATTCATGAGCGGCGTGCCGCCAGCGCTCACCATGCCGCGCACGATCAGGATCGTCTTGCCGCCGCCGATCATTTCGCCGCTCGCCTCGATGAAGGCGCCGACTGGCGCCGGTGCGAGGAACTCGGTGTTCAGCGTGATGGTCACCGCCCTGAATCTCCCGACCTTGCGATGACATGTGTCGAAGAGCGACATGTCGGCGAGCGTGAGGAGCGCGCCGCCGTGAACCGTTTCGCCCATATTCGCGTGATGCGGTTCCGAGAAAAACCCGACGCCGGGCGCCGGTCCTTCCTTGCGGAAGTAGAACGGGCCGGCGTGCCAGGCGAAATTCGCGCGCCGCGTCTGAAGCACCCATCCGTCGGGGGCCGGGCGGGGCTCATTCAAATCGGGATCTGTCATGCGCGGTATCTAGAGGCGCGCAACGCAAATGCAACGAAGTCGTTCACTTCCCCGCCGCATGTCGAACGCGCTTGCGCGCTTGCGCCCGCGCCGACATGCTCGATGGCATGAGCGCATTCCCGCAAGCCCGTTTGGTCCGCGCCGGCGACGTCAAGCTGGCGGTCTACGAGGCCGGACCGAAAACGGCGCGCCCGCCCGTCATTCTCGTCCATGGCTGGCCCGAGATCGCTTATTCCTGGAAGAACCAGCTGCCCGCGCTGGCGGAGGCGGGCTTTCGCGCCGTCGCGCTCGATCTGAAAGGCTTCGGCCGGTCAGATGCGCCCGGCGACAAGGCGCTCTACGACATTCGTCACATGACGGACGATCTGGTCGCGCTCCTCGACGCGCTCGGCGTCGAGCGGGCGATCTTCTGCGGGCACGACTGGGGCGGCGCGATCGTCTGGCCGATGGCGCAGCTTCATCCAGACCGCGTCGCCGGGGTCATCGGCGTCTCGACGCCGCACCGGCCGCCGCCGCCGACGCGGCCGCTCGCCATCATCGAGAAGCGGTTCACGGCCAACCACTATTTCATTCAGTTTCAGAAGGAGGGCTTGCCGGAGTCCGTTTTCGAGGGACGCGAGGAGGAGTTCTTCCGCCTGATGTTCCGCCGGCCCGTTCCGCGTGCGCTCTGGAGCAAGCTCATCCCGCAGGCCTACGACCTCATCGGGCGCTTTCGCGATGGGCCCCCTGCCGATCCCGACCGGGTCATTCTCGGGGCGGAGGATCTCGCGGTCTATGTCGCCGCCTACAAGCGTTCGGGTTTTCGCGGCGGCGTCAATCTCTACCGGAACGTCGATCGCAACTACGAGATCATGAAGTCGGTCGATCCGGTGATCGTCAAGCCCGCGCTTTTCGTGGGCGCCGACCTCGATCTATTCCTGCCGCCCGAGAGCGCAGAGGGCATGCCCGCGCTCATCCCCGACCTCGAACGCCACATCATTCCTGACTGCGGCCATTGGGTGATGTGGGAGAAGCCGGCGGAACTCACCGCGTTCATGCTCTCCTGGCTGCAACGCCGCTTTCCCTGATCGCTACGATTTTCTGCCGGAAAGAGGCCCTTTTTCAACCATATTGCCCCTGCAAAGGACGCCCCACTCGGTTTGAGTTTGGGCGATCTCATCTCCGAAGGGGCGATTTTTCGATGTCTTTGAGCTTTCTTGTGGGCGCGCTGGCGGCCTTGAGCGCTGCGACCGCGCAGGGCGCGATAGAAGATGGCGCGGCGATCGTGCAGGCGGCGCCTGAAACGGCGAAGTCCTCGAGAATCCTCCTCGCCGTCGCGGCCGCTGCGGCGGCCGTGGCGGTCGCGGAGGATTCCGGCGAAACGCTCGAAATCTACCCGTTGCAATTCAGGTCCGAGCGCGCCGGCGGCGGCCCGCAGTTCCAGCTCGGCGGCGTCGGTCTTTCCTTCGCCGCCTACCGCTCAAAAGTTCCGAGCGATCCCCTCGGCCTCGTCAATTTCCGCAGCGAATCGCGCGCCATGGGCCGCTTCATGCCGGGCTATCCGCAACCGGCGAAAGTCGTCGTTGGCCTCAAGGTCTCGTTCTGACGCGAGATGGGCGGCATTTGAATCAAATGCGCCGCCTTCTTTCCGACAAAATCGGCGGCCGGTCCTAAACCCTTTGTTACGAATTCTGGCAAAGCTTGACCCCGCTACGAATGGAGAGGCGCTTGTCCTCGCGGTCGGCGTCAATATTCCGGGTTTGGTCGTATCTCGCTGCGCTTGCAGCGAGCCTTGCCGCCGCGCCTGCGCGCGCAGACGAAGCGGCTGGCGCGCTCGCGCTCGACGACATGCAGGGCCCGGAGCTCGCGCGGCGGATTTACGATTTCGACATGAGCGGGATGCCTGTCTCCCTGATGGCGAGAGGCCGGCTGGCCGGGCCGGATATCGTTCACCTGCGCGAGCCCTTCGATGAGGAGCGGGCGATGCGGATGCCGGGTTATCCGCAACCGGCCGCCGTCACCTTCGAGATCAGGATTTCCTATTGACGGTCAGAGGCCGTCATAAACGGCGTTGACAAGTCGCAGGCCGCGCGGGTCGCCGACGAGGTGGGGCGACATCTTGTTCATGACATAGGCCGCCGAAAGGCGATGCTCGGGATCGACCATCACGGATGAGCCGCCGAATCCGGCATGTCCGAGGGCGGAGGGGTTCGGTCCGAAATGTCCGTTCACATTGCGCATCATGCCGGCGGCCCAGGAGAGCCTGAAGGGCAGAACGAGATCGTCACCGACGATTCGCTCTTTGAACGCCTCGGCGAGAACCGCATCGCCGATGATCGTCGCGCCGCGATGGCGGCCGCGGTCCGCGAAGGGATGCGCGAGTTCGGCGAGCGCTCTCGCCGTCCCGTGCATGTTGGATGAGGGAATTTCAGCCGCCATCCACGCCTCGCGGGACACGCCGGCTGCCGCCGACCAGGGTTTGAGGAATGCGATGCGTTTCAGTTCGGTCAGCGCGCCGAGATCGGGCGCCTTCGGCGGTTTCGGCATATAGGCCGTACGCGCCATCTCGCCGGGCGCCAGCGCGCAATGAAGATCGATGTCGGCGAAATCCTCGCGCAGCAGCTGCGCGACGCCGCGTCCTGTCGTACGGCGCAAC
>JBEBFW010000328.1:0-2161 GCA_040081755.1 Parvularculaceae bacterium
TATTTGGCCGCCACATCGACGAGGCTGATTTCGTTGAGGAACGTCGAATAGGCGAGATACGAAATCAGATAGCGCAGATCCGTCGCCCAGGGCGGCAGGTATTTCGGCGCAGCGAGAAGACCCGCCTCGTTCAGCATTTTCATAGCGTCAAGATCGGCGAGATCGATCTTGCCGACGAAAAGGAGGCGGATATAGCCGGCGTCGCCTTTGCGAATCGCCGTGCGCAGGTAGTTGTGCACTTCGAGCAGGCCCTGCAAGTAAACGGCGTCCTTGGTGAAGGGCGCGCGCCCCTCGACAAGTCCGCCGCGCACAACGCGGCGTGCGCTTTCGAACGCCTCGAACGGCGCATCGACGGCGTTCCGCTCACGGAAGAAGTTGAATATCGCGATGAAGTCGGCGCCTTGCGCAGACATTTCGATGGCGATGACGCGGTCGGCGAGGCGCTTGAAGCGCGAGGGATCGAGGGCGCCGGAAACGAATTCAGCGAAGACGGCGAGGCCCTCTTGCGTGCGCGCGTTCCCGGGATAGCTCTCGGCGAGAATCGGGAAATGCGGCTGCGCCTCGCCGTTCTTGCCTGTCGCAATGTGGACGAACGCTTCGTGCTGGAGGATCTGCGCGGCGTCGAGATCGGAAAAGGCCGCGTCTGCGCGCAGCTTGACGTAGTCGCGCCCGGCCGCGGCCTTGCCGGAGACATTCTTCGCGATCTCGATGCGCGGCGCGGCGGCGCCGAATACGGTGGGAAGCTCTTCATCGAGACGCGCCTTGATCTGCGCGGCCGAATAGCGCGCCGGCGGCTCGAGCTTGCGGCCGCCGTCGTCGAAATCGGACAGAAGCGCATCGAGGCGCCTTGCGAGTTCGAGCGCCGTCCTCTTGCCGTCCGCGATCGGCGAGGTGGGCCCTCCGTAGAGCTGGAGAGAATGCTCGTAGAACGCCGGTGTGCCGACGCATTCGAGGAGAGCCGCCGTCTCCTCGGTGATGTCCGCAAATCGCGTCAGCCAGCGATGAACGGGGCTCGCGCCGCGGATGAACGCACGGGCCGCGCTCACACGCTCGCGCGACGGGACGGGATCGACTTTCGGATAAGTCGGCCGGGGCAGCGTCTTGCAGCCGGATTTGAAGAACGCTTCGGCGTAGGCGCGGTCCCAGTTGAGCGTGCGCAGGACCGGCAGGCGATCTTCCGCCTCGAGGAGCAGCCTCGCGGCCGTCTTCAGGCGCTCAAGTTCCTGTTCGGAAAGTTCAATCATCGCTTGTCTCTGATGACCGCGCCGTCGATCATGGACCTCATCCGGACGCCGCGCCCAGGCGCGCCCAATAGGCTCATGAGATTAAAGGGGAGTGTCATGCAACAGTCTTCGCCCGCTGGCCTCATCCTGGCGCTTGCATGTTTTCTCGCAGCCTGCGGCGGCGGGGCCGGCGGCGAGGACCCCAAATCCGCCGCCGACAAACCGAAGGTCGTGCGCATTGCGACCTTCAACGCCGCTCTCAACCGCCCGGCGCCCGGCGCCCTGATCGAAGAGGCGGCCGC
Organism: Parvularculaceae bacterium; assembly: GCA_040081755.1. Lineage (GTDB taxonomy): Bacteria > Pseudomonadota > Alphaproteobacteria > Caulobacterales > Parvularculaceae > Amphiplicatus. Next base: position 1,526 of record JBEBFW010000328.1, read on the forward strand.
AGGCGAGAGCCCTCAGATCAGGGCCGTCGCCGAGATCATTCAGCGTGTGAACCCGGACATCATCCTCATCAACGAAATCGACCGCGACGAGGTCGGCCAGGCAGCTGCGCTCTTCAAGGCCTATTTTCTCGCGCGCAGCCAGAACGGCGCCGCACCGATCGATTTTCCGCATGTCTATTTCGCACCGGTGAATACCGGCGTTCCGTCCGGGTTCGACCTCAACCGGGACGGCGCGGTACATGCGCAGCCAGGCGATCGTGGGTACGGGGAAGACGCTTTCGGGTTCGGCGCCTTTCAAGGGCAGTACGGCATGGCCGTCCTCTCGAAGTATCCGTTTGACCCGGCCGACGCCCGAACCTTCCAGAATTTTCTCTGGAAAGACATGCCGGGAGCGCTTCTTCCTGACGATCCGCAGAGCGGCGCGACGGGAGGCTGGTATGCGCCGGCGGCGCTCGAAGCCTTCAGGCTCTCCTCGAAGAGCCATTGGGACCTGCCAGTCAGGATCGGCAGCGATGTCATCCACATTCTCGCCAGCCATCCGACGCCGCCGGCCTTCGACGGACCCGAGGCGCGCAACCGTCGGCGCAATCACGACGAAATCCGTCTTTGGGCGGACTATATATCCAAAGAGAAGTC
>JBEBFW010000141.1:0-8446 GCA_040081755.1 Parvularculaceae bacterium
ATCTTGGCCATCCGGCCACGGCTTGCTTGTGTCCACATAGCAAGCTTGAATCACAAATCGTCCCGTCAGGGAATCAGGTTCTCAAACGGGCTCTGAGCCCTTCGGCTCCCTCGTTTTTTACGAACGGTGACCTGCCACTGAAGTTTCATCCAGCGGCGATTAGAGCATCGGACGTTTAGTCTGCGACATAGTTTTGGGCTTTGAAGAAGTTCCAGCATTCTTCGGCGGGGAAGAGGCTGCAGATGTCGCCGATGCTTGCCAGAGGGCGTCGTAGGTTCGAGCGGCGGCTTTTCGCAGATGCGCCTTGAGGTTCGAGAACGCCATTTCGATCGGGTTCAGATCGGGCGAGTATTTCGGCAGGAACAGGAACCATGCGCCGCGCGCGGCGAGCGCATCGGCGGCGCGTTCGCTTTTGTGCGTGTTGAGATTGTCGAGAATGACGACGTCGCCAGGCTGCAGCGTCGGGGCGAGTTGGGTTTCGATATAGGCCGCGAAGGCCTCGCCATCCATCGCGCCGTTGACGACCCAGGGCGCGATGAGGCTGTCGCATCTGAGCCCGGCGATGAAGGTTTGCGTATGCCATTTGCCGAACGGCGCATCGGCCTTGAGCCGCTCCCCGCAAAGGCTGCGCCCGCGCAAGCGGCACATATTGGTCTTCACCGACGTTTCATCGACAAAGACGGGGCGGCCGGGCTCCTTGCGCATCGCCGGCTGGCGATAGCAGCGCCATTCAAGGCGCGCCGCCCTGACGTCCGAGCGTTCTTGTTCCGACGCCAGCAGCGTTTTTTTTAGGTGAACCCCGCCGCGCACAGCAGTTTGGAGATGTTCGACGGATCGACAAAGACGCCGCGTTCGGCGCTGAGAATCGCGGCGAGCTCGGGCATGGTGATGTCCGGCTTCTCCTTTACGCGATCGACCGAGCCCGTCGCCCGATACCGCGCGAACAGACGGCCCGCGGTCGACGGCGCCACGTCAAACTTTTCGGCCACCGCCCGACACGTCTCGCCTCTCGCACTCGCTCTCACCATCCGCCGGCGCAAGTCGTTCGAAATCGGTAATCCCATGATCCACCTCCAAAAACGGTGAATCACGGTTCGCCATCACAGCAAACAGCCTTCGATTCGGTTCAACCGCCCGTGGCTCTAATTGCGCAAGGCGCCGGACTGTTTTGGCGCGTTGAGCGGGCGCTTTCCCTCGTTGACGATTTCGTTGTTTGAATACGTCGGCGTCAGCTTGCTGTCGTTGCGCAGGAGCGTTCCGCCGTCCCACCGGTTGATAAACTTGTTGCCTACAATCGTCAGCTTCAGCGCCTTGCCGCCGCGCGTCAGATCGTAGTTGATGATTGTGTTGTTTTCGCCGTCGGCAGCCTGCGTGACGGTGTTGCCCTCGAACGTGACTGCGCCGCCCTTCGAAGCGTCGAGCGCATAGCTTCCGCGACCGTAACCGTCGTCGAGCACCGAGTTCCGCACGATCGTCTCGTCCGCCAGACTTTTCACGTGATGTCCAATGCGGGTGCCCTCGAAGCGCGACTTGTCGATGTCGAGCTTTGCCGAGTTGAGCACATAGATGGCGTGAGACATGCCGTCGCCAAATCCGTTATCGATGAAGGCGCTGTTGCGGATCGTTATCGTTCCGCCCGCATCCCCCGTGGCGAGCAGGCCGTCTTCGTTCGAGATGAAGCGGCAATTGACGATCGTGAGATTGCGCCCTTCGTGGCGAATGCCCGCGCCGTTCCGATCCCAGGAGCGGGCGCCCTCAAAGGTGATGTTCTCGACCTTTAGATCGACGCCGGAAAGAGGGACCAGAATGCCCTTTTCAGTGACCTCGGCCGAACGCAGCACGGTTTTCCCGTCGGGCGATCCGACAAGGGCGACGCTTTTGTAGAGCTTCAAATCGGTAAGAATGTGGACGCCCGCCGGGATCTGCACGGTGGCGCCGGACTTGGCTTTCTGGATTTCCTTTTCAAGCCATGGCCCGTCGGCGGCCGACGCCGCGGCGCCGTAGACGGACAGAATCGCCGAGAGGAGGGGTGCTGCATTCAATCGTTTTGTCATCAGTGCATTTCCTCTGCATGATTGGCCGCGCGCCGGATCGCGGCTTCCAAATCCGCCGGCGGCAGTGCGCCGGAAAACCCGCGCCGCTCATTGATTATGAAAGTGGGTACGCCGGTAACGCCGGCGGCGCGCAGGGCTTGCGCATCGGCCCTGGTCTCATCGCGCTTCTCGCCGCACTCAAGGCGAGCGAGGAAGCCCCGCCGATCAAGCCCCGCCATTTCGGCGATATCGGCGAGCGTCGTCGCCTGGCCGATGTCGGCGCCGTGGAGCCAGTAGCTGTCATAGAGCGCGCGCACATAGGGCGCCGCGGCTCCTTCCGAAGCGGCGATGCGCGCCGCGCGGTGTGCATCGAGCGTGTTTGGCAGCCGCTCTGGAATGGAAGGATCGAAGTCGAACCCCGCGCGCTGCGCGGCCTCAATGAGACGGGCGCGCCCTTGCGCCCTCACATCGGCGTCCGGAAACCGGGATTCATAGTACGCCTGACGATCGACGCCCTCGACGGGCGTGTCGGGGCCCAGCTGGTACGGGCGGCAGCGCAGCGAAACATCGAAGTTGCGCGCGAGGTTGTCTTGCACGTTCAACATGGAGCGAAGACCAACATAGCACCACGGACAGACAATGTCCGTGACGAGATCGACCAGCAGTTCCGGTTTTTGCGTCATGCACCGAACGACTGAAGGCGCTTCTGGGTGTCGTCGATTTCGGGAAAATCGAGCCGGATCTCTTCTGCGAGACCTTCCTCGAGCGGGCGCATTTCCTCATGCAGCCGATAAAGTTTCTTGTAGGCGCTGACCGCGCCGCGGCTCGCTCTGGCGATTTCTTCGGCGCGGCGGCTGACCAGGGCGTCCAGGGCCTCCTTGTCGGCAGCTGCCGCATTCGCGAGACCCCATTCGGCCGCTTCTGCGCCGCTGAACGTGCGGGCGGTGAAGGAGAGCTCGCGTGCGCGGCGGACGCCGACGGCGCGCGCTAGGTTCTGGCTCATGCCCCAGGTCGGCCGCAGGCCCCACTTCACATGCGTGTCGCCGAATTTGGCGTCGGCAGTGGTGAAGATGAAGTCGCAATGCAACGCAAGTTCAAGGGCGCCGGTGAAACAGAAGCCGTGCACTTTGGCGATGATCGGCAGCGCGGACCAACGCACCGTGCGCGCCGCCTCATGCGCTGCGTCGTCGAATGTGGTCGCGATGCGCCCCGACTCGGGCGACGCGCCCTTCAGAAGTTTGAGATCGACGCCCGCCGAGAAGGCGCGGCCAGCCCCCTCCAGCACGATGACGGACGCCGAGGCGTCCGCTTCGAGCGAACGGATGGCGAGCACGAGCTCCTTCAGCATTGTCGGCGTGAAGGCATTGAGCGCCTCCGGGCGGCGCAACGTCACGGTCGCGACAGCCCCCTGTTGGTCAATACTGATCTCGGCCATCGACGCGCCTCCGCTTGCCGCGGGATTGTCGAACGCTGCGACGGCCAAGACAAGAGAGACGGCCAGCTATTTCGAGAGGCTCAGGTTGCGCAGGCTCTGTGCGATCTTCCCAAAGGCTGTCGAAAGCTCCGAGGCGCTCGACGGCTCGAAATAGTGCTTCGGCGTCGTACCGCAGTCCTCAAGAAGCGATCTCACTCCGGCGTCCGTCACGTCGAACGCGATCGTGTAGACGACGAGACCATCCTTCTTGGCTTCGGCGCAAAGGCGGCTTGTGAGCGCGTCGGCGCTGGCTGTGTCGGCGCTGTCGTGCAGGGGATAGCTCGGCGCGCGAGTGTTCATCCCGTCTGTCAGCACAATGAGCGCCTTGACGCCGCCGCGCTTGTCGATTTCCGAAGCGGACAGGCCGTCACTGAACGGCGCCTGCTCGGAAAGCACGCGCCATCCCCAGGCGACGCCCTCGGCGATGTAGGTCCAGCCGTCTCCCTTCATTCCATCGACCGCGGCGAGGATGGCGCCCTTGTCGCTGGTCAGGGGCTGGATGGCGGACGGGCAGGTCGTGTCGGCGATGGCCGGGACCCTCGCCGCGTAGCCGCCGTCTTCAGTGTTCAGAGGATAGTTCCGCGAGCCGACGCATCCGGTCCAGCCAGCGGGCGGGGCTTCGAGCCAGGCGGCGCCCGCGTTGGCGACGCCGACATTTACATACTGCGCGAATGGCACAAGGCCCACCTTCACATCCGTGGCGGCGTTCTCGAAGAGCGTTTCAACGAGAGTCGATGCCGAAGCTTTCAGCGTGTCGAGCTTGCCGCCGTCGTTCATCGAGCCGGTGTTGTCGAGCGCGAGGACGACTTCGAGGTAGGGCGGCGCGCCGAGTTGGACTTCCGAGTGCGCTGAAACGTCAAGCGTCTCGTAGCCGACGGCTCTCACCAGCCGCGTCGGCATCGCAGCACCGACGTCGAGCGAGAAAGCCTCCGTCTCGGGGTCGAAGGCGACGTCGAAATCGCTGATCGTCAGGTCTGTGAAGGCGGCGGTGGCTTTGTCGAAAATGGAGCGGGCGGCCGCGCTGAGCTCGGCGTCAGTCATTGACGGGCGTTCGGTGCGAAGCCGCGACACGCGCAGGAGGGCGGCGTCCGCCGCTTCCTGGGTGACGGCTCTCGCCTGGGCCGTCCGCGCGAAATCGAGGCCGGCGCCGCCAGCGACCAGCATAGGAACGAGCATGAGCGCGAAAAGCACAGCGATGTTGCCGTCTGTGGAACGACCGAATGCTGAAACCAAGCCTGACACAGTAGCGCTCCGCAACCCGAAGCCGCGGCCATCCGCGCCTTCCTTAACAATTGGTTTACAGAGCAAGTTTCGCGCCAGCCGCGAGCGAAACGAAGAAAACGCCCGCTTGGGGCGTTTTCAGGACAGATCAAGTGTCAGGTTTCGGGACGAACCGATCCTGGTTCGCCTATTTCGACAGGCTCAGCGATCGCAGGCTGGCGCCGATGGCCTGGAAGGCGTGAGCGAGTTCGCCGCTGCTTCGCGCTTCGAAATAATGGTTGGTCGAGGAGGCGCACTCCTCGAGGAGGCTGCGCGTCGCGCCCTCGATCTCGCCGAAGGCGATCGAGTAGACGACGATTTCATCCGCCTTGATCTCCTGACAGAGGCGCATCATCAGGGAATTGGCGAGCGTTCGATCTTCGCTTTCATGCTCGGGATAGCTTGGCGCGACCGTGTTGTCGCCGTCCGTCAGAACGACCAGCACCTTGACGCCGCCGACCTCGTGCAGATCTTCGAGCGTCATGCCCTCGCGGAAGGGCGAGGCGTTGGTGAGCGCATGCCAGCCCCATTCCAGCCCGCCGGCGATGTAGGTGTTGCCGCGGGCTTCCATGTCCTCAATCTCTTTCAGGATTTGCGCCTTGCTTCTGGTCAGCGGGTGGATCTCGTTCGGGCAAGTTCCATCGTAAACCTCCGGCGCGGGTTGGGCGGCGAAACCGGCATCGTCCGTGTTGGCGGGATAGGGCCGCGAACCAACGCAACCGTTCCAGTCGTCGAGGCGGCTCGCGCTTCGTCCGGACGATCCGCCGCCGGACACTCCTGATCCGGAGGAGCCGGAGCCGGAAGAATCGGCGCTCGCAGAGTCACTGGATTTATCCAGTTCGGTTGTCTCTCCACGGCCCCGCGCCGATTCCCCTGAATCGCGCATCCAGAATCTGCCAAGCCCGTGGGAGCCGACATTCACATACTGGGAGAACGGCACCAGCGCGACTTTGGACTTGTTTCCAGGTCCGGAATAGATGGCCTCAACGAGCTCGGCGGCGGCCGTTTTCATGGTGCCAAGCTTGCCGCCGCTGTTCATCGACCCGGTGTTGTCGAGAACGAGCGCCACTTCCATGTAAGGCGGCTTGCCGAGATTGACTGAGGAGAGCGTCTTCAGGTCGAGCGCGCTGTAGCCGACGATGCCGAGCAGCGCCGTGCGCAGGTCAGCGTCGATGGCGAGATTGAATGTGTCGGTGCGAGGGTCGAAGGTGACGGCGAACTCATCGACGCGAAGCCAATGCCGATTAGCGGTTGCCGCGTCGAAAATGGTGCGCGCTGCGGCTGTCAGTTCCGCGTCGGTCATATCGACGTTCAAAGACTTCATGCGCGCCACGCGCAACACAGCCATGTCGGCTGCTTCCTGAACGACGGCCTTGGCGTTCGATTTTCGTCCGAGATCGACGGCCATGCCGCAAGCGATGAGGAGCGGCACCAGGAGGAGCGCGAACATCATCCCCATGTTGCCCCGCTCCGAGCGGGCGAACCGGTTGAGCGAAATGTGAGACATCGGCTTTCAGGTCCTGATGGGCGAGAGACTTCGCCCCGAGGCCTGTCAAATTACCTCACTTGTGTTAAGCGCTCGTAAGGGATCATCCTTAATCTGTCTCGACGACGACAAAGCGCCCCGCTCAGTACGGGGCGCTCTGCGAAATTCGTGGTTGTGAGAAGGTTTACGCCGCTTTTTCCTGGACCGGATCGCGCAGCACATAGCCTCTGCCCCAGACCGTCTCAATGTAGTGCTGGCCGTTCGTGGCCGCAGCGAGCTTTTTTCTCAGCTTGCAGATGAAGACATCGATGATCTTCAATTCCGGCTCGTCCATGCCGCCATAGAGATGATTGAGGAACATCTCTTTGGTGAGCGTCGTGCCTTTGCGGAGCGAGAGAAGCTCCAGCATCTGATATTCCTTGCCCGTCAGGTGCACGCGCTGGCCGGACACTTCGACCGTCTTGGCGTCGAGGTTGACGATCAGGTCGCCCGTCGTGATGACCGATTGCGAATGGCCCTTGGAGCGGCGGACGATGGCGTGGATGCGCGCGACAAGCTCATCCTTGTGGAACGGCTTCGTCATGTAGTCGTCGGCGCCGAAGCCGAGACCCCGCACTTTCGTCTCGATATCGCCCTGACCGGTGAGGATCAGGATCGGCGTGTTGACCTTGGCGACGCGAAGCTGCTTCAGAACGTCGAAGCCGGTCATGTCGGGCAGGTTGAGGTCGAGAAGAATGATGTCGTAGTCGTAAACCTTGCCGAGATCGACGCCTTCTTCACCGAGGTCCGTCGTGTAGACGTTGAAGCCGTCCGACTTGAGCATCAGCTCGATGCTCTGCGCCGTCGCGCCGTCGTCTTCGATCAGAAGCACCCGCATTGAATTCTCCTTGCCGCCGCGAGAACTCCGCACCGTCCCGCGCTTTTTCGTTTTGACAACCGGATGCTAACCTTGATTTGCTTTCACAAAGGTTAACGGTTTGAACGCAACGACCTTGCTTTTGAGCTTTTCGATTAAGCGCGCTCTAAACTTCGTTACGCGAGCGCGGTGATCGAGGCATCGTCTGATTGCGCATCGTCGATCAAGCTACATTTTGACTCACCCTCGAGTTTTACGGTTTACGTCGGCTTAAGGACGGCGGCGTTAACTCGCGGACTCGATTGAGAGCGAGCAAACAGATGTCGGCCCGCGCGCAAGCGCAACTCGTCAGCAATGGTTTCGATCCCGTATCGGTCGAGGGGTCGGTAGAGTCCGTGTCCGGCCTATCGATCGAGATCGCCGACCGGCTCGGCGCGCTCGACATCGGCGCGCGCCTTACGATCGAACGGTCGATGGGGCCAGTCGCCGCCGAAGTCGTCGGCGTCAACGCTGGCAGGGCGCTTGCGCTGCCTTTCGGCTCGCTGTCCGGCGTGCGCCGTGGCGCACGCGCTGCGTTCATCAAGGGGCAAGCGGCTTTGAGGCCGGATACAGCCTGGCTCGGCCGCATTCTCAACGGGCTTGGCGAGCCGATCGATGGTCTTGGAACCCTGCCGCTCGGTGTGGAGGCAAGACCATTGCGCGCTTCGCCGCCGCCCGCCCCTGCGCGCGCGCGCCTCGGGGGTCGCGTTGATTTCGGCGTGAAGGCGCTCAACGCCTTCGCGATGGCCCGCGCCGGTCAGCGCCTTGGCGTATTCTCCGCCGCTGGCGTCGGAAAATCTGCGCTTCTATCGATGATCGCACGCAACGCCGACTTCGACGTCAACGTCATCGCGCTCATCGGCGAGCGCGGCCGCGAGGTGCGAGAGTTCATAGAGGATCAGCTTAGAGACGAGGGTCGCGCCAAGTCGGTCGTTATCGCGGCTACGTCCGATGAACCGGCGCTCATGCGCCGTGAGGCGGCGTTCGCAGCCCTCACTATCGCCGAGTATTTCCGGGATCGCGGCGCGCGGGTCTTGTGCCTGCTAGATTCCTTGACGCGCGTCGCAGCCGCCCAGCGCGAGATCGGTCTGGCGGCTGGCGAGCCGCCGACGGCGCGCGGGTTCACGCCCACAGTCTTCTCGTTGCTGCCGGCGCTTCTCGAACGCGCAGGTCCCGGCCTTGACGACGGCGTCGCCGGCTCGATCACCGCAGTCTTGTCCGTGCTGGTCGAGGGCGACGACCATGACGAGCCCATCGCGGACGCCGCCCGCGCCATCCTCGACGGGCACATTGTACTC
>JBEBFW010000142.1:0-8378 GCA_040081755.1 Parvularculaceae bacterium
TAAATCGGACGACCGTCGATCGAGGCCCCGATCTGGTCGAGCGAGACATCGACGAAATCGACCGAGTTGCGGCCGCGCGTGTAGAGCAGATCGATCTGCGCGGTCCAGTCGTCGAAGAAGCCGCCCATCGCGCCGCTGAAGTCGGTGTTGTGCGTGAAGCCGAAGTTCGCGCGGATGACCGTCGGCAGCTTGAAGTTCGGATCGACCGCGTCGGCGCGGCCGTCGGAGGCGACGGCGGAGGCGATCGCGGCCGCCGTGAGGCAAGGCGGCAGCGCGAGCGGTCCGGCCGGCAGCGTGTGCTGGGCTTGCGTGCAGGGCACGGTGTTCGGGATCGCCCCGCTCGCCCGCGAAGCCTGGTTGGGGCCGGCCAGCGTGTTGCCCGGGTTCGAATAGGAGTTCGAAAACCACACCGTCGGATCGCCGCCGGTGAAGACGCCGGCGCCGGCGCGGAAGGTCGTCGTGCCGAACAAAGTCTCGTCGGCGTCATAGGTGAGGCCAAGACGCGGCAGGAAGGCGTTGAGGCCGCCATAGGCCTGTAGATTGTCGAAGCCGTAGCGAGTCACGAAGTTGTTGTTGAGCTTCGGCTCGTCGCTCGAGGAGTACCAGTCGTAGCGCGCGCCAACAACCGCCGTCAGACGGTCCGACATCCGCCACTCGTCCTGGAGGTATACGGAGTGAATGGCGCGCGAGAAGATCGCCGCCGCGTCGTTGAAGTCGCCGGTGAACGAGGCGTTGGTGTAGGCGCCGGCCGCCGTGCCGTTGAAAACGTTGGCGCCGGAGGTGTTGGTGTTGGTGCCGTAGCTCAATGTGCCGGCGGCGAGGGCCGCAGCGTTCTGGAACACCAGCGTGCCGGTCGCGTTCTGGGCGAAGATATTATAGTAGTCGCCCTGATCCAGCTCATAGCCGAGCGTCAGCGTGTGATCGCCCATCTCGTAATCGGCTTTCGCCTTGATGGCGTCGAGCTGCGTGACGAGCAAGTTTGCCGATCGTGAGAAGCCGGGGCCGGCGATGATGGCGCCCTGCTCGTTGGCGTCGATGACGGCATTGCCGTTGGCGTCGTTGGTGACGCCGACGATGACGCGCGGGATCGGATTTCCGTCCTGCGCTTCGCCGCCGCCCAGGGGATCCTGCAGGTCGTTGATGTCGGCGCGCGAGACGCGAACCTCCGTGGAGAGACGGTCCGTCCATTGCGAGAACAGGCGCACTGAATAGGTCTCGGACGAGGTGCCCGACTTGAAGAAGGTCGAACCGAGCGCGATCAGGTTGTTCGCCGCGCTGAAGTCGTCCGAGAAAGTCGAAAACTCGCGCAGGCGCGCATAGGTCGCCGCAAGGCGGTGGTTGTCGGTGATGTTCCAGTCGATGCGGCCGAGAATGCGCCGGCTCTGGCGCGGCAGGATCGACAGCGTGCCGCCTGAAGTCGGAATGCCGCGCGCTTCGAGAGCGGCGGCGATGGCGTCGGCCTGGGCCTGCGTGGCGTAGGCGCGTTCCGTGGCGAAGCCGCCGCCGAGGGGGCCCACGTCCTGCGTGCGGTTCAGCTTGTACTCCTCATAGCCGCCGAAGAAGAACAGCTTGTCCTTGATGATCGGCCCGGAGAAGGTCGCGCCCCAGCGATAATCGTGGAACGGAACGCGGCCGACCTCGGCGCCTTCGAGCGTCGAGCCCGTGAGCTTTTGCGACGAGAACGTCGCGAAGCCCGAGCCGGAGAATTCATTGCCGCCCGATTTCGTGACGACGTTGATGTTGCAGCCCGTGAACTGGCCGTATTCGACATCGAACGGCGCGAACTCGACCGTCGTCTCGCGGATGGAGTCGAAGGGGAGCGGCAGGCCGGCGCGGCTCTGGAAGCCGGAGTTGTTGAGGCCGAACGAGTCCGCGTTGCGGACGCCGTCGATGGTGAAAGAGTTGAAGCGGTTGTTGGAGCCGACGCACTGCACGGCGTCCGAGTTGGTGCCGTCGATCCTGACGCGCGGATCGAGACGGATCACGTCGCGGATGTCGCGGCCGATAGAGGGCAGCCCTTCAAGCTCTGCGGCGCCGAATGTCGTGTTGGGGCCGACCGACACGTCCGTTTGAACCGAGCGCGCCGCCGTGACCACGATCTCATCGGAGCTCGATCCGGCTGAGCCGAGATTGATCGACAGGACCGTGCGGTTGCCGAGATCGATAAAGACGTCCTGGACGGTCTGGTCCTGGTATTGATCCGTATCGACATCGACTGTGTAAGGTCCGCCGGTTTCGAGGTTACCGACCGAGAAGGATCCGTCCGAGCCTGTGCGCACCGTGCGCTTCGTGCCCGTGCGCGTGTCCGTCACCGTCACTGTCGCTCCGGAGACGGGCGCGCCCGCATCCGAGGTGATCGTGCCGCGCACGGATGAAGTCGTCGTCTGGGCCATTGCGGGCGCGACGACCGAAACGGAAAGCGCGACCGCAGTCGCGCTCGCAGCGAGAAAGCCTTTGAATGTCATGTCCATCCCCGAGCAGTGATCAAGCCGGCGCCGCCCCCTTAAGCGTGTCACGCCAGTCCCAAGGTTTCTGTATTAGCGAAACGTAACGCCGTTGTGACAGCTTAAATGCCACAGCATCGCGTTTTTCCGGTCGTTTGTCGCAGCGCAGCAACGACCGCGCGATGGTTGACATCGAGCAGAATCAGGGAGTTGGCGAGCGACGGGGCGCAAAGGCTGCGCACGGGGTTCCTTAACGCCCGTTTTTCCCCAGGGGGCGCCCCACACCCTACATCCGCTGGGGGACTGCGATCCCGAGGAGATCGAGGACGAACTCGATCTGCTTGCCGGCCGCCGCCGCGAGCGCGAGCCGCGACGAGCGCTTCGCGGCGTCCGGCTCATCGACGATCCGGCACGCCGCATAGAATTTCGAGAAGGCTTGCGCGAGATTGAACGCGTGTTCGCACAGATGATGCGGCATGCGCTTCTCATAGGCGAGCCGCATCATGTCGGCGAAGGCGAGCACCGATAGAGCGAGCTGGCGCTCTTCTGCCTCCGCGATCTCAACGGCGCCGGGCGCAGCGCTCGCCGCCGCGCCCTTGGCGAGCACGGACCTGATGCGCACGGCGGCATAGAGGAGATAGGGACCGGTCTTGCCCTCGAAAGCCATGAAGCGGTCGAGATCGAACGCATAATCCGTCGTCCGGGGATTGGCGAGATCGGCGAATTTGAGCGCCGCGACGCCGACCTTGTGCGCAATGTCGGCGATTTCGCTTTCGGCATATCCCTCGGCGAGGCCGTTCTCCTTGAGGCGCGCAAGAGCCCGCTCCTCGACCTGATCGATCAGGTCGCGGAGCTTCAGAACGCCTCCCGCGCGCGTCTTGAACGGCTTGCCGTCCGCGCCGTTCATCGTGCCGAACCAGAGATGCTCGAGACGCTCCAGCGGAAAATAGCCAGCGCGGCCGGAGGCGCGAAACACCTGCTCGAAGTGGAGACGCTGGCGCCCATCGACGACGTAGAAGATGCGGTCCGGCGCGTTCGTCTGCACACGGTCTATAATGGTGGCGATATCGGTCGCATGATAGCCGACGGCGCCCTCGGAGTTGACGAGGATGATCGGCGGGACCTCCTTCTTGTCGCTCTCTTCGGCGACGCGGATGATCCTGGCGCCGTCCGACAGCTCGACGAGCCCCTTGGCCTCGAGATCGGCGATCATCCCGGAAATCAGCGGATCGACATCGGCCTCGCCCTTCCAGAGATCGAACGAAACGCCGAGATCGTCGTAATCCTTTTTCAGCGCGGCGACCGAGAGGCTGACAAAATGGCGCCAAAGGGCGCGGTAGCCGGGTCGGCCGTCCTGCAGCGCCTTCGTCGCCTTGCGCGCGAGGTCGGCCCGCGCCGGGTCCTCCTTGCAGGCGGCCGAGGCGGCCGGGTACATCTCTTCAAGGTCGGCGAGGGCGATCGGCGGGTCCTGAGGGAACGGCCCGTCGCCCGGCCTGAAGTAAGGAAGCCCCGGCTGGCGCGCCTCGAGCTCTGAAATGAGCTGGCCCATCTGCAGGCCCCAGTCGCCGAGATGAATGTCGCCCACGACGTCATCTCCTGCAGCGCGCAGGATGCGCTTCAGCGACTCGCCGATGATGGCGGAGCGCAAATGCCCGACATGCAGCGGCTTGGCGATGTTCGGCCCGCCGAAATCGACGACGATCCTTTCAGGCGCCTTGCGCCAGCCGCCGAGCGTCGCGTTGGTCGAAGCCGCCTCGACGCGTCGGCCGAGCTCGGCGTCGATCAGTGAGAAGTTGATGAAGCCCGGCCCTGCGATTGCAACGTCGCGCAAACGCGGATCGTCCATGAGGCGCGCGACCACAACCTCGGCGATCGCGCGCGGCGGCGCTTTCTTCTCCTTCGCCGCCGCCAAAGCGCCGTTGCACTGAAACTGGGCGAGGTCCGGCCGGTCGGAGAAGCGCACTGCGCCTGCCGCCTTCGACAACCCCTCCGCCTCGAACGCTTGCCCGACGATGTCCGACAATTCGTCCGTCAGGGTCATTTCGCCTCGGGAAACTTGAGGCTCTTGCCGGACCGGTTGAAGATCGCCTGTTGAGGCGTCAGCGCAAAACCGACGACGATCTCGAAATTCGTGCCCGAAATGTCCTTGCTGGCGCGCGGGATGAATATCTCATCGATCTCGTCGGTCACGATCTTGACCGTCTCGTCGCCGTCGAACTCGATCGGCAGCACATACTCCGCTTTCTCGATCACCTCGGAATCCTTGCGGGTGACGGCGACGAAGTAGCCGAAATCGTGACGGTTGGCCTCGGCCTTCGGCCCCTTGCCGAGCGCGAGCTTCACCCGGAGGCTCGCCTCGATCGGCTTGTCCGTATAATAGCGGCACTGTAGCTCGACCTTCACGAATTCGCCGCTGAAAGTGACATTCTCGAGGGTCGGGTCGCCGGCAAACTCGACGGCGCGCGCAGCGTCCTTGAGGACGACGACCGGCGGGCAGGGGGCCGGGTTCTTCGCGCGCTTGGCTTTCGAATCATCGGTCGCGCAGCCAGCAAGCATGGCCGCGACGATGAGAGCCAGCGCTAACGCTTTGTTCATGAAACCAAACCCCTATATGCTTCTTGGAGAACTCCGCCGGGCGCCCGATTTGCGCCTCAACTCCGCCCGGTTAAGGGCGTTGACGGGTGGTAGCGGTTCGCCCGCGCCTTCGCAACGCCAAAGGGAGTCCGCAAGGTGGCGATTTGGACCAGACAGCCATGCCCGATCTGACAGTGGTTCTGGCCTCGCCGCGCGGCTTTTGCGCTGGCGTCGAGCGCGCCGTACGCACCGTCGAAGAAGCGCTCGCCGTCCATGGCGCGCCGGTCTATGTGCGGCATGAAATCGTCCACAACGCGCATGTCGTGCGGCGCCTGCAGGCCATGGGCGCGGTCTTTGTCGAAGACGTGAATCTCGCCCCCGCCGACCGCCCGATCGTCTTCTCGGCGCACGGCGCGCCGAAGTCGGCCCATGACGCCGCCGCCTTGCGGATGCGCTCGGTCATCGATGCGACCTGTCCGCTGGTGCATAAAGTGCACGCTGAACTCCGGCGGCACGTCGCGCGGGGCCGGCACGTGATCCTCGTCGGACATGGCGGCCATCCGGAGGTCGAGGGAACCATGGGCCAGGTCCCGGAGGGCGCGGTCACGCTGGTCGAAACGCTCGCCGACATCGCGGCGCTCTCGCCGCCCGCCGGCGCGCTCGCCTATGCGACGCAGACAACATTGTCCGTAGACGATGTATCCGCCGCCGTCGCGGCGCTCCAAGCGCGCTTTCCCCAGATTGAAGGCCCGAAGGGCGGCGATGTCTGCTACGCGACCCAGAACCGCCAGGACGCGGTCAAGGCCGTCGCGCCCCGCTGCGACATGGTTCTCGTCTTCGGGTCGCCGACCTCTTCCAATTCGAGACGCCTCGTCGATGTGGCGCGCGCCTCCGGCTGTCCCGATGCGGAGCTTGTCGATGATCCGCGCGCCTTCGACCTTGCGCGCCTTCAGAGTGTCGCTCGGCTCGGCGTGACCTCGGGGGCGTCCGCGCCGGAGGAGCTTGTCGAGGATTTCCTGGCGCGGCTCGCCCTCGACTTCCGTCTCGTCGTCGAGACCGTCGAGACCGTGAAAGAAGACGTCTTCTTCAAGCGCCCGCTGATCGCGGCGGAATAGTTTTTTCCCGGCCATCTTGACCAAATGCGGCGGCGTCCTTCAACGAAGCGCCATGATCGAAATCTTCACTGACGGCGCCTGCGAGGGCAATCCCGGTCCCGGCGGCTGGGGCGTCCTCATCATTGAGGCCGGCGGCCGGCGTCGCGAATTATCGGGCGGGGAGCCCGCGACCACCAATAACCGCATGGAGCTGCAGGCGGCGATCGAGGCGCTGCGCGCGACCAGCGACGCTGTTCGTCTGCATACGGATAGCCAATATGTGAAGAACGGCATCACGGCGTGGATCAAGTCGTGGAAGAAGAACGGCTGGCGGACGGCCGACCGCAAGCCGGTGAAGAATCAGGACCTGTGGCTGGCGCTCGATTCTGAATGCGGCGCCCGCAAGATAGACTGGCGGTGGATCCGCGGCCATTCAGGTCATGCCGGCAATGAGCGCGCCGACGAACTCGCCCGCGGAGCGATTGCGACGCTGCACGATGGCGCCTGGAGCGGGCGCCCTTCGTGAGGCGGCGCTGAGAGGATTCGCGAACCGAGGCGTCACCAAGGATGGTGTCGTGCGACTCGCAGTGGCGGCGACGCCTGGAATCGCTTACGCAATCATCAGACCCTTGCGAGGAGGCCAAAGGTGACGACGGTGCCCGCATTCGATCTCAGCGGGCGCACTGCGCTCGTCACCGGCGCGTCGTCAGGGCTCGGCGCGCATATGGCGCGCGTGCTGGCCGGCGCTGGCGCAAGAGTCGTCATCGGCGCGCGGCGCAAGGACAATCTCGATGCGCTCGCCGCCGCGATCGGCGCCGGCGGCGGCAAGGCGCACGCCGTCGCGCTGGACGTCGCCGACGAAGCCTCTGTCATCGGCGCCTATAACGAGGCTGCGCGCGTCTTCGGGGCCATCGACACCGTGATCGCCAATGCGGGGATCGCCATCGAGGGACGCGCCACCGAATTGCCGATCGCCGAGTTCGACCGACTTGTTTCGGTCAATCTGCGCGGCGTCTTTCTCACCGTGCGCGAGGGCGCCAAACGCCTCATCGCCGCGGGCAGCCGGGAGAAAGAGAATGGCCGCATCGTCATCATCTCGTCGATCACGGCCAGAAAGGTCTATCGCAATTCCGCCGTCTATTCGGCCTCGAAGGCCGGGGTCTCGCAGCTCGGCAAGGCGCTGGCGCTCGACTGGGCGCGACAGGGCGTCAACGTGAACATGATCTTGCCGGGCTATATCGGCACGGAACTGACCCATGAGTTCTTCGAGTCTGAAAGCGGCCGTCAGACGCTCGCCGCCTTCCCGCGCCGGCGCCTTGCCGAGGCTTCCGATCTTGACGGCGCGTTGCTGTTCCTCGCGTCGGACGCTTCGCGGCGCGTCACCGGAACTGAAATCGTCATCGACGACGGCCAGAGTCTTTGAGGGCAAGCCATGTCAGGACCGCTTGAGGGCGTTCGCATCGTTGAGTTCGCCGGCATCGGCCCGGGCCCGTTCTGCGGCATGATGCTGGCCGACCATGGCGCGGAAGTCATCCGCATCGATCGCATGGGCGCGCTCGCCATGCCCAAGGACCCGCTGGCGCGCTCGCGCAAGTCAGTCGTCCTCGACATGAAGAAGCCGGAGGGCGCCCGGCTGGCGCGCGAGCTCGCCGCTTCGGCCGACGGCTTGATCGAGGGCTTCAGGCCGGGCGTCATGGAGCGCCTCGGGCTCGGCCCGGATGTTCTGCTCAAGGACAATCCGAAACTCGTCTATGGCCGCATGACCGGCTGGGGCCAGACCGGGCCGCTCGCGTCGGCGGCCGGGCATGACATCAACTACATCTCGATTTCTGGCGCTCTGCACACTTGCGGGCGCGCGGGCGAAAAACCGACGCCGCCCGTCAATTATCTGGGCGATTTCGGCGGCGGCGGCATGATGCTCGCCTTCGGCATGGTCGCGGCGCTCCTCGCCGTCCGAAACGGCGCGCCGGGGCAAGTCGTCGACTGCGCCATGACCGACGGCTCGGCGCTTCTCTCCGCCATGACCTGGGGATTTCTCGCCATGGGGCGCTGGCGGGACGAACGCGGCGTCAACATGCTCGATACAGGCGCACATTTTTACGACGTCTACGAAACGAAGGACGGCAAGTGGCTGTCGATCGGCGCGATCGAGCCGCAATTCTATGCGCTCCTGCGCGAGAAGCTCGGACTCGCGCAGGATAAGGATTTTGACGCGCAGTACGATCCGGCGGCCTGGCCGCGGCTCAAGGAGAAGGTTGCGGCTCTT
>JBEBFW010000143.1:0-8377 GCA_040081755.1 Parvularculaceae bacterium
CCAGTATACGGATCACCAGCCGGTGGTCGGCCGCTTCCGATCGCGGACGAACTAGAATGGCGGATTTGAAATTCGCTCCGCAGCTTCCGCGCGACTTGACGCGAATTTCGCCGCCCAGTCCGCTGACGGGCCGCCCGGGCGAGCGGATTGGCGCGATTCCGGTGGAGGCGCTCACGGACGCCTATCGCAAGGAAAATGGGATCGACGCCGGCAAGTATCTTCCTGAAATCGATGCGCTCGACGTCTACCGCTGTCTCGACACCGGCCTCGAGTACTTTTCGCCGGGCCCTCTCGCCGGGCCGCCGGCGTTCTACGAAGAGCTCTATGCGACGGAGAACCCCGAGGGCGGCTATGACGGGAACTGGGCCTATCGGCACGAGAAGTGGGAGTATGCCGTCGCGCGCGATGCGATCGCCCGGGCGACTTCCGTGCTCGATATCGGATGCGGCGGCGGCGACTTTCTCGTTTTGCTGAAAGGGTTGGATCGACGCCTGGTCGGGCTGGAGACCAGCCGGTTCGGCCGGACGGCGGCGAGCGCCAAGGGCCTCGACGTTCGCGACGAGAGCATCGAGAAGCACGCAGCAGCCAACGCGGACGCCTATGACGCGGTGTCGGCGATTCAGGTGTTAGAGCACGTCAACGATCCTCGGGCCTTCATCGAGAATTGCGTGCGGGTTCTGCGGCCAGGCGGGGCGCTCATCATCAGCGTGCCGAACAATGACGCCTTCCTGAAGGACTGCCCCATTCTGCCGCTGAACTCGCCCCCGCATCATGTGACCCGCTGGGGTCGCGAGGCGCTCATGAGCCTGCAGAGGCTCTTTCCGCTGGAACTCTTGCGCATCGAGAAGGAACCTTTGCAGGCGGATAACGTCGGCTGGTACCAGGCGGCGATGGAAGCCAAGTACCTGCCGGCCTCGCGCCTCTTCCGCAGCGTCTATCACCGCTTTGGCGGCAGTGCGGCGTTCCGCAGGTATCTCGAGAGCCAGCGCGAGACGATCGACGGCCACACCATTCTCGCCGTCTACAGGAAACGGACATGAGCGCGCGCGCCGACTTCGCGTTTCTTCATCCCTTGCGCGTGCGCTGGAATGAGTGCGACGCGCAAGGCATCGTCTTCAACGCGAATTATTTCGTCTATTACGACATCGCGATCTGGGAGTGGACGCGCGCGCTCGGGTATCCTCGCTACACGGACGCGCCGGAATTTGTGACCGCTCACGCCGAGTGCGATTATCTCGGCTCCGCGATGTTCGACGACGAGATCGACATCGGCATGCGTGCAGCAAGGCTCGGTGGGAAATCGATGGACATCGCCGCCGCCGTCTTCCGCGGCGAAACGCTGCTCAATGCGGGCAAGCTGACCTATGTTCATGTTCGGCAGGGAACCAAAGAAACCGCACAGCTGCCGGAAGAATTCATCGCCCGGGTGCGGTCCTTCGAGAAAACCGCGCCGCTGTTGGGCGCCCGCGCCTGAGCCGCCGAACGGTGGGGAGAAAAACCCACTCCGGCGCGATCCGTAGGGCTTCTCACGCTTGTCAGCGCAAGATATTGTGGTCAGTGGTCGAGCCGACGTCGCCCGCAACCCGCCAAAATCGAGAGCCGCATCATGTCCGCCCCGAAGATGAAGCCGGTGAAACAGCCTGCCGGATTGCTGACGCCTTCGTTCGCCTACAAGCCCTTCCGTTACCCGTGGGCCTATGACTTCTGGAAGCGCCAGCAGCAGATTCACTGGATGCCTGAGGAGGTGCCGCTCGGCGAGGATTGCAAGGACTGGGCGGGCAAGCTCTCGGACGCGGAGCGCAATCTCCTCAGCCAGATCTTCCGCTTCTTCACCCAGTCCGACATCGAGGTGAACGACAATTACATGGAGCGCTACGCGCGCGTCTTCAAGCCGACCGAAGTGAAGATGATGCTCTCGGCCTTCTCCAACATGGAGACGGTGCATATCGCGGCCTACGCGCTTCTCCTTGAAACGATCGGCATGCCGGAGTCGGAGTTCGCGGCCTTCCTCGATTACAAGGCGATGCGCGACAAGCACGACTACATGCACCGCTTCGGCGTCGACAACGAGGCCGACATTGCGCGCACGCTCGCCATGTTCGGCGCCTTCACCGAAGGGCTTCAGCTCTTCGCTTCGTTCGCGATGCTCATGAACTTCCCGCGCTTCAACAAGATGAAGGGCATGGGCCAGATCGTCTCGTGGTCGGTGCGCGATGAGTCGCTGCACTGCGAGGGGATGATCAATCTCTATCACGCGTTCGCGCGCGAGACCGGATGCGTCACCAAGGAGGTCGCCTCGGACATCGTCGAGTGCTGCCGCACCGTGGTCGGCCTCGAAGAGAAGTTCATCGATCTCGCTTTTGAAATGGGGCCCGTTCAGGGCATGACGCCGGACGATATCAAGGCCTATATCCGCTACATCGCCGACTGGCGCCTCGGGCAATTGCACTTGCCGAAGCTCTACGGCGCGGAGAAGCATCCGCTCCCCTGGCTCACGGAGATCCTGAACGGCGTCGAGCACGCGAATTTCTTCGAGGCCCGCGCCACGGAATATTCCAAAGCCGCCACCAAGGGCGATTGGCAGGGCGAAAACGGCGTCTGGGCCCATTTCGACGCGCTGCGCGAGAAGCGCAAGGGAATTTCAGACGCTCACGGAGCAATTCCGGCCGAATAAGAGCGAAAGCAGTCAGGCGACAGCCTCCAGCGCCGCACGCAAGGCGGCGGGCAGCGGCGCCGGCCGCCGCGTCGCACGATCGACGTAGACGTGCACGAAATGGCCCTCGGCGGCGGGCGCGTCTTCCCCCGACTTGAAGATCGCGAGTTCGTAACGCACGGAGGAATTGCCGATTTTGGCGACGCGCAACGCCCCTTCGAGTTTCAACGGGAATTCCAGCGGCGCGAAATATTTGCAGCCCGTCTCGACCACGAGGCCGATCACGGCGCCGCCGTGAATGTCGAGAGCGCCCGCGGCGATCAGATACTCGTTCACGATGGTGTCGAAATAGCCGTAATAGGCGACGTTGTTAATATGTCCGTATACGTCATTATCGCTCCAGCGGGTCTGGAGGGGGAGAAAATGGCGGTAGACGGAGCGCGACATTATCGGCAACGGGCAGCCGGCAACCGGCAACCGGAACGGCCGATGGTGCGCAAGTTTCGAGCGGCGTGGTCGATCTTGAAACGGTTGCCGGTTGCCGGTTGCCGGTTGCCGAACCTCACAAGACCTCTCCATACATCGCCAGCGCCGCCTCATAGGTCACTTCGCGCGGGTTGTTCTGCATGACGCGCTGCGCCTTCATCGCGTCCTCGGCCATGCGCGGAAGGTCGTTGTGCGAGATGCCGAGCTTCGAGAGCCTGCGCTCGACGCCGGTCGCCGCGACGATCTCCATGAGCCTGCCGATGAAGGCGTCGGCGCGCTCGGCGAAGCCGCCCGTGGCGTTGGCGCCGATCACGTCGCCGAGCTCGGCGTAGAGCGGCGCCGCCGCGCTGGCGCTGTAGCGCAAGACCGGTTCGAGCATCAGGGCGTTCGAGGCGCCGTGCGGGATGTGAAAGAGCGCGCCCAGTGGATAGGCCATGCCATGGACCGCGCCGACGGGCGAATTGGTGAAGGCTTGGCCGGCCAGCATCGAGCCGAGCAGCATGTTCGCCCGCACTGCGCCGTCCGCCGGCGTCTCGCAGGCCGCGACGATGTTCCGCGAGAGGAGCTTCAGCGCTTCGCGGGCGAGGGCGTCCGAGACCGGGTTCTTGCGGTGACGGTTCGTATACGCCTCGATCGCATGTACCATGGCGTCGACGCCGGTCGCGGCGGTGACGTGACGCGGCAGGCCGAGGGTGAGCGCTGGATCCAAAATGGCGACATCGGCGAAAAGCTGGTCGCCGAGCACGCCCATCTTCTGGTCGTCGTCGGTGGTGATGACGGAAATGTCGGTCACTTCGGAGCCAGTGCCGGAGGTCGTCGGCAGGAGCGCCAGCGGCGCGCGACCGCCCTTGACGTTGCCGGTCCCGTAAATGTCCTCGAGCTTCTGCGCCGAATTCAGCAACACCGCGATGATCTTCGCCGTGTCCATCGATGAGCCGCCGCCGAAGCCGATGACGCCGTCGGCCTTGTGAAAGCGCGCGATCTCGACCGAGGCCCGTACGACGCGGGCCGGCGGATCGGCTTCGATCCGGTCGAAGAGGAAATAGTCGAGGCCCTCAGCCTTGAGACTCGCCAAAGCGGGCTCGATGAGCCCGGCCTTCATGATCCCTTCGTCGGTCACGACGACGGGCCGCTTCATGCGCGCCTTGACGATGGCGCCAAGTCGCGCCGAGGCGCCCGCTTCGAAGATGACGGAGGGAACGGTGCGGAAGGTGAAGTTCATGGGTTGACCGGAGCGATGATGGTTAATTGTGGGGCAAGACGCGCAAGGGCGCCAACTGGAGAATCGGCCGCTTCCGCGCGGTTGGCGCGCATTTGGGGGCAAGACGGTGCGACCGGAACCTGGTCAAGGGCCGCAAGACGCCCGGCGTCCGGGCGGCGTCCTCTTTTGCCGAGAATGGTCCCGAGGCGCGCGAAGGCGCCGGTTTCGAAGATGAAGGTGAGGTTCATGGCGTGACCCGAGCGATGATGGTTAATCGGAGGGCAAGACTCGCAAGGGCGCCAACCGGAGAATCGGCCGATTCTGCGCGGTTCAGGCGAATTTGGGGGCAAGACGGTGCGCTCGGGACGTGGTTCACGGCCGCAAGACGCGCGGCGTCCAGGCGCTGGTTCCATTCGCCATCGACAGGCGATCCGTTTTCTTTCTCATTCATGCACGAACTGTTCCTCTCATCTTCTTCCCGACCATCATAATCGTGGCGGCGAGGTGTAGGATAAGTATGGACTCATTCCCCTGTTGCGTGTGCGGTCGACTCCTGCGGGGCGCGCAATACGGGCGCTGTCGCCGATGGCAGGCGAGTAGAGGGCGCCGAATTCGCCTGGACAATGTCAGAGGCCGCGGCGTCGCGCGAGCCTCGCTCCGAGCCAGCACAGCGGAATCGCCGTGATCGGGAGCGAGAGCGCGTACCAGTCCGGACCCTTGCCCCACATGACGACCGCGCCAAGCGCACCGAGCGCCGTGCCGATCGCTCCAAGAATGAGCCCGTGAGTGATAGGGGCTGACGGAGCGAGGCGCGCCGTCACATAGGCGCCGATGACCGTGTAGGTGAAGCGATAGGCGGCGAAGAGATAGAAATATTGCGGCGCCGCCGCCTGTTTCTCCGGAGGCGGAACAACGCCGTTCGATTCGAGGATGAAGTCGGTCGCCGTCGATAGCACGACAATGGTGACGATGCCGGCGAGGATTGCGAGGATGCTGCGCAGGAGTCTCATGACCTGATGCTCATTTTGCTGAACCCTGGAAGATGACCCTCACCCGCTCGGCTTTGCCTCGCTGGCCTCTCCCAAGGCAGGAGGCGGGAGTCCGTTGCCGCTTATCAATTGAACCTCACCAGCCGCCCGGGCCGTTCGTCCGTCACCTGATCGTCGGCGATCACCTGGCGGCCGTTGACGAGCGTGGCGCGGAAGCCATGGGCGTCCTGGAGCAGGCGCTGTCCGCCGGCGGGGAGGTCCTTCACCATGCGCGGGGCCTTCAGCGACAAGCCGTCATAGTCGATGACGTTGAGGTCGGCGCGCATCCCGACTTTGAGGCGTCCGCGATCCTCAAGCCCCAGATAATCGGCGGCGTCGGCGGTCAGCATCTGGATCGCGCGGGGCACATCGATGCGATCCTTGTCGCGGTCGCGCGTCCAGTAGGAGAGAAGGTAGGCCGGGAACGAGGCGTCGCAAATCGTGCCGACATGCGCGCCGCCGTCCGAGAGGCCCAAGAGCGCGTTCGGATGGCGCAGCATTTTGCCGACATTGTCGTAGGAGAACTCGGAGTAGTTGTAGATCGGGAAATAGATGAGCTGCTTGCCATCGAGTTCGAGAAGCGTGTCGTAGAGCTTCTCCATGACGGTGACGCCATCGCGCCGCGCCTCGGCGCCGAGCGATCCGGCCTCGCCCTGATCGTAATCGGGCGTCTCGCCGAGCCGATAGAACTTGTTGGCGACGAAACCGATTCCGGCGATGAGCGCATCGACGATCGGCGGCACGGATGAGCCCGGTCCCGCAAGCTTCAGCGGCGCGTCGGCGAGACACCGGCGCCTGAAATCCGGGTCGCGCATGACGGCGACGCGGCTTTCCAGCGGCAGATCCTTGATCTGCTGATAATGGGGCTGCGCCATCAGGGGATGCATCGAACACTGAAGGCCGTTGAAGACGCCGATGCCGCGCGGCGCGACCTGCACGCGGAAATCGACGCCGTCCGCATTGAGGCGTTCGGTCTCCTTCAGGATGCGCAGCCATTGCTCCGGCGCGAAGTCGCGCTGCATCAGGGAAATGGAGCAGGGCCGGCCTCCAGCGCGCGCAAACGCCTCGACCAGGGCGAATTCCTCCGCAAACTGATCGCCTTCTCGTTCGAGGTTGAAGTCGTTGACGATCTGAAGAACGCCGCGCTTGCGGCCTTTGAGAACCGAGGCGAGGGCAATGAGTTCCTCTCGGCCTGCCTCGGATGAGGGCGTCCAGTCGCCGTCGGCCGTCCGGTGGATGTCCGAGCGGCCGATCGAGAAACCGGCGGCGCCGGCGTCGAGCGCTTCCTCGAGGAGCCTTTGCATCGCCCGGATGTCGTCGCCGTTCGCCGGCTCGCGATGCGTCGCGCGCTCGCCCATGGCGTAGACGCGGATCGGATCGTGCACGGCCATGGCGGCGAAATCGATCGTGTGCGGCAAGCCGTCAATGCGACCCAGATACTCGCCGAAAGCCTCCCAGCCCCAGGTGAGGCCCTCATGAAGCGCCGTGCCCGGAATGTCCTCAACGCCCTCCATCAGGCGGATAAGCCGGTCGTGATCCTTGGGGCGCACCGGCGCGAAACCGACGCCGCAATTGCCCATGAGAACTGTGGTGACGCCGAAATTGACGGAGGGGCGCATCTCCTCGTCCCAGGAAATCTGGCCGTCATAATGCGTGTGCAGATCGATGAAGCCAGGGGTCACAATCGCGCCTTCGGCGTCGATCGTGCGGTCCGCGGCGGCGGCGCACTTCCCGATCTCGGCGATGCGCCCGCCGGTGACGCCAATGTCGGCCCGGCGGGCCTCGCCGCCGTCGCCGTCATGAAGAATGCCGCCGGTGATCTTGAGATCGAAGGTCATGGCCCGGATGTCAGTGTCGCTTCGCCGAACCTAACACTGAAGACGTCGCGCCTAAATCCTCAAAAGCAGGCGCGCCATCACCATGGCGAGGGAGATGCACGCCCAGAAAGTGAGCCGCGTGCGCAGGTCTCCGTACCAGGTCGGGAAGAGCCCCCCGGCGACCGCGCGCAGATCGCGCAGCAGCAGATAGATCAGCACGCCGATGACGAGGAGGAAGCGGGCGATATTGGGGAGTGCGATGAACAGCGCGCCGACCGGCATCGCGGCGACGAGGGCGACGGCGACCGCGACAAGCCCCGGCAGGATGGTCTCGCCCGACGCCGGGCCCTTGGCGATGATGGCGATGGCGTTGGCGCCGGCGAAAAAGCTCGCGGCGATGGCGCCGTAAAGAATCGAGAACTCGCGGAAGTCGAAGGCGAGGCTCCCCGGGATGACCCAGGGTGAAACCCACACGCCCATGAAGCAGATGATGAAAGGGGTCATGGCGAGGAGGCCGATGTCGCTCAGCTCTCTTTGACGATCCACGAGACGCCCCCACCGAGGTGTTCGGCGTTCGGTATTCGGGGTTCGGGGAAGAAGCCCCGAAAACCGAACACCGAAAACCCAAACACGAACTCTACCTGAAACTCAGGGCCGGCGGAACGCCGCCGCCGCAAGAAGTCCTGCGGCGACCGAAAAAACCACGCAAGCAAGGCCATAGGCGAGCGGCCGGCGCGTGGCGAAATTGTAGATGGCGCTTTCCATCCCGACTTTTCGCACGGAGAGCGAGGCGAGATCGCGCGACACCAGCTCCCGGTTGCGGAAGAGGAAGACCTCGGCGGTGTAGTCGCCGACCGGGGTCGTCGGCGGCAGCGCGACCTCGATGGCGAAGAGCCCGGCCTTGCGGAAATCGACGACGCCCGCGCTGTCCTCAATGAGGCGGCGGCGGCGCGCTTCGTCAAGAAAGGCGGCGGCGATCGTCTCGGCGCCCAGCGCCTTCACGCGCTCGGCGGCCTTCGGCGATTGCGGCGCAACGGCGGCCGCGATCCGGGCGGAGCTGGCGACAAGGCCGAGATCGTCGAGTTGGGCGCCGTCGGCGATCTCGAGAAGCGGCCGCGTCGCCAGCGTCAGCGTCATGCCGGGCGCCGGGATGTCGATCGCCGGCCCCGGCGTCCAGATCAGCCGCTTCCGC
>JBEBFW010000144.1:0-8334 GCA_040081755.1 Parvularculaceae bacterium
GGCCAGGGTGTCGTCGCTCGAGGCGTTGTCCACCACGAGCACGGTGAGCTCCACCCCGGGGGCGGCCGCCTCCAACCCGTCGAAGAACCCGTCGAGGTGGCGGCCGGAGGTCGCCGCCGAACTGGCGCGACTCTCAGCCCCTGGCGCCACCGCAGCGACGTTCACCGTCGCCGGCGACGTGCGGCGGACGTTTGAGGCGGCGGGATTCGTTGTGGCAAAGCGCGCCGGCTACGGACGAAAGCGGGAAATGCTGGCGGCGCGCCTTTCGAGGCAGCCGCAGCGGTCGCGGCGCGCGCCGTGGTTCGAGAGCGACCAGAGGCCGCTTCGGCGCGGCGCCGAAGTTGCGGTGATCGGCGCCGGGATCGCGGGCGCCAGCCTTGCTTGCGCGCTCTCCCGCGTCGGGCTGAGCCCGACCCTCATCGATCCGCTGGGGATCGCGGGCGGCGCTTCCGGCAATCCCGCCGGGCTCATCATGCCTCGCCTCGATCTCGGGGGAACGCCTGCGGCGCGTTTCTTTCGCTCCGCCCATGTTCAGGCCGTCGCCGCCATCGATCGTCTCGATACGGACGGCGCGCGGTTCTTCAATCGCTGCGGCGCGCTCCTCAAAGCCACGAGCGCGGACGGGCGCCTGAAGCAGGAGAAGATCGCCGCGGCGGGGCTTCTGCCGACCGATTGGATGGAGCTGCGCCCCGACGGTCTCTTCTTTCCGCAAGCCGGCGTCATCGACCCTGCGGAGTTCTGCCGGCAGCTCGCGGCGGGCGCAGAACTGGTGCGCGCCCGCGCGCTGACGACGCAAGACGACGGCGACGGCGTTGCAGTCCGCTTTGGCGACGGCGCGCGCCGCAGCTTCGACGCCGTCATCCTCGCCAATGGCCGCGAGGCGCTGCGCTTCTTCGAGGCGCGCACGCTCCCCTTGAGAGGCGTCATGGGCCAGATCGATCATTTCCCGGACGCCGAGACCTCGCCCCACGCCATCGCCTTCGGGCCCTATTGCGCGCCGGCGCCGGCCGGCGGCCTCATCATCGGCGCCACAAACGAAGCGATCGCGCCGGGCGCCGACGCCTTCGTTCAAGCAAGCGCGACGCGGGCGAACATCGAGGCTCTCCGGGCCGGGGCGCCCGAAATCGCTGACCGTCTGTCTGCGGAATACTCGAGGCCGCGCGCGGCCATTCGCTGCCAGACGCTGGACCGGCTTCCAGTCGTGGGTCCCCTGCCCGACTGGGACGCCTATGGCGCCCTCTATGACGACCTGAGAACCGGAACGCGGCGCGACTACGCGGCCGGACCCATGGCGCACCGGCGCTATATTCTCTCCGGCCTCGGTTCGCGCGGGCTGGTGACAGCGCCGCTCCTCGCCGCAATTCTCGCCGCCGAACTGACGGGCGCACCGTCACCCGTCGCGCGCGACGTCGCGCAAGCGCTGCATCCGGCGCGGTTCTTCATCCGCGATTTGCGCCGGGCCCGGATGAAGGGCTCAAAGCCTGATCTTGCGGAAGGGTCGACGCGAGGCTAAGCCGACTTCAGCCCTTGAAAGAACCAAGCCAATGTACGGAATGTCGAAATTTACGCTGGCCCTCGCCGTCGTCTGCTCGATACTGGCCGCAAGGGCCGAGGCGCGGCCGGTCTGTCCTCCTGCGGGATACGATCGCGCCGCGCTCGCCGGGTTGAAGGCGCAAGGCTGGCGCATCGAAAACGACGCAACGAGGAACGCTTTCGCCCGCGCGATCGTTCCCTGTCTTGGGTCCCGCGACCCCGGCTTGCGCGACGGCGTCGCCTACGAGGCGCTCCATACGCTACTGCGCGGAAAATCCCTCAGCATCGAGACCATGAACGGTCTTTATACGGATTTGATGGCGATGCTTCAGGGGTCGCCTGGCAAGGGCTTCGCGAAACCATTCGCCGCGCTCGCCCTGTCGGAAGTCGCGCGCGCGGACCGCATCGAGGCATTTTTGACGCCGGCGCAGCGCGCCGTGCTCCTGCAGGCCGCCATCGATTATCTGACGACGGTCGATGACTATCGCGGCTTCGACGAGAAAGAGGGTTGGCGCCATGGCGTCGCGCACGGCGCCGATTTGATGCTGCAGCTGGCGCTCAATCCGGCTCTCGGCAAGGAGGACCTTGCCCGCATCCGCAACGCCATCGGCGCGCAGATCGCGCCAGAGGGGCATTCGTACGTCTTCGGCGAAAGCGAGCGCCTCGCGCGGCCGGTTCTCTATATGGCGCAGCGCGCTCAGTTCACCGAGGCGGAGTGGACAGACTGGCTCGCCGGCGCCGCCGCGATCGAAGGAGACGCCTTCGCAACGGCCGGCGGTCTCGCGCGGCGTCACAATCTGACGGCGTTTTTCTCCGCGCTCTATGTCAACGTGAAGCTGGGGGAGAACACGGCCGACGATGCGCTGCTCCCCGGGCTTGAAGCGGCGATTCGCGCGCTGCCATAGCAGGGCCCCTCCTCTTTCGCGCGCGAACCGTCTAGTGTCCGGCGCTGAATTCACCTTTTCAGAAGTGAAACCGCCATGCAGGAAACGCCGTTCGGGCCCGTCTACGATAATGTCCTTGAAGGCATCGGCAAGACGCCGATGGTCAAGGTTTCGAAGATCGACACGGGGCCTTGCGAGCTTTTCCTGAAGCTTGAATCGAATAATCCCGGCGGCTCGATCAAGGACCGCATCGGCCTCGCCATGATCGAGGCGGCCGAGAATGACGGCAAGCTCAAGCCGGGCGGAACGATCGTCGAGGCGACTGCCGGCAATACGGGCCTCGCGCTCGCGCTTGTCGCCGCGCAGAAGGGCTACAAGCTCATCATCGTCGTGCCCGACAAGATGGCGCAGGAGAAGATCTTCCATCTGAAGGCGCTGGGCGCCGATGTGCGCCTCACCCGCTCCGACGTCGTCAAGGGCAATCCCGATTATTATCAGGACGTCGCCCAGCGCATCGCCGACGAAACCGGCGCTTTCTACGTGAACCAGTTCGGCAACAAGGCGAACCCTTCCGCTCACGAACGAATGACCGGCCCGGAAATCTGGGGGCAGATGGGCAAGAAACTCGACGCCATCGTCGCCGGCGTCGGCTCCGGCGGCACGATCACCGGCCTTGCGCGCTTTTTCGAGCGCGAGGCCCCGCATGTCGAGATGATCCTCGCCGACCCCAAGGGCTCGATCCTCACCGAATATGTGAATACGGGGGTCAAACCCAACGACGCCGGCTCCTGGCTCGTCGAGGGGATCGGCGAGGATTTCATCCCCGACATTTGCGACCTGTCGCGCGTCAAGAAGGCCTACGGCATCACCGACAAGGAGAGCTTCGAGGCGGCGCGCGATCTCTTGATGAAGGAGGGCGTCCTTGGCGGCTCTTCGTCGGGCACGCTGCTCGCCGCGGCGCTGAAATACTGCCGCGAGCAGAAGAAGCCCAAGCGCGTCGTCGCCTTCGTCTGCGATCGCGGCGATAAATACCTCTCCAAGATGTACAACGACTACTGGATGTACGATCAGGGCTTCATCAAGCGCGCGCCCAAGGGCGACCTGACCGATCTCATCACGCGAAAGCACTCCGAGCGAGCCACCGTAACGCTGAAACCGGACGACCGGTTGTTGACCGCCTACGGACGGATGAAGCTCTATGACATATCGCAATTGCCGGTCCTCAACGAGGATGGGACCATCGCCGGCATCATCGACGAGGAGGACATTCTGTTCTCTGTCGTGCGCAACCGCGAGAAGTTCAAGGATCCGGTGAAATCCGCCATGACCTACCGCGTCATGACGCTCGAGGCCTCGGAGCCGATGGAGGAGCTGCTCCCGGTCTTCGCCAAGGGCTATGTCGCGGTCGTCACCAAGGGCGGCAAGTTCGAGGGCCTCATCACGCGCTCGGATTTGCTGAGTTATTTGCGGTTGCAGGTGGCTTGATGAAGGTCGGCGACATCATCTTATCGCATTGCAACGATTGCATGAGAGACACAAACTCGGAGATCGCAGCGGTATACGTGCGCCGATGGTCAAACGATGACGCTTGCATCGACGGAACTGACTACCATTGCATCTTGAAGTGTCGGGGCTGCGACTGTGTGAGTTTCCGCACGGATAGCTACAATTCTGAAGAATACGAGGAGGACGAGTACGGCCGCACAGCCACGCCAATGATCCACCATTG
Organism: Parvularculaceae bacterium; assembly: GCA_040081755.1. Lineage (GTDB taxonomy): Bacteria > Pseudomonadota > Alphaproteobacteria > Caulobacterales > Parvularculaceae > Amphiplicatus. The sequence goes on from JBEBFW010000144.1 coordinate 4,147, forward strand.
GCCGCCGAAGCGACCACAACATGCGCGGGAGCGCCCAGCTTGGCTGCGCGATTTGCACTCACGGCAATATGCACTCTTTGACGAATTATACACTGTCACCGACCGAGGCGCGTTGATTGCCTCTAGCATCCTGATGCGAACAATTTTCGATGCGATATCCGGTGAACTCGGAGTCAACGTCGATCTCCCATTTTCCAAGAAACTCGAAGCGCTGCTCGGAGATGGCTACATCGGCCAGACTGAACGCGACATGCTTGAGGTTTTGGTCGATGCTGGGAGCGCCGCAGCACATCGAGGGTGGTGCCCCGAAGTTTCACAATTGCACACATTGATGACCATCCTTGAGGGATTTGCAGAGCGAGTTTTGCTTGTGAACCAGAAGGCCAAGGCCATTAGACCAAATATTCCTTCCAGGCAGCGAAAGGCAGCTGATTCCTGAGGTCGGAAACCTGTGAGCACCCGCATCCTCGTCGATGCCGACGCCTGTCCGGTGAAGGAGGAGATCTACAAGGTCGCCTTCCGGCGCAATGTCGCCGTCACCATAGTCTCCAACAGCTTCATCCGCATCCCCGATCACCCGCTGATCGACCGCCTCGCCGTCGGCGACGCCTTCGACGCGGCGGACGACGCCATCGCAGAACGCGCCGACGAAACGACGGTGGTCGTCACCGGCGACATTCTCCTCGCCGAGCGCTGCCTCAACAAACGCGCGGCCGTCATCGCCTCGAACGGCAAGCCTTTCACGAGGGACTCGATCGGCGGCGCGCTGGCGGCGCGCGCGATCATGGCGGACTTGAGGGCAGGCGCGAACATCAGCGGCGCCGGCGGCCCCGCGCCTTTTTCGAAGACGGATCGCTCGCGCTTCCTCTCCGCGCTCGATGAGACGCTGGCGCGCCTCTCGCGCAGTTGAGCACGCCGTCGCGATCCCTCACTTCGTCTTGAAACTGCTCGACGACAGCGTCTGGTTGCCGCTTTCCTCGATCGCGAGAACCTCCCAGAAATATGTCGTGTTCGGAACGAAGAAGGTTCCGGGAACCTTGATCCGGTCCGTCGTTGCGGGCAGATACATGCTAAGCGAGTTCGGCTTGCCGATCATGTGCGGATGCGGCGGGCCATCTTTTTCTATGATGAGCTGATAGGCGATAATCTTCACCGGCGCACCGGTGATCGTCGTCGCGACCGGACCCCAGCGCACCAGGAGATCGCCGACCGGTACGCTCTGGCCTTCCGTCGGCGCCAACAGGGGCGGCCCCTTCGGGATGTTGTGGGTGAGCCAGGCCGTGCCGCTGGTGATGCCGCCGCCTTGATTGGCGGGAATGGGCCCCGAAATCGTGTAATTGCCAGCCGGCAGCTTCGACAGCATGCGGTCGATCGGCAGGTCAGCGTTCGCCGGCTCGACGGTCTCGAAAAAAAGCTCAGTCACGCCGAGGCCGCGCAGTTTTCCTGCCGCCTCGAATTCAAGGACGGCGCCGTCCGGGCCGCTGACTGTCAACTGTTTCCAGCCCTCGCTGTCGATGGCCCCCTGAAAGCCGGTGTCTTCGTCGGTGGCGTTGTGTTCGATGTTGAGCTTGGCTTCCTTCAGCGGCGCCGTTTGCGCGTAGGCCGCCAACGGCGCGCCGAGCGTCAGTCCGAAGACGGCGGCGCGGAGGATTCGGCCGGAGACGCAGCTGGCTAAACGAATTGTCATGAAGTCGCTCCTTTGCAGTGGAGCCGGAAGGGCTCCATTCGGCGGGGATCGCACCGCCGACGGCGCCGATACGCTCGGGCGCGCCGCCGCGCCATCCGTCAGATGACGGACATTGTGTCCTCACCGCGCTATTTGCGTCACTTCGCCGGGTGAACGCCGCTGCTGCTGACGACCGCCCGGGCTCCGTTTTTCGCGCCATCCTGCGCCGGGCTCAAAAGGTCCTCGAGGAAAAACGCGGCGAAGGCGTTCTTTCCGGAAAGACCCGATTTGCGATAGACCTGCTGCGCTTGTTGACGCACCGTGCGCTCCGACGTATGGCGCAGCAGGGCGATCTCCTTGTGGCTTAGCCCCTTGAGAATCAGGAGCGCCACATCGCGCTCGGCGTCCGTCATATGCCATGTCCCGAATTGGGCGTCGATCGCCGCTTTAAGTCCGTCCACGTGGTGATCGACGGCGGCGCGCCAGCCGGCGCCCTCGCGCCGCGCCTCTTCGAGTTCCGCAATCACCTGACGCGTCTCGGCCCCCTGCCGTTCGATCCGCCCGAACAGGAGCACGACGCTCGCCGCGCTGCCAATCGTCAGGAGAAGGGTCAGCGCATCGACGGCGATGTCGCCGAGCGAAAATTCGTCGTTTTCTGTCGCAATCTCGAGAGTGAGGATCAGCACGAACAAGCCGATCGCGGTCAATGCGAGAAGAATTCGGATGGTGCGTTCCGACATGGCTTTCCTCCGACCCTCCCGCCGGCATCTCGGAGCAGGACCGGCGCGGAGTCAAACTGGCGACGCATCGGCGACGCCGTTGCTTGACCGCGAACGCCCCGCAGGCTTGACCGCGAACAAAGACAGGGCCGGCGACGGAACCTCCGCTCCCCTTGGGGGCCGTGACAAATTGCTTTAGCAATTTGCGAAGACTCCGATCCTCGCGAGCAAACCAGGCCGCCGCCATGACCGACGGAAACAACCGCCCCCGCTTCGCCACCCGCGTCATTCACGCCGGCCAGGAGCCCGATCCTTTGACCGGCGCAGTGATGCAGCCGATCTATCAGACCTCGACCTATGCGCAGGAAAGCCCCGGCGTGCACAAGGGCTTCGTCTACGCGCGCGGATCGAACCCGACGCGCTTCGCCTATGAGCGCTGCATCGCCGATCTCGAGAACGGAACGCGCGCCTTTGCGTTTTCATCCGGCATGGCCGCGATCGCAACGGCGCTCGAACTCATCCCTTCGGGCAGCCACGTGGTCGCCATGGACGACGTTTACGGCGGTACGTTCCGGCTGTTCGAACGGGTGCGGAAGGCGTCCGCCGGGCTGTCGTTTTCCTATGTCGATCTGACCAGGCCGGAAAACCTCGCAGGCGCCATTCGTCCCGAGACGAAGCTCTTGTGGATCGAGACGCCGACCAACCCGACCCTGAAGATCGTCGACATCGAGGCCGTGTCGCGCATCGCCAAGCCCAGGGGCCTCCTCGTCGGCTGCGACAACACCTTCGCCTCGCCCTACTGCCAGCGTCCTCTCGATCACGGCGCCGACCTCGTCATGCACTCGGCGACCAAATACATCGCAGGCCATTCCGACGTGGTCGGAGGATTACTCGTCGTCAAGGACAAGGAGCTCGGCGAGCGCCTTCAGTTCCTGCAGAACTCGATCGGCGCCATACAGGGGCCCTTCGATTCATTCCTTGCGCTGCGCGGCGTCAAGACGCTGGCGCTGCGCGTCGAGCGCGCCTCGTCGAACGCCATGGAGCTCGCCCAGTGGCTCGAGCGCCATCCCGCCATCCGCACCTGCATCTATCCGGGGCTGAAGAGCCATCCCGGCCACGAAGTTGCGAGCCGCCAGATGGACGCCTTCGGCGGCATGGTGACGTTCACGCTGAAGGGCGGGCTCGATGCGGCCAAGGCGATGCTCGAGCGCGTCGAACTGGCGACGCTCGCGGAATCTCTGGGCGGGGTCGAGAGCCTCATCGAGCACCCCGGGATCATGACCCACGCCTCAGTGCCGCCCGAACGCCGCAAGGAGCTCGGCGTCGACGATTCGCTGGTGCGCTTCTCGGTCGGCGTCGAGCATGTCGAGGACTTGAGGCGCGATCTCGATCAGGCGCTCAAGGGGCTCTAGCCCGCCGCGCAATGCGCCAGGCTCAAAGCCGCGCCATCGCCGCCACGATGCGATCGGATTCGGCGATCGGCGGGAGCGAGTTCAACGCTTCCTGAAAGAGCCCCTCGGCTTCCCCGCGCGCGCCTCGCCGCGCCGCGACAAGCGCGCGGCCAACGAGCGCTTCGTAATTGTCCGGTGTGTAGGCGAGCAGGCGAATGAAGACGCCGTCGGCCGCATCGAGATCGCCGCGCGAGGCCTCGCAGAACCCGATATCGACCATGGCGTCCAGCGCCCAGGCGTCGCCCTTCAGCCTGGCGTCGGCGAGCGCGCATTCGGAAGCGTCGAAGGGCCGGCCGAGGATCGCGCTCGCCTCGGCGCCGACATCGACCCGGGAGCCGATCAGGGCTTCGGC
>JBEBFW010000145.1:0-8310 GCA_040081755.1 Parvularculaceae bacterium
TTTCCTGCTGGTCTGGTGGTGCGTCTTCTTCGCGGTGCTGCCGACGGGGTTCATGGAATCCTCAAACGCGAAGGACGAGCACGCCGACGACCGGCCGCTTGCCCCACAGCGCCATGATCCGGTTGCGCACGGCGCGCTGGACCGCGATCACAACGGCCTCGTCGTCGCGTCGCTTCTTGCGGGCGATGCTCTCGAAACCCTCAACCGCGGCGTCTTCGAGTTCTTCTCCGACCGCCTCGTCGCCCTTGCCGCGGCGCGGGGCGCCCATAAGCGCGATCTTCGGCGCGCCGGCGAGGGCGCCGTCGGCGTCGATGGCGAGCGCCACCGTGACGACCCCGGCGAAGGAGAGTTTTTTCCTCTCGCGGATGGGCTCGGAGCCCTCGGGCTCCAGAATGGCGCCATCGAGAAACAGCCGCCCGACCGGAACCTCGTCGATGAAATCCGGCTTGCCCGGCGCCAGCCGGATCACATCGCCATTGCGCGGCGCAAGCGACTGCTTGACGCCGAGCGACAGGGCGAAGTCGGCATGCTCTTCAAGATGGCGCGCCTCGCCATGAACAGGCACGGACAGCTGCGGCCGCACCCACGCGTACATCTGCGCCAGTTCGTCCCGGCACGGATGGCCGGAGACATGCACGAACTCGTCTTTCTCCGTGATCACCTTCACGCCGAGATCGACGAGGTGATTGTGGAGGTTGAAGATCTCCCGCTCATTGCCCGGGATGATCTTCGACGAGAAAATGACGGTGTCGCCCTCATTGAGGGTCAGCTCCGGGTGATCGTCGCGCGCAATGCGCGCGAGCGCGGCGCGCGGCTCGCCCTGGCTTCCGGTGCAAAGATAAAGAGCCTTCTCGCGCGGCAGATAGCCCGCTTCCTCGGGCTCGACGAAAACGAGACCCTTCGGCAGTATGCCCACTTCGCGCGCGGCCCCGACGACGCGGTGCATGGAGCGTCCGAGGAGGCACACGGAGCGATCGGCCGCCGCCGCCGCCTCGCAGATCGAGACGACGCGCCCGACATTCGAGGCGAACGTTGTGACCGCGACGCGCCCTTCCTGGGCGGCGATCAGCCTGGTGAGCGATTCGCGCACGCTCCCTTCCGTCCCCGACTCGCCGCGTGAAAAAACGTTGGTCGAATCGCAGATCATGGCGAGAACGCCTTCGTCGCCGATCCTCGAGAGCGTTGCGTGATCGGTCAGCGGGCCGACGGTCGGCGCCGTGTCGATCTTCCAGTCGCCGGTATGGAGCACCATGCCGAACTTCGTTCGAATGACGACGCCGTTGGGTTCCGGGATCGAGTGCGTCAAGGTCACGAATTCAAGGTCGAACGGGCCGACGGAGAACCGCGATTCCATGTCGAGGACGCGAAGGTCGACATCGGCGTCGTGCTCCTCGAGTTTCGATCGCACCAGCGAGGCCGTGAACGGCGTCGCGTAAACGGGACAGCCGAGCTTCGGCGCGATCAGAGCCACGGCGCCGATGTGGTCCTCATGGCCGTGCGTCAGGACAAGCGCCAACAGGTTCTTCCTGTGCCCGACGATAAAAGACGGGTCCGGACAGATAAGGTCGATGCCCGGCGTCGAGGCGTCGCCGAAGAGGACGCCGCAATCGATCATGATCCATTTGCGGTTATGCGTCGGCCCGAACCCGTAAAGGTTCATGTTCATGCCGATTTCGCCGGAACCCCCGAGCGGCAGAAAGACGAGTTCGTCGGTCATGCGCGGGAACCGCAGCGTGAGCCGGCGCCAGACGGCGACCGGCAACCGGCAACCGGCCACCGGAACGCGCGAAATCGAATGACCTGCCGCCCAGGTGAGGCCGACGTTCGCCGGTTGCCGGTCGCCGGTTGCAGAATCTTCACGACGCTCTCACCCTCCGATGAATCTCGTACAGTCCGCGCACGGTCAGGTCCGCGTCGAAAATATCGACCGACGACGTCGCCCCCTGAAAGAGCGAAGCGATGCCGCCGGTGCCGATGACCTTGATCGGCGCAGGATATTCCTCGCGAATGCGTTTCACGAGACCTTCGATAAGGCTCACATAACCCCAGAAAACGCCAGACTGCATGGCGCCGACCGTATCGACGCCGATGACTTTCGCCGGGCGCTCGATGGCGACGCGCGGCAGCTGCGCCGCCGCCTGATGCAGCGCCTGCATCGAGAGGTTCATGCCGGGGGCGATAATGCCGCCTTCAAATGCGCCGTCCGCGCCGACGATGTCGAAATTCGTCGCCGTTCCGGAATCGACGACGACCGCCGGTCCGCCATAGGCGGTGAACGCCCCGACGGCGTTCACAAGGCGATCCGCGCCGACTTCGGACGGCTTTGGAATGCGCACGGCGACGCCCGGGATGTTGTTGTGCGTGACGACGAACGGCTCGCAGTTGAAATAGCGCCGCGAGAGATTGCGCACGTTGAACAGGGACTGCGGCACCACCGTCGCGATGATGCAGTCGGTGATGTCCGACAGGCTGCGTCCCGCCATGGCCATCAGCTGCAGAAGCCAGACCGCGTATTCGTCCGCAGTCCGCACGGACGAAGTCGACAGGCGCCATTGGCGGATCGATGTCGCGCCCTCGTAAAGCGCGAAGACCGAATTGGTGTTGCCGACATCGATCGCCATCAGCATGAAGGGGTCCTCAAGATCGCGCCGGCGGAGATCCTGCGCTCCGCGCCGCCGCACTCTAATACAAGCGCGCCCGAGGGATCGATATCCCTAAAGACGCCCTCGACCGTTTCATTCGGCAGCTGAACGCGGATTTGCTCGCCGAGCCGCGCGGCTCGCGCAAGGAACTCCTCGCGAACCGGCGAAAAGCCCTCGCGCAACCAGGCCCGCCGACGCCGGTCGAAGGCGGCGTCGAAGCGGCGCACGATGTCGAGGGCCGGAGGCGCTTCCTCCAGGAAATCGAGGAGCCTTGCCGTCGGATAGAGCGCGTTGTCCGGCCGGGAGACGACATTGACGCCGACTCCGAGCGCAACGAGCGGCGCTGTCGCCGACCGGCTGTCGATGAGCTCAAGCAGGATCCCGGCGATCTTGCCGCCGTCAATGAGCACGTCGTTCGGCCATTTGAGTGTTACATCGGCGTCCGTAGCGAAGCCGGCGAGCGCCTCCGCGACGGCGAGCCCGGCGACGAAGGAAAGCTGGCCGAGGACTTCGGCGGAAGCGCCCGGCTCGAACAACAGCGTCGCAGCGACATCGCCCGCCGCGCTCTCCCACGCCGCTCCGCGCCGTCCGTAGCCGGAGGTTTGCTCGAGCGCGACGATCCACAGCGGTCCGCGCGCTCCCGCTTCAGCGCGGCGTCGCGCCTCAGCCGAGGTCGAGTCGAGCGTTTCGAAATACGAAAGTCCAGCGCCTGAAGCGACCGCGTGCTTCATGTTGTCCCGCCGTCCGCTCAGGCGGAAGCGCGCGCGACTTGACGCGAACCGACTTTGCGGCGCGTCGGCAATTTGCGAAGGCTGTCGCCCGCTTCCATGCGGGCGAGCGTCAAATCGAACTGCGTCTGCAAATTCAGCCAGAACTCCGGCGCGGTCTTGAACCAATGGCCGAGGCGCAACGCCGTGTCAGCCGAAATATCGCGCTTGCCGGAGAGTATCTGACTGATGCGATTGGGCGGCACGTCGATCTGACGGGCGAACTCGGTCGGCGTAATGCCAATCTCGGCCAGTTCCTCTTTCAGGATGTCTCCGGGGTGAACAGCGCGCAACAACTCAAACTCCCTTCATCGGTGATAGTCCACAATCTCAACGTCGCTCGGGCCAAGGTCTCCAGCGGGCCACTTAAAGCAAATGCGCCATTGCTGGTTGATCCGTATCGAAAACGCACCCTTTCGGTCACCCTTCAGCGCTTCAAGGCGATTGCTCCGCAGGCCGCGCAAATCGTCGAGGCTTGTGGCGGCGTTCAGAACCATCAATCGCCGCGTCGCCTGATCTTCAAAGCTGCGAAAAGCCTTGATCTCGTCTCCAGCGGCGAACCGTTCCGAGCGTTTGTCTCGATAGCTGCGGATCAATCCAGCGTTCCCTACCACTATTGACGTTGGACGTCAAACGTCCAGTTGCATCATGACATGTCAGAACAGCGCCGCCGCCGCGGCGCTCGCCGCTTGCTGGAGGCGGCCTATAAGCACCGGAATGACCGGGAACATGAGGAGCGCCGAAAGCGCCGCGGTGAAGCCGAGCACGGGGCCGAGCTCGCGCTCGAACACGGGCGCGGGGTCTTCGAACCACATGAGCCACACGACGCGGATGTAGTAGTAGGCGGCGACGACGCTGATCACGGCGCCGGCGACCGCCAGCCATACTTGCCCGGCGTTCACGGCGGCGAGGAACACGAACCATTTGCCGAAGAAGCCGCCGAGCGGGGGAATGCCCGCAAGCGAAAAGAACAGCGCCGTCAAAATCAGCGCCAGCGGCGCGTTGGTCCGCGACAGGCCTGCGAGATCGACGACGTTCTCGGTCAATCCGCCGCGCCGGCGCATGAGCAGAATGCAGGCGAACGCGCCGATGGTCATGGCGATGTAGATCGCCATGTAGATGAGCACGGAGGTGACGCCCTCGCGCGTTCCAGCCGCGAGCCCGATGAGCGCATAGCCCATATGGCCGATCGAGGAATAGGCCATCAGCCTTTTGATGTTGGTCTGCCGGATGGCCGAGAAAGAGCCGATGAGCATCGAGGCGACGGCGATGATCGAGACGATCGGGCGCCAGTCGGCGACGAGGTCAGGGAACGGCGTCATCAGCGTGCGCGCGAAGAGCGCCATGGCCGCGAGCTTGGGCGCCGCGGCGAAGAAGGCCGTGACGGGCGTCGGCGAGCCTTCATAAACGTCCGGCGTCCACATGTGGAAGGGCGCAGCCGAGACCTTGAAGGCGAGCCCGGCGATCAGAAAGACGAGCCCGATGACGACGCCGGTCTTGTCGGGGGTCGCGCTCGTCGCCGCGGCGATGGCGTCGAACTGCGTCGATCCCGAGAAGCCGTAGATCAGCGAGGCGCCGTAGAGGAGCAGGCACGAAGACAACGCGCCGAGCACGAAGTATTTGAGGCCCGCTTCGGTCGAGCGTCGGCTGTCGCGGTTGAAGGTCGCGAGAATATAGAGCGCAAGGCTCTGCGCCTCGAGGCCCATGTAGAGCGTGATGAGATCGTTCGCCGAGACCATCAGCGACATCCCGAAGGCGGCGAAGAGAATGAGGACGGGATATTCGAAGCGCCCGAGCTTTTCGCCGGCGAGATAACGGTCCGACATCAAGATCGCGAAGGCCGCCGCCGCGTAGATGATGATCTTGGCGAAGGTCGAGAAGGCGTCGATCCGGAAGGAGTCGTCGAAAATGCCGACGCCCTCGCCCGCGGGCGCGAAGATCGCCGCGACCAGCGCGGCGCCCAGCACCACGACCGCAGCGAGCGAAATCTCCCGCGAGATCGCATCGCCGCGATAGACGCCGATCACAAGGAGCGCCATGCCGCCGATGACCAGAAGAAGCTCCGGTCCGGCGTAGGAGAGATTTTCCCAAACGCCCATCAGCGCCCTCCGGCGCCAGCGAGCGCGGCGTCATAGTTTGCAACAAGCGCCTCGACGGACGGTGAAAAGACATCGAGCGCCGGGGCCGGATAAACCCCCAGGAACAGCGCGAACGCCATCAGCGCGACCAGCATCAGAAGTTCGCGGCGATCGACATCCGGGATCGACATCAAGCCGGGCTTGGTCAACTCGCCGTACATCACCTGCCGGTAGAGGCGCAACGCGTAGGCGGCCGAGAGCACGACGCCGGTGGCGGCGAAGAAGGCGATCCAGCTGTTGTAGACGAAGGCGCCGGTCATGGTCAGGAATTCGCCGACGAAGCCGGAAATACCGGGCAGCCCCGCATTCCCCAGCGTAAAGAAGAGAAAGAGGAAAGCGTAGAAGGGCATGCGATGCACGAGCCCGCCATAGGCGGCGATTTCGCGCGTATGCATGCGGTCGTAGACGACGCCGACGCACAAGAAGAGCGCGCCCGAGATGAAGCCGTGGCTCAGCATCTGGAAGAGCGCGCCTTCGATCCCCTGTTCCGTGCCGGTGAATGTGCCCATGGTGACGAAGCCCATATGGGCGACGGACGAATAGGCGATCAGCTTCTTCATGTCCTCCTGCGCCAGCGCCACAAGCGAGGTGTAGACGATCGCTATGATCGAGAGCGCGAAGATGAACGGCGCGAACTCGGCGCTGGCGATCGGGAACATGGGTAGCGAAAAGCGCAAGAATCCGTAGCCGCCCATCTTGAGGAGAATGGCGGCGAGGATGACCGAGCCCGCAGTCGGCGCCTGCACGTGCGCATCCGGGAGCCAGGTGTGCACCGGCCACATCGGCACCTTCACGGCGAACGACGCGAAGAAGGCGAGCCACAGCCATTTCTGCGCGCCCGGATCGAAGCTGAACTGCTGGAGCGCCGGGATGTCGGTCGTGCCCGCCTTGAAGTACATGTAGGCCATGCCGACCAGCAGCAGGACCGATCCGAGCAGCGTGAACAAGAAGAACTTCAGCGCCGCATAGACGCGGCTCGGCATGGTCACGCCGGCGAATTCCTTCGTGCCCTTCGATCCCCACACGCCGATGATCAAGAACATCGGGATGAGGCTGCCCTCGAAGAAGAAATAGAAGAGGAAAAGATCGAGGGCGGAGAAAACCCCGACCATCAGCGTTTCCATGACGAGGAACGCCATCATGTAGTCGCCGACGCGATGCTTGATCGATTCCCACGACGCGAGGATGCAGATCGGCATGATGAACGTGGTGAGGAGGACGAACAGGATCGAAATCCCGTCGACGCCCATCTTGTAATCGATGCCGTTGCCGAGCCACTCCGCCTTCTCGACGAGTTGGTAGCCCGCCAGGGTCGGGTCGTAATAGGCGAAATAGACGAACGCCGACAAAATGAACGTCATCAGCGTAAAGAGCAGCGCGATGTTTCGCGCGACCTTGTCGGCCCTCGCCTGGTCGGCGGCCGTCATCTGCCCGTTGGCGTCGAGAGGACGGCCCATGCGGCTGAACGGGATGAGGATCGCGCCGAGGAGCGGCAGAAAGACGATGAGGCTCAGCCAGGGCTGGGCGGCGAGCGTCTCGGTTGCTTCTATCATTGGCCGCCCCCCCCGCGCAGGAGGATGAACGTCACGAACAGCGCGATGCCGACGAGCATGGCGAACGCGTAGTGATACATGTAGCCCGTCTGCACGCGGACGATGCGGCGCGCCCCTTGCGAGACGGCGGCGGCGATCCCGTCCGGCCCGACGCCGTCAATGGTGCGCCCGTCGCCTTCCTTCCACAGGAATCTGCCGATCGCGAGGGCCGGCCGCACGAACAGGAAGTCGTAGATCTCGTCGAAATACCATTTGTTCTTCAGGAATTCGTAGATCATGCCGCCCGGCCGCAGGAAGCCTGGGCGCAAGGGATCGCCGCGGCCGTAATGGTTCGCCGCCACGGAGAGTCCGAGAAGCATGGCGATGAGCGGCGCCCAGAGCACCCATAGAGGCACGTGGTGTTCGGCGGGGTGAGCGGCCGCATCGTCATGCGCGGGTTCCGCCGGAGTTCCGGCCACGGCGTGTCCGCCAGCCGCCGCTGCATCCGGCGCCGCATGCCCGCCCGCGGCGGCCCCGGTTTCTTCCGCGGCTGTATAGATCGATCCGTTCCAGAAATGCTGCGCGTTCTTGCCGACGAAGTGCGGATAGAACGCCATGCCGGCGAAAAGCGCGCCGATCGCCAGCGGCACCAGTGGCGCCATCATCGTGTCCGGCGCAGCATGCGGATGTTTGCGCACATGTTCCGGCGCGCGCGACCTGCCGTAAAACGTCAAATACATGAGGCGCCACGAGTAGAACGAGGTGAAGACGGCGGCGACGAGCCCAACGGCGAACGCAAAGGAGCCGAACGCCCGCCCCGCTTCGCCCGCGAGGAACGCGCTCTCGAGGATCGCGTCCTTCGACACGAATCCCGCCGTCCCGACCGGCGCCCCGAACAGCAGGAAGCCCGGAATGCCGACGCCCGTGATGGCGATCGTGCCGATGAACATCAGAATGTGCGTGAACGGAAGGAGCTCCTTCACGCCGCCCATTTTCTTGATGTCCTGCTCATGGTGCATGCCGTGGATGACGGCGCCGGAGCCAAGGAAAAGGAGCGCCTTGAAGAAGGCGTGCGTGAAGAGATGGAACATCGCCGCGCCATAGGCGCCGACGCCCGCCGCAAAGAACATGAAGCCGAGCTGCGAGCAGGTCGAATAGGCGACGACTTTCTTGATGTCGTCCTGCAGCAGCCCGACGCTGGCGCGATCACGGCGTTCTTCGCGGCCAGCGT
>JBEBFW010000146.1:0-8307 GCA_040081755.1 Parvularculaceae bacterium
CGGCGAGAGAGCCCTGCTCCTCGCTGAGAGCGCCGCCTCCAGCCCCGTTCTGGCCGCCATTTTGTCCGTGTTCGTAGGATCGGTTGGCGAGATCTCGTTGCCGGCCGATGAGGTCGCCGGCCTGACCTGCGGGCCCCCCCTGGCCCTGGCCCTGGCCCTGGCCCTGACCCTGGCCGCCGCGTCCTTCGCCCTTGCCGGCGCCCTGACCGGAGAGGCGCAGGTTCTTCAGGATATTCTCAAGGTCCGACAGCGCCTGACGCGCCGCGCCGCGCGCGCCGGACTGCGACAGGTTCCGAATCTGGTCGAGCATGTCCTCGAGGTCGCTCGTGTCGAGCGTCTGCGACGGCTCGCCCGTCTCTTCGGCCGAACGCTGCCCGGATTGATGAAGCGCCGCCAGATATTGCTGCATGGCGGCGCGCAGGTCCTCCACGAGCCTTGCAATCTCCTCCTCGCTTGCGCCGCGCTCGAGCGCCTCGCGCAGCCTTTCCTGCGCGGCGTCGAGCCTCTGGCGCGCGAGCTCCAGCGCCTCGTCCTCAAGCTGCAGCGCGAGCGGCCAGAAATCGCTGACCGTTTCGGAGAAGCCTCTTTCGTCCTGACGCATCACGCGCCAGAACGCCGTGCGCATCAAAAGATAGTCCGTCGATTTCTCATAGAAGCGGTCCGGCGCCAGCGTCAGGGCATCGAGCGAGCGGCCGCTGCGGCGCCAGTCTTCAGCAGCGACAGCGAGCGTCTGGCGCTGCTCGATCACGGCCTTGGCGAGCGGGTTGAAGAAGGGGCGGCTCGGCAGCGTCACGCGCGCTTCATCGCTGACCCCGCCCTGGTTCGCGCCATCGACGACGACGATGCTCGCATAGACGGAAAGCCCGGCCCAGGGGTCCTCCTGAAGGTCGAGATCGACTGCGCGATCGCCTGACTTGCCGACGACGCCGTCGATATCGACGGTGCGTCGTTCACGGAGGGCGGCGACATCGAAATCAGGCGCATCGACGGGGCGTTGCTGGTCGGGATCGAGCCGCATCCGGAGCCGCGCCGCGACGACGCCGTAGTCGTCATCGACGCTGAAGGCGAGGGCGAGCCGCGCATCGTCCGTCGCCGACGGATCCTCGGTAAAACCAACCGAAGGCGGACTATCGGCGAGGACGCCGACGGGCCAGCGGCCCTTTTTGCCGCCGGCCTTCAACTGCAGGAGACCCGAGCGCGCGAGCTTCAGCGTGAGGCGCCCCGTTTGCGCCGGATCGCTTGTCGCATCGAGGGCTGCGTCCTCTGTCGAGAGCTTCAGGCTGGCGTTGCGCGCGTCGGTCTGCGCGATCACGGTCGATCCTTGCGGGGCGTCGATCTGCGCGCGCAGGCCGGCGACCGGCTCCCCCGCGCGCAACAGATAGATGGGCGCCTTGCCGGTGTAAGGGGGCGGTTCGATCCAGAGGTCGGCCTGCGTGAGGCTCGGCGGAAGTCCGGCGCCGGGGTTGAACGCCTGCGCAAGGCGGGCGCCCGTTTCCGGACCCGCCGCAACCAGCGCGATGAGAAGGAGGCCGACCGCGCCGTATCTCAAGGACCAGGGATCGCGCGCATCGGCCTCAGGGCGCGGGGCTTTGAGGCGCGCGCCTTTCGCGGCGCGCCGCATGTCTTCGAGATGCGCCCGCCACAGAGGGGAGGCGGCGTCGGTTGCGAACGGGCGATCTTCAAGCGCGCGGAGCGGCGCATGCTCAAGCCGCCCATCGGCTTCGAGCTTTGCGAGCGCCTCATCGCGCGTCGGCGATCGGAGCCCGCGGCCATAGCGCCAGAGCGCGGCGCCGGTGAGAGCCGCGCCCGCGGCCAGCGCCGCCAGATGTGCGCCTGCCGGCGCGGTGTTCCAGAACCCGAACAGGCCAAGGACGGCGATCGCGAAGGAAGGCGCCAGCGCGGGCAGCAGAACCGGCCACGCTCTTTCCCAGATCAGCGCTGCGCGCGCCGCGTCGATCTTCCAGGCGGCGACCGCCGATCTCGCGGCGCTCCGGCGCTTCGGTTTCTGTTTCAACTTGGCCGACATGCTTCTTGCAATTCTAGCCATGAAGGCGCCCGGCGTCGATGTGCCGAACGAAGAATTGGAAGACCGGCGCCGAAGTGTTGGTTAACAAAAGCGTGAGGCGAGTGTGCTGTCGATCCTGACGAGAAAGCGACGCGAAGCGCTGGTCCAGGATGCGATCGATGCGCGGCGCGATACGGCGGCCATGGCCGTCGCCTGGGGCTTTGTCGCGCTCTACAACGTGGTCGGCGTGGCCGACATCCTCTCGACAACGCACGCCATCGGCATCGGCGCGGCGGAGGAGGCAAACCCCGTAATGCGCGCCGTCATGGACCATTTCGGGATGGGCTGGGCCGGCGCCAAACTGGGATTGCAGTTTCTGGTGAGCTTCATGGTGCTGTGGTTTCCGCACCGCATCGTGCTCGCGCTGTTCATCGCCGCCGTCGCCTTCAATATCGGCGTCGTCTACAGCAATCTTAAAATCGCGGGCGTGCTTTAGCCGCGTCAACCAAGGGCGTCGCTGACCGCCCTCGCAGCCTGTTCGATCGCCTCGATGGCGACGGTTGAGAAAGCCGACAGCGAGACGAAGCCGTGCACCTGGTCCGGATAATCGACGTGGGTCGCGGCGATGCCTGACGCCTTCAGGCTTTCCGCATAGGCGCGGCCTTCGTCGAATAGAGGATCGTAACCCGCAGTGATGACGTAGGCGGGCGCAAGGCCCTTCGGCGGCGGCGTGCGCAGCGGCGAGACCGCCTCGTCCTCGCGATCGACGCCGGCCGGCAGATAATGACCGTCGAACCAGTTCATCGCTTCGCGGGTGAGGAAGTATCCATCCGCAAACGTCTTGCGGGACCAGGTTTCTTCGCCGGACTGCACGACCGGATAGATGAGGAGCTGGAAAGCGATTTCCGGTCCGCCCTCGCGCTTCAGCTTCCGTGCGGCGACCGTCGCCAGACACGCGCCCGCTGAATCGCCGCCGAGCGCGACGCGATCCGCATCGACGCCATGGTGCGACGCCTCGGCGATGATCGACTTCACCGCGGCGATCGCGTCGAGATGCGGGCCGGGAAAGGGCGTCTCCGGCGCGAGCCTGTAATCGACGGCAATGACGCGAAATCCTCCGGCGAGCGCCAGCCGGCAGCAGAGCGGATGATGCGATTCAAGGCTGCCATAGACAAAGCCGCCGCCATGAAAATAGATGAGGGTCGGGCGCTTTCCTCCGTCAACGGAATCATAAAGACGCGCTTTCAGCCGTCCGGCGGCGCCCGCGACCTCGATGTCGCGAACGACCGGCGTCTCTGTCCAAGGCAGATTGACGATCTCCCGGCCGCGTTCGCGGCGGGCGCGGAACTCCGCCGGCGTTTGTTGCGAGAGCGGCGGCTCGCCGAGCGCGGCGATGAGATCGAGAAGGGGGCGGGTCTTTGGATCGAGCGGGGTCATGCGTTGAGGTCTGAGGCCCGGCTCGCTGCGGGACAAGCGCCAAGCGCAGTCAGAGCGGGTCCGGGATCGATTCCCGCGCCATCATTTCATCGACGCTTGGGCGGCGGCGGATGACGGCGAAGCGCGCGCCGTTCACCAGAACTTCCGGCGCCAGAGGCCGCGAGTTGTACTCCGAGGATTGCGATGCGCCGTAGGCGCCGGCCGTCATGAAAGCGATGAGATCGCCCTCGCGCAGCTCCGGCAGCGTGCGGGCTGCGGCGAAGCGGTCAGAGGACTCGCAAACCGGTCCGACCACGTCATAGACGAGCAGCGCAGCGCCCGGGATGCGGCGGACCGGCTCTATCGCGTGATAGGCGTCGTAGAGGGCGGGGCGTATCAAGTCGTTCATGCCCGCGTCGACGATCAGGATGCGCCGCTCCGCGCCGGTCTTCACATAGAGCACGCGCGAGACCAGCACGCCGGCGTTCGCGGCGATGAGGCGGCCGGGCTCGACGATGAGCTTGACGCCGAGCGGACCGGCAATCTCGCGCAGGACCGCGGCGTATTCCTCGGGACCCGGCGGATCGCCGTTATCACCGTAGGGAACGCCGAGGCCGCCGCCGACATCGAGACGCTCGATCGCGTGACCGTCCGCGCGCAGCGCGCGCACGAGTTCGGCGATGCGCGCAAAAGCGAGACGGAAGGGCTGAAGGTCGGTCACCTGCGAGCCGATATGAAGATCGACGCCCTTGATGTCGATGCCGGGCAGGCGCGCGGCGAGGGCGTAAATCTCGCGCGCGCCGGCGAGCGGCACGCCGAATTTGTCCTCCGCCTTGCCGGTCGAGATCTTTTCGTGGCCGCCGGCCTTCACGTCCGGATTGACGCGCAAGGCGATGGGTGCGCGCACGCCCATCGCCAGGGCCGTCTCGTTCAGAGCAAGGAGCTCGCCCTCCGATTCGACATTGAACTGATGAATGCCGGCGCCGAGCGCGAGGCGCATCTCTTCGCGCGTCTTGCCGACGCCGGAGAAGACAATCTTTTCCGCGGCTGCGCCGGCCTTCAAGGCGCGCGCGAGTTCGCCGCCTGAAACGACGTCCGCCCCCGCGCCCGCCTTCGCGAGCAAGGAGATGAGCGCGATGTTGGGCGAGGCTTTCACCGAATAGGCGATGAGCGGATCGAGGCCGCCGAGCGCCGTTCTCAGAACGTCGAAATGGCGGAGCAGCGTCGCCCGGCTGTAACAGTAGAAAGGCGTACCGACGGCGTCCGCGATCGCTTCAAGCGCGATATCTTCCGCGTGAAGACTGTCGTTGCGGTAGGTGAAGTGATGCAACGCTCAGCGCGCCTCGGCCTGCTCGGGCGGATCGTCCGGGGGCGGGCGCAACGGCGCCTTTTTTCCGCAGGCGGCCAGAAAGAGCGCGCCCGCCAGGACCAGCATCAGGATCTTCATCTGACCTTCTCCGCTTGAAGCTTCTTGCGCCACGTTTCGGCCTGTGCGCGCACATTGCCGGGCGCTGTTCCGCCCCAGGATGTGCGCGATGCGACCGACGCGTCAACGCTCAGCACGTCGAAAACGGACTTGTCGATGCGCGGCTCGACGGATCGCATGTCATCGACCGCGAGCTGATCGAGCCGCAGCGACTTCTTCTCCGCCAGAGCGACTATCCGGCCCGCCACATGGTGGGCGTCGCGAAACGGCATGGCGAGGACGCGCACCAGCCAGTCGGCGAGGTCCGTCGCCGTGGAGAAGCCCGCCGACGCCGCGGCGCGCATTCTCTCCGGGTCCGGCGTCAGATCGCGGATCATGCCGGTCATGGCGGCGAGCGCCAGCGCGAGATCGTCGAACGCCTGGAAGGTCGCGGCCTTGTCCTCCTGCATGTCTTTCGAATAGGCGAGGGGAAGACCCTTCATGACAGTCAGCAGGCTGATGAATGAGCCGGCGATCCGCCCGATCTTGGCGCGGCAAAGCTCGGCCGCGTCGGGGTTGCGCTTCTGGGGCATGATCGAGGAGCCGGTCGAGAAGGCGTCAGACAGGCGGATGAAGCCGTAATGCGGCGACGTCCACAGGACGATCTCTTCGGCGAGCCGCGAGAGATGGCTGGCCGCGATGGAGGCTGCTCCGAGAGCCTCAAGCGCGAAATCGCGCGATGATACCGAGTCGAGCGAATTCGCCGTCGGGCGATCGAAGGAGAGCGCAGCGGCCGTCGCCTTGCGGTCGATCGGAAACGATGTGCCGGCGAGCGCGGCCGCGCCGAGCGGGCATTCATTGAGACGCCTGCGCGCGTCGTCGAACCGGGAGCGGTCGCGCGCCAGCATTTCGACATAGGCGAGAAGGTGGTGTCCGAACGTGATCGGCTGCGCCGGCTGCAAATGCGTATAGCCTGGCATGATCGTCGCCGCATGCTCGCTCGCGCGTTCGGCCAGCGCAACCTGCAGGCCGGCGATGGCGGCCCCGGTCTCGTCGCAGGCCCGCCTCACCCACATGCGAAAGTCCGTCGCCACCTGATCGTTCCGCGAGCGCGCCGTGTGCAGACGCGAGGCCGGCTCGCCGATGATCTCTTTAAGGCGCGCCTCGATATTGAGGTGAATGTCCTCGTGCGCCTTGCTGAAGGCGAAGCGGCCGGCCTCGATCTCCGCGGCGATGCCGTCGAGGCCCCTCGCTATGGCCGCGCCGTCGGCGGACGAAATGACGCCGCATTGAACAAGCATCGCCGCATGCGCCTTCGATCCGGCGATGTCCTCGCGCCACAGGCGCTTGTCGACGTCGATCGAGGCGTTGATCTCGGCCATGATGGCGGCGGGCCCGCCTGCAAAGCGCCCGCCCCACATTGCATTGGGGTCCCCGGTCGATTTAGGTGGGTTCTTGTCCGGCATAGTCCTTCAGCGGAATGGGAGACAGACGTCATGGCGCTGGGCGCCCCGCGATTTTGGCTTCTGGTTCTCGGGGCGATCGGCGCGCTCGCCGTCCTCTACGTCATCGTCGCCGCCAGCGTAAAGCCGGGCTCATCCTCTGCACGGCTCAAGGACCCGTCGCTTCTCACTGGCGAGGTCGCGGACTTCGTCTATGCGCTCCAGCCTTTGCCGCCGCCGGACATTCCATTCGAGATCGACGGCGCGCCGACGCGGCTCAAGGATTTTCGCGGCAAGGTCGTGCTGGTGAACTTCTGGGCGACATGGTGCGCGCCCTGCCTCAAGGAACTGCCTTCTCTCGACGCCCTTCAGGGCGAGCTTGGCGGCGCCGATTTCGAGGTCGTGGCGATCGCCGCCGATGCGCGCGGACCCGACATCGCCCGGCGATTTCTCGACCGGCTGGGGATCAGGCGCTTGCGCCTCTATCGCGATCCGAGGCTTGCGCTCACCAGTTCGATCGGCGGCGCCAATGTCCTGCCCGTGAGCATCCTCTATGACCGCCGCGGCCGGGAGATCGGCCGCCTCGTCGGGGAGGCGGATTGGCGAAGCCCTGAAGCGCTGGCCCTTGTCGAGGGCGCCATTGCCGCGTCTCCCCGCTAAAGGCTTGCGGACGGGTAAGAAAGCCGCGAGTAATGGCGCAAAATCGCGCGCCCCGGCGCTCGCTGAAACAAGGAGCGCCCATGCGTCGATCCGCCATCCTTCTCGTTTGTGCCGCCCTGTCTGCGGCCCTCTCGCTCGCTGCATGCGGCAAGAAAGAAAGCTCAGGCGGGCAGGCGGTCGCCGCCAAGGGCGCCGCCGCCGACATTTCCTCGGCCTCGCCGCTCGACCAGCCGTTTACGGGCAAGGGCGGCGAGAAGATCGATGTCGATGCGCTTTTCTCGCTGATCCCCGGGAAGAGCCGGCCGACCTACGAGAAGGCCGCCTTCGATGCGAGTCTCGGCGCCACCGTCGTCACCGGGCTGAAATTCGCCGATCGGAAGACGGACGATGAGGAGAATGACGGCTTCACCGTCGAGCGCGCCGAACTCTACGGCGTCGATATGGCCGCGATCGACCGAGTGAAGGCGGCCGAGCCGGCGCTCGACGCGCCGTTTGAAAACCTCTTCCAGAAAGTGCGCCTGTTCGGCGTCAAGCCGGCCGACGCGAACGCCGGCGCCTCCATCGGCGCAGTCGAGATCGACGGATTCCGGCTCCGCCGCGGCGGCTTTTCCGAAAGCGAAGATGAGAACATCGCCGCGTTCTTCAACGCCTTCGAGTATGCGGGCCTTTATTTCAAGGACATTGCCGCGCACGAAAAGGTCGGCGAAAGCGGATCGATCGCCGTGAAGGCGCCCGACGTCCGCATCGTCGGCGTCGGCGGCGGCAAGCTCGGCGCCTTTCTCGTGCGCGATCTCTCCTACGATCTCGATCGCCCGGCCGAGGCGGACGATCTTGTCGCGAACGCGGCCGGCGGACCGGTCGGCGCCCTTCTGACCGGCCCCTTGAAGGGCATGGTTGCGCCGGACAAGCAGCGGATGACCGTCAAGTCGTTCGAGTGGCGGAACATCGATCTTTCGGGCCTCATGGCCTACGGCCTCAAGAAGGAAAAGCCGCCGATGTCGGCGCTCGATCTCATCGATCTCGGTTCGATGAGGGCGCTCGACGCGGCGACCTACATCAACGGCAAGAAGGCGGTGTCGGCGGCGGAGGCGACGGTGTCGGTTCTGGATTTCACCTGGCTCGCGCCCTCTAAAATCCGTAGCCAGACGAAAGGCGTCGAATACGACTTCACCGCCTATGCCGGCGAGAACGAACCGAAAATGCTCGCCGCCCTGAAAGGCCACGGACTGAACAGCGTCAAGGCGTCGGCGGATTTCGCCTGGGACTGGGACCCGAACAAGGGCGGCGCGGCGCTGAAGAGCTCCTTCCTTTCGGACAAGCTCGCCGATTTCAAAATGGATGCGTCGGTGTCCGGCTGGGATCTGAAAAAGATGGCGGCC
>JBEBFW010000329.1:0-2108 GCA_040081755.1 Parvularculaceae bacterium
GGCGAAGAAGGCGTCGAGCACGATCACGAGGAAGAGCGACTGCACGACCGAGAGCGTCGTGCGCTGGCCGAGAGACTCGGCGCTGCCCTCGACCTGCATGCCCTGAAAGCAGCCGACGATGGCGATGGCGAAAGCGAAGAAGGGCGCCTTGATGAGGCCGACCCAGAGGTTCGACATACCGACCGATTCCTGGAGGCGCCCCAGGAACAGCGCGGGGGAAATGTCCATGGCGGACCACGCAACCAGAATGCCGCCGACCATGCCCAGCATCCCTCCAAGGAACGCCAGCACGGGCAACATGACGACAAGCGCGATGACGCGCGGCAGCACGAGGACTTCGATCGGATCGAGTCCGAGCACTTTGAGTGCATCGATTTCCTCGCGCAGCTTCATGGAGCCGATCTGGGCGGTGAAGGCGCTCCCCGAGCGGCCGGCGATCAGAATCGCCGCCAGCAGCACACCGAACTCTCTCAGGACGGACAATCCGACCAGCTCGACGACGAAAATCTCGGCGTTGAAGTTCCGCAGAATCTTCGCGCCCATGAAGGCGACGACGCAGCCGATCAAGAAGGACATCAGCCCGGTGATCGGCACGGCGTTGAGGCCTGTTTCCTCCATATGGTAAAAAATTGAGGTGAACCGCAGCTTCGGCGGCCGGGCGGCCACCCTCAAGAAGGTGGTGAGCGTCAGCCCGACAAAACTCAGAATTTCGAGGGCCGCGAAATAGGCGTCCGCCACACCGCGGCCGAGCCTGTCCAGCATCAGGACGAAGGCGTTCCGCCGAGCCGGCGCCACCGGACACGGCGCCAAATGCGGCTCGACCCGGCTCAGCAGGAAAGCATGGTCCGGGGACGCCCCGATAATCGCCGATGCTTCGGTCCGCTTGTCGCAGGAACGAAGCACTCGCTGGAGCACCATGGCGCCGGCTGTGTCCATTTTTTCGACGCGAGAGACATCGATAACGATTTCCCGGCCGACAGAATCGTCCTCGAAGTTTCGCAACGCGGCGTCGATTGACCCGAGGTTGCGGGCCCGCCAATCGCCGCGCGCCGCCAGCTTCAGTATGTCGCGTTCAACGCCGATGTCATATTGCGCCGCCGACGCTTGCATCGTTTACGCTTTCTTTAGGCTCGCAGGCCGCGCGGCGCGCGGTTTGCACTGTTACGGTTGTCTATCCGAGGATACTAAATGATCTCGAAACGGTCGCGGGAATGGGCCGGAAGACGTGCGCGGCATAGCGCGCTATCGTGGGATTGGGAGTAGGGGTTCGTGGGTCGGAACGTGTTCGCGGCGCGCTTTCGCTGGTTGGAAGCGCTGCCTTTGCTAGCGGTGATCGGCGCACTGGCCATTATCGCGCTGCAAACGCTCGTTGAAGACAGTTCCGGCGGCAATCTAGGGCGCGAGCGCCTTTTTGATTTTTATCAACGAGTTAAGCCGGCTTCCTCAAACGATTCAGCGCCATTCCACGTAGTTCAGATTGACGCTGAGAGCATCGAAAAGGTCGGACCGTGGCCTTGGCCGCGCACAATTCTTGCGGATATCGCCGAGCGGGCGATCGCGGCGGGCGCCAAGGGCGTCGTCATAGTCGAGCCGGTCGATGCGCCTGACCCCCTCTCCCCGGCGACGATCGGCGATTTCTGGCTTTCTGGCGCGCGCGACCAGGACCTCGCCCGCCAGCTTGCGCTCCTCCCAAATACGGACGAGGCGCTTGCGCGCGCGCTCAAGGGCCGCCCGACCGCCGTCGCGATCGCAGAACGGGCCGCAACCGCTTCTGGAGGCCTGACCCTGCAGCGGGCCGACACGAAGAAGATCGAATGGCTCAAGGTTTCAGGTCAGGCGGGTGAGTTCCTCGCCCTTCCCGGTGCTACCGAGAGATCGCCGGTGAACAAGGCGCTCGCCCAGTCGAGCGAAATCGCCGTCGCAGCGGTTCGCGCGGATGCCGATGGCGTCGTGCGGCGCGCCGCGCCGCTTTGGTCCGTAGACGGAGCGGCGACGCCTTCGGTCGCGCTCGCGGCCGCTCGCCTCGCCCTCGACGGGGCGGCGGTGACGGCCGTCCCAGACAATTCGGCGGCGACGTCGGCCGGCGTGCCGCCGCAGGCGCTGCGCGT
>JBEBFW010000147.1:0-8264 GCA_040081755.1 Parvularculaceae bacterium
GACCAGAGATGCTCCGCCTGGTCGCGGCCAGTCACGCGCAGCGACAGCGCCGCCGTGCAGCGCACCCACGTCCCCGACGCCGACTTTGGCGGTTTACGCATTGGGTTCTCCGTACGTACGTTGCGACCGAAGCTCGATCTCGACGAGCGCTCGCACCTGCGCCCGGAAGTCGCCCTGGTTCTGGCGGGCGATGGGTCGGGCCGCGCTGCTGCCCGGGCGCAAGCGCGCGCGCTGGGCCTCGTCGAGAATGAGACCATCTATTTTCCCGGCGCAATACCCGCAGAGGACGCGCCGGGCCTGCTCGCGTGCGGTGAAATCCATCTGGCGCCCACGAAGCGCAACCCGGACGGCTCGCCCTTCTTCGGCTCGCCCACCAAGATATTCGAGTACATGGCCATGGGCCGAACGATCATCGCCAGCGGCCTCGATCAAATCGGCGAGATCCTCGATGACAGCACGGCGCTGCTTGTGGAGCCGGGCGATGTGCGAGCGCTCTTTGAGGCGCTGCGCCGCGCTTTCGAAGATCCTCGTTCCTGCGCGAGCCTTGGCGCATCGGCGCGCCGCGCCGCGGCGGCCGGGCATTCGTGGTCTTCGCGCATGAGTGCGTTGGCGGAGCGCCTCTCGAGCCTCGGCCTCTATCAGACGAATGTCCGGTGAAAGGCAGCCTCCTGATCATCGCGCGCCATTTTCCGCCCGCGGTCTCGGGCGGCGCGCGTCGTCCGTTGCTTCTCGCTGAGGGGCTGCGCGCACGTGGCTGGAAGGTGACGATCGCGAGCCCTGCCGCCCCCAACGGCTATCCGCACTGGATCGAGACGCCTCATCCAGCGGGCCTGCGAGGCGAGACTGCCGTCGCGCAGGGACCGACCAATCCGATTGAAGGCTTGAAGATCCGGGTTCGGGGAGCGCTTTACTGGCCCGACGGCGACATGCGCTGGGCCTTCTCCGCCGATGCCGCCGTGCGCCGCGCCGACGTTCGGCCGGATTGGGTGCTGACGACGAGCCCGCCAGAGTCGGCGCACCTTGCGGGCTATCTGGTGAAGTCGCGCACCGGCGCGCGCTGGCTCGCCGAAATGCGCGACAGCTGGATCGATGAACCGTTGCGGCCCGAGCTGCGCGATTCCGCGCTGAGGCGAGGGATCGAGCGCCGGCTTGCGAAGACGCTGCTGCGGCGCGCCGATCGCATCGTTGCGGTGTCGCCATCGATCGCCGACGAAGCGACGCGCCTCGCCGGCCGGCCGGCGACCGTCATCGGTCACTTCGCGAGGGCTCCGATCTCCAGTTACGAGTTCAGCGCGCCGGGGCCTCACCTTGTTCATGCAGGGCGGTTCACGCTCTCGCACCGCGATCGCCGCATCGAAGCGCTGCTTGCTGATTTTGAGATCGCTGCGGCAGACCTGCCGCCGACCGCCCGACTTCATCTCATCGGGCTCTTGACCGAGGACGAACGCAATGCCGTCGCCCGAAACCCGCGTGCCGCGCAAATCGTGGGGCACGGCGAGAAGCCCTACGATCAGGCGCTGGCGATGCAGCAGGCAGCCGATGGGTTGATCCTCCAGCAGCCGGCAATCGCCGCGCTCCCCGGAAAGTTCAGCGAGTATTTGTTGATGACGGCGCCCATTCTCATTGTGGGCGATGGGGAATGGACCCGGCGACTTGGCGCTGCGCCGCACTTCAGGTTGACCGACGCGAGAAAGGCTATGGCAGCGCCCCGGCGCCAGCCCCAGGATGCGCTCGGCCCTGCGCTGGATGCTTATGAGCGAATTCTCGGGGCCCCTGTTTAAGGACTCCTTCGGGGTCCGCTGTGGCTGCGCTCGATCATTCGGACGAAAGCGCCTGCGCCCTCTTGAGGATTTCGCTTGCGGCGACCGATGCGGCCCACCGGTAACCGGAATACGCAAGTGACAGATCATCATCGAAATACCGGAGCCGGCCCGCCATCGGGGAGAGATCTATGTAGCCGCCGCCGGCCGCCCGAGCCGCCTGGCGCGCGAGGGCCGCGTCCGCCTTGAACACCTCCTCGGCGTGCCGCGCGCTTATCGCCCGCTCGGTCCGATACCAATTGAGGCGCAGCAGGCGGCGGTCGCGCGGAAAAGTCTGGCCGGAACGCACGACGGATCTCGCGCCAAGGACGATCGGAACGGCGCCGAGATCCCCTGCGGCGGCGATGGCCGCGTTGAGGTCCGAAGATTTTTTCAGCGCTTCTGGCCCCGCTGTTGCCTCATCGAATTGCCACTCGTACTTGCCGGTCTGCTCGCGCAATGGCGCGATGACGGAATTGTAGAGCGCGCTCAAGGCGCGCGGCCGCGACATGACAGAGTCGTTGAACGCCCAGTATTCCGCCCAGTTCATGAACGCGATCCAGCGCTTGTTGCTTCCCCGAAAGCGCGCGAACTCGACTGGCGCTGCAAATGGTTCGACATTCTCGATAATGACGAAATCCGCCCTTGCTTGCGCGGCCTCGGCCGCGATCTTCGAAGCGAAAAACTCCGGGTCGAGACCTTCTCGCCCGAGGTTGAAGACCTGAAACGTCCGTCCGCGCAGCCCCGGCGTCCTTGCGGTGCGCCGGTCAAGTTCCGCCTGAACCAGAGCGGGGAGAGAGATATCGTCCTCGCCGAAGGTGAAGTCCGCGCCGACAAAAGCGACGCGGATGGCGCCCTGCTTTGCCTCGCCGCCGGTGGCGCGCCAGCCGTAGCCATCCGTCGCGATGCCGCCCGGCAGGAGCGTCGCGGGCGGATATTCAAACGAAAGCGCATTCGCTTCGCCGGGTTTGTCCGGCGCCGCCCATTCGGCGGGGCCCGCGACTTTCGGGGGAATGCTCCAGCGCAGGACGCCATGGCGCTGAAGCCATGTCTGTTGAGGGCGCGAGGCGCCGAACTGGCCTGAGCGAAAGGTGAGCGGAACGATCCCCGACTGTCGCGACAAGACTTCGTCGCGCCGAACGAGCGGCAGGGAAGTCAGGGCGTAGCCGCCGATAAGGCGAGCCGCAGCCTCGGCGGCCATCAACGCCAGAAGAATGAGAAGAGACGGGCGAATGCGCCGGATCCCTCGCCTGGCGGGCGCCGCCTTGTCCTCAGGATGTCCGGCCACGCAGCTTCTCCACAAATCGGTCGTAGATCCACAGCGACGCCGCGATGACGACGCACCATTGCATCAACAGGATAAGCGCAAGGCTCGATCCGTTATGCGTGTAGGCGAATTGCGAATAGATCAGCACGAACTCCATCTGCATCATCACCAGGAAGACTGACGTGGCTCCCGCGAACAGGCCGAATTCGATGATCTCGAGACGCTGGCTGAGCCATGTCATGGCGAGGAAGGCGGCGCCGATCAGTAGAACCAGGGGTGCTCCGTGAAGGTTCCAGTCGCTCAGGAACCCGGAGAAACGATGGCGGGCGAGGAACTCGGCGTGATCGGCGCCGAAAGTCCCGAGCTTGCGCCAATAGACCTCGACCATCTCTTTCGGGTGCTCGCGCCAGAGTGACAGGTAGTATGTCTTGAGAGCCGCCTCGTAAGTGAGGCCGTCGGTGCCGACATCAGGATCGACGCGTCGCGCGAGATCGACGCCGACGGCGTCGCTCCATGAGATGCCTTCCGTTCTCGTAAACTCCGTACCCGGAACGGCCAGCCCCAGCACCACCGGGTGCCAGAAGAGGTGATACTCGATCTCGCTGCCGGCGTCGGCGGCGCGGAACGACTTGAAGATGAACGCGTTGGCCGCCATCGATGAGCCAATGGCGATGGCGATCACGGCGACGCGGGAGGCGATGCGGGCCGACGATGCTCTCCTGCGCCAAAGCAGGGCCAATCCGGCAAGCGCGGAGAGCAGGAGACCGATGGCGAAAGCCGCGCCATAGCTGGTGCGCAGATTTACGGCGATCTCAAAAGCGAGGCCGACGAACAACGCAAAGGCGAGGAAAACGGGCGTTCGCGCCTTGATAAGCAGAAAACCGAACGCCGCCGTGACGCTCACCATGAAGAGAAGGAGCACGGGGAGGTAGTAATAATAGTCCGACCATGCATAGGGCTCGAGCGTCCGCGTCAGGCTGAGAGCCACGCCATAGGCGCCGTAGATCGGAACAACGCCGATGCGGCAGAGCGCGGCGAGCGCGCCGCCGATGAGAGCCGCCGCGATCACGAACGCACGTATTTTCTCCATAAGGCTCAGCGCCGTGTCTTTCGGCGGCAGCGCGAGCGCAGCTTTCATCAGCGCGCTCACCGAATACTCGTGAAAGTTCGCGTATGGAGCCGCCGCCTTGCAGGCCGCAGCCAAATCGGGGGCGCCAGTCTCTCGAACGATATACTCGGCGAGCGGAAGTTCGGCCGTTTGCTCGTCAAGGCCGAGAAACATCGAACCCGTCGGCTGGAACATGCGGTTCTTCAGGCCGCAATACGCATCCGCCAGCGCGATGTGCAGCGCGACATTCCCGTGCTGGCAGCAATGGCGCGAGTCCGGAGACTCGAAGGGCCCGAACATCTCGCTCGCCTGCGCGGCGACGAGCACGACTAGCGCCCCAATGGTCATGCGAACCGGCGCCGTCAGCCGCTTTGCGCCCGGCCGAAAGAAGAGCAGGAGCGAGAAATCCGCGACTACACCTCGCAGAGACGCCGGAACCTGCAGGCGCAGGACGAACCGGATCCACCTCTCAAGCATTGAATCTGAACAGCATGACGTCGCCGTCCTTGACGACGTAGTCCTTTCCTTCGAGGCGCATCTTGCCGGCGTCCTTGGCGGCTTGCTCGCCGCCGAGCGCGACATAGTCCGCATAAGCGATCGTTTCCGCGCGGATGAAGCCCCGTTCGAAGTCGGTGTGAATGACCCCGGCCGCCTGTGGGGCGGTCCACCCCTTGTGAATGGTCCAGGCCCGCGCTTCCTTCGGGCCCGCGGTGAAATAGGTTTGCAGGCCGAGCAGCGAAAAGCCGACATGGATCAGACGGTTGAGGCCCGGCTCGTCAAGGCCGAGCGCGGCGAGATATTCCGCCTGCTCGGTCTCGCTCAACTGCGCGACTTCGGATTCGATCTTGGCCGAGATGACGACGGCGGCGGCGTCATGCGCTTTGGCTTCCATCTCGACCCGCTTAGACCATGCGTTGCCGGCCGCCGCCGACGCCTCATCGACATTGGCGACGAACAGAACCGGCTTGCCGGTCAAGAGCTGCAGGCCGTCAAAGGTCTTGCGATCTTCCTGCGCGATGGCGACGGTGCGCGCCGGGCGCCCTTCGCTGAGGGAGGCGAGCGCTCGCTCGACGAGCGCAAGGGTCGCCTTCGATTCCTTGTCGCCGCCCTTGGCTTTTTTCTCGAGGTTCGGCTTTCGCTTTTCGAGGCTATCGAGATCGGCGAGCATCAATTCCGTCTCGACCGTCTCAAAGTCCGCAATCGGATCGATCTTGTTCGCCACATGCGTCACGTCGGGATCGTCGAAGCAGCGCAACACGTAGACGACCGCATCGACTTCGCGAATGGTGGCGAGGAACTGGTTGCCGAGGCCTTCGCCCTTGGAGGCGCCTTTGACAAGTCCGGCAATGTCCACGAACTGCATGCGCGCCGGAACGACTTCCTTCGACTTCGCGGTTTCAGCGAGCTTGAACAGACGCGGCTCGGGCACAGCGACTTCCCCGACATTGGGCTCGATCGTGCAGAACGGGTAATTCGCCGCCTGCGCTGCGGCCGTGCGCGTCAGCGCATTGAACAGCGTTGACTTGCCGACATTCGGCAGGCCGACGATACCGCACTTGAAACCCATGACGCCTCTGGGGATTAGGGATTAGGGATTAGGGATTAAGGGGCCGCGGGTGGCGGCTCAATCCGCATGAGGGGCCAGCGGCCCGAGTATATTGTCGCGGCCCAATCCCTAATCCCTAATCCCCAATCCCGCCTTCGGTTTCGGCGGATTGAGCCTGAGGGCGAGGGCGCTCGTGAATCTGGCGTCGCCCTCGACGAGCGTCGGCGCTGCTTCTGCGATCGCCTTGAGCAGGGGTTCGAGCCAGTCCCGGTCGGCCTTGGCGAAATCGCCGAGCACGTGCCGATAGACGCGATCCTTGTCGCCGGGATGGCCGATGCCGATACGCACGCGCCGAAAGTCCGGACCGATATGCGCATCGATCGAGCGCAAGCCGTTGTGGCCAGCGGTTCCGCCGCCAAGCTTGGCCTTGACCTTGCCGGGGGCGAGGTCAAGCTCGTCATGGAAAACGGCGACGTCAGCCGGATCGAGATCGAGATACCGCATGGCCGCCCCCACAGATTCGCCGGAGTCGTTCATGTAAGTGTGCGGTTTGAGAATCAGCGTTTTGACGCGACCGGGGCCAAGCTCGCCCTCGCGCGTCTCGCCGCGAAATCTCTTTTTCCCCGGACCAAACGACCAGGCGTCGGCGATGGCGTCCACCGCCATGAAGCCGACATTGTGCCGGTGCCGGGCGTATTCACCTCCGGGGTTGCCAAGGCCGACAAGAATGAGCGAAGCGGACATCGCGCGTTCTCTACTTTTCGCTCTCGCCCATCGCCACGCCCCTCGCGGACCTCGAAAGGCTCAGGATGAAATGGAGTTCCGGGCCATCCTTCGAGACGCGCGCGCCCTGTGGCGTAGACGGAGCAAGTGGCGAGGCGCGCTCCTCAGGATGAGGCTCGGCGATCGTTTCGTTGAACGCGCTGTCTTATCAGTCCGCTCGCCAAATACACGAGAAAGCCTCATCCTGAGGAGCGCGCCTCGCCACTTGCTCCGTGCACGCAACACTGAGCGCGCGTCTCGAAGGATGGCCCCAAGCTCCAACCGTAGTCCGACTGGAATGACCGGAAGCGTGCCTACTTCTTCTTTTCGTCCTTGGCCGGAGCTGGAGCGGCGCCCTTGGCGGGCGCTGCGCCCGCTGCGGGCGCGCCAGCGACCGGCGCAGCGCCTTCCACAGGCGTCGCGGCCGTCGCCGCCGCTTCGGCATCCGCCTTTTCTTCTTCTTCCGATTTCAGCGCCGACGGGGCGGCGATGGTGGCGACGGTAAAGTCGCGGTCGGTAATCGTCGGGGTCACGCCGTCGGGCAGCTTGATCGCCGAAATCTTGATCGCGTCTCCGATATCGAGGCCGGTGACATCCGCCGTGAAGAACTCCGGGATCGCCGTCGCGGGCGCATAAACCTTCACGGTGTGGCGAACGATGTTCAAGACGCCGCCACGCTTCAGGCCCGGCGACTGTTCCTCGTTGACGAACCTCACCGGGATATCGACGTCGATGCGCGTCTTTTCATCGACGCGCATGAGATCGACGTGAATCGGGAAGTCGCGTACGGGATCCGTCTGCACCTGACGGGCGATCACCGGCTGAAGATAGTCCTGTCCGGGCACTTCGATTTTCGCCAGATGCGCGCGCATGCGGCCGGCCTGATAGGCCCTCGCCACTTCCGTGTAGCGCAACCTGATCGATACTGGACCCGTCTCGCCGCCATAAAGGACGCCCGGGACCCATCCATCGCGCCGCGCGGCGCGCGCGCCGCCGGTGCCGGTTCTGTCGCGCACTTCGCAATAGAAAACGTCGGTCTGAGCCATGTTAAGCGCCTTGTTTCATGGGCCTCGCAGCCGGGAGCTTGCATCACCCCGGGGGGCCGTCGTTCAAAGTCCGTGATTTGAGCGCGGGTCTATAGAGGAACGACGCCGGCTCGGCAAGCTGTTCTCATGGTCGTTCCCATGGATCGGCTGGCCGCACTTCTGTCAGGGAATTCATGCGCATCCGGCGCTCTTGCGGTTGCCCTCGCCCGTGCGAGGCGGCAGGCTGCTTCAAGCTGCGCCGGTCGGCCGAGGGGGGCTGGAACGCGGGCCCTTCCGGCCCCGACAACGGTGACGCGGCGCGTAATGAAGCTGAGAAAATCGAAGGGCCATGAAGGCCGCATTGTCGAGCGGGCGACCGGTGACGGCGTCGCCGATGAAACGCCGGTTGATGCGTCTCGAGACCGCCAACCGAAGGGCCCCAAGCCCGGCGGGGCGGCCGTCTACTCGTCCAGTCTGCCCCCGAGCGCTTTCTCCGGAGGGAGCCTCTTCGAGGAGGAGTAGGTCCTTGCGACGGCCGACCGCCGCAAGGACCGCCAAGGTTCTATTTTTTCTTGCCCATCATGCCGGCGATTGTGGCGAGCACGCCCCCGCCGACGCCGCCTTCGAGCACGCTTTGAATCATCTGCATCGCCTCGCCGTCGCCGAGGAGCGAGCCCATGCCGGCCATGTTGGCGCCCTGGCCGACGCCAATTCCGCCGACGATGCCGGAAATGATCCGCACAAGGAGGCTCTGGTT
>JBEBFW010000148.1:0-8260 GCA_040081755.1 Parvularculaceae bacterium
GCCGGCGCCCCGATCAGGTGCGCGGTCGGATTTCATCCCGGGCTGAAACGGCCGGCCGGCAGCGCCGACGGTCCTATCCGCGCAAAAGTTCTGATGATGATCGGCGACCGCGATCCGGTCGTTCCGCAGGAGGACCGCCTCGCCTTCGCGCAGTCCATGACAGCGGCGGGCGCCGACTGGCAGCTTCATGTGTTTGGCGGCGTCGGGCATTCCTACACGAACAAGGCGATCGACGCTCACGGCTGGCCGGGGTTTCGCTATGACGCTCCGGCCGATCGGCGCTCTTGGCGGGCGATGCTGGACCTGTTCGAGGAAGCGCTTTGATCTGTATGCGTCATAGGGCGGCGCGCTCATAGCGGCGGGGGCCAATACCTGATACGAGGCCGCATGGACATTTCCCCGCAGCTCGCCTGGATTTCGCGCCTCATCGCGCATGACACGACGTCGTCGAAATCAAATCTCGCCCTCATCGACGATGTCGAGGCATATCTGAAGTCGTTCGGGGCCGAGACCCATCGCGTCCACAACGCCGACAAGAGCAAGGCCAATCTCTACGCCGTCGTCGGGCCGAACGTCGAAGGCGGCGTCATCCTCTCAGGGCACACGGACGTGGTGCCGGTCGCGGGGCAGGACTGGGCGAGCGACCCCTTCAAGGCCGTGGAGATGGACGGGCGCCTTTATGGCCGCGGCGCGTCCGACATGAAGAGTTTCTCGGCTGTCGGATTGTCGCTCGTTCCGGAAATGGCCGCCGCGAACCTGAAGCGGCCGCTGATTTTCGCCCTCTCCTACGACGAGGAGATCGGCTGCCTCGGCGCACCGCACATGATTGCCGAAATCAAGGGCCGGCTTCCGGCGCCCTCGGCGGTGATCGTGGGCGAGCCGACGCTCATGAAAGTGATCGACGGCCACAAGGGCATCGCTTCGTTCCGCACGACGGTCACCGGCTACACGACGCATTCAAGTCAGACGGATCGAGGCGTCTCAGCCGTCGAGGCCGCAGCGCGCCTTATCGTGAATCTGACCGGCATGCGGGGCGCGCGCGCCGCAACGCCCGACAAAGCGAGCCCCTTCAATCCGCCCTACACCACTATGACAGTCAACGTCGCGCATGGCGGCACGCAGCTCAATATCATGGCCGGCGAGTGCGTTTTCGACTGGGACTGCCGCGTCATCCCGGGCGAGTCGCCCGCTGCAATTCTCAGCGAGTTCGAAGACTACGCGCGCAGCGTCGAGGCCGACATGCGCAGGAAAGCAGGCGGCTGCCGCGTCGGCACGGTTCAGATGACGAACGCGCCGCCTTTGGCGCCGCTGGCGGACAATCCGGCGGCGGACCTCGCGAAGTCGCTCACCGGGCGCAACGCGACCGAGGTCGTCGCTTTTGCCACGGAGGCCGGCCAGTTCCAGGAGGCCGGTTTCTCGACGGTCATTTGCGGTCCCGGCTCCATCGACCAGGCGCACCAGCCGAACGAGTGGATCGCCATCGACCAGGTCGCCGAGGCGACGCGTTTCCTGCGCAAGCTGATCGCAAGGATGGCGGCGTAGTCGCTGAAGCAAGCTGCCGTTTCAGCCGTCCTCCAGAAGCGCGACGCTCAGGCCGGGACGTCCGCGAATGCCCTTGTCGTTGGTGACGAAAACGTCGCATTCCGTGGAGATTGCCGTGGCGACATGGACAGCGTCGATCAGCCTCAGGCCTGATTGAGGTCCGATGAGAGCGGCAAGGTCCAGCAGCGGCAGATCGATCTGTGCAAGGATGAATCTCTCACCCGATTGCAAAAGACTACGGTAGTGATGGGCGAGTCGCTCGTCGTTCCTTCGACTTGCGCCGTAAAGGCATTCGGCAAGCGCAATCTCGCTCGTGACGATCTCTGCATTCCCGCTTTCGGCTGCGTCGAGCGCACGGCTGGCCGCAGCCTGGAGATCGGGTCTGCCTTCTGCAAGATAGATGAAGACGTTCGAGTCGAAATAGGCGCGCTTCGCTCTCGAGATCGATTCAATCTTCACCGCGAATCTCGCGGATCGTGGCGGCGATTTCCGCTGCTGTTCGTCCGCCCTCGGACCCGACGCCGACTCCGCGCAGCGCCCTTAGCCGCTCATAGGAACGGCGGGGAGCATTCACCGTCTCCTCCTCAAGAATCGAAATCAAATGCCGGTCGAGCGCCTCCTTGATGATGAACGCGCGCGAGCGCTGCGTTTTGGTCGCTGCCTTGTCCAGCGCGTTTCGGGTTTCTTCCGGCAATCGCACGGAAATGGGCGCGTCGTTAGCCATCGCTGGCCTCCTAAGATACATTGTAATACAATGTATTACAGGAATCAGGCGAAATCAAGCGGGGCCCGAGGGGGATCCCAACTACCGCGGGCCGCCGGGGGATTGTTCCTGGCCGCCAATGGCGCCGGCGGGCAGCTGGCCGACGTTGCCAATGAGCTGTTCCCAGATGGAGAGCTCCTTGCCGCGGGTCGGCGTCTCGCGGGAGGCCATCTTCACCGCGATGCCCTCATCGACCGTAATCTTGTCGACGGACTTCACGAGGCCCGCTTCGTCGAACTTGATCGCGACGACAGCCCGGTCTTTGACGCGCGGCCGGAAGAAGGCGCGCGACTGGTCGAAGCTCGCGAGGAAATACCAGGCGTTGGTGTCGAAGGTGCCGATCATCGAGGGTTCGCCGTATTTGGCGAGAATGCTTTCCTTGGTGTCGAGGCCGACGCGTCCGGATACTTCGGTTTCTCCGCGCTCAAGGATGTAGCCATGCGAAGTCCGCACCGAAACGCAGCCGGGCGCAGACAAAAGCGCCGCCGAGAGCAGGGAAAACGCCAGTACCGGACGAACCATTCGCTTGATCCTCTTCGTCCCGGGGCTTACCTCGGATTCGGCAGGGCCCCAAGAGACGCCGGACCATATGATTTTGCCGTTCCTAAGGAAAGACCCCAATCGGGAGGCGGCGCAGGCGCTCTACGGCCGCGCCGTCGGGCAGGCCCGGCTGCCGATTTTCTATGAAGAACTGGGAGTCGCGGACACGGTCGAAGGGCGCAGCGAGCTTGTCATGCTGCATGTCTTTCTCGTTCTGACGCGCCTCAAATCCGAGGGCGGCGCGCGCCAGCTCGGTCGCTGCGTCAGCGAGGCGTTCTTCGAGAACATGGACGATTCCCTGCGCGAGGCGGGCGTCGGCGACCTCGTTGTCGGACGAAAAATCCGCGCGCTCGCCGAGGGCCTGCACGGCCGCATGGCTGCCTACGACGCGGCCATAGAGGAGGGCGCAGAGACTGGGGCGCTGGAATCGGCGCTCGCCCGCAACGTATATTTCTCGCCGGACCGGAGAGCCGCGGTCCAACTCGCGCGTTATGTGTGGGCGAGTGCGGCGGATCTTGCCGCGCAGCCTTTCGAGTC
Organism: Parvularculaceae bacterium; assembly: GCA_040081755.1. Lineage (GTDB taxonomy): Bacteria > Pseudomonadota > Alphaproteobacteria > Caulobacterales > Parvularculaceae > Amphiplicatus. The sequence goes on from JBEBFW010000148.1 coordinate 3,383, forward strand.
GCTCGCGCAAGGGATAATCCGATTTCCGACGCCGGAAGGAGCTGCGCCATGACCCATTCGGTTGCGCGCAACGAGATCGTCGTCGTCGAGAACATTCCCGCGCACGGCGCCCATGTCGAGATCGAAGCGGGGGAGGCGGAGCGCGCGCTGATTGCAAGGCGCCTTGAGGTTCCGGGCCTCATCCGTCTCAAGGGCGCGTTCGATATCGCAAGAAGGCTCGGCGGCATCGACATGGCGGCGCGGATCGACGCCGTCGTCCAGCGCGAGTGCGTGGTCAGTCTCGAGGTTTTCGACGAAGCGATTTCGCGAACCTTCGAGATCAATTTTACACACGACGAAGGCGACGAGACGGAAGTCGAGATCGACGAAGCGACTCCCGAGCCCCTTCAGGGGGATGTCATCGATCTGGGCGAGATCCTTGTTCAGCAACTGGCGCTGGAGATGGATCCCTATCCGCGCAAGCCCGGCGCACCCTCGCTCGCCGAAGCCTATGCGCCGGAGAAGCGGGTCTCTCCATTCGCCGCCCTCAAGACCGCCATCGGCAAACCCCGCGACGGCGAATAGAGGGTGCTACACGGCAATTCCGACCCTACACGTCGCCGAATAACCGCTCTGCGGAGAGCCCGCCATTTTCAGCGTCTGCGCCGCCATTTGCGCGGCGGAATTGTCGTTGAACACCCCGTCGCTGGCGATCGATGTTCGCTCAAAGGGCGCGAGATTGCTGCGATAAAGCCCGGCTTGGCCGTAGACTTCAGCACACGCATCTTCCGGCAGGGCGAGCTGGGAAACGAGGCGGCGATTGGCGAATGAGGTCGCCCGCGCGAGATTGTCATAGACCTCGAAGTGAATATGCGGGTAGCGCCCCGGATAGCAGCCCGGGAACACCGTGGTGAAGGCGACCTTGCCATCCGCGCCGGTGACGCCGACGCCGCGCAGATAGTTCCGATCCGGAATTTCGTAGAGCGAGTATTCGCCGTTCGCGTCGCACTGCCAGACATAGACGGCGTATCCTGACAGCGGCGCGCAGGATCGATTGACGTCGACCAGCGCGATGGACATTTCAACCGGAACGCCGTCGGCCGTTCCAGTGACCGATCCAAGGCTCGGACGAATATCGCTGCGCACGATGCCGCTCTCGATGAGAAGATTGGCGCGCGCGCCATCGATGCTGTTCGATCCATCAGCCGGAAACGGACCGTTCGTTTCCGTCGATGCGGCGACGCATAGCGACGCCGTGTCGGCGCGCCCCTTGGCGCAGCCTCCCAGCAGGATCGCAGGTGCTGCAGACGCAAGAAGACCCAACGCATGCCGGCGCGGCAAGATCAGGCTGAGGTCGCGTCGTAAGCCTCCATCGTGATCTTCATTCTTCAAAAGAGACATTCTCACCGACTTTCGCATAAAGCGCCGCGCGCCCGGGTTGCCTCTCCAAACGGCGGGCGGCGCTCGACCCGTCGCTCCCCAATCCGCGCCATAGTTGATAGGGGCTGCGACCGAGAGTAGGATAGGGTCGCGTCACCACACGCAAGGCGAGAAGAATTTGGCTGTCCAAACCCCGCCTTTTGTCGCCATTGCAACCGGCCCGGCCGGGAGTATCTTCCCCCGACCCGCTGGCGTCCCGAATCCGAAGTCCGCACTTCTTGTCGCTGTCCCGAGCGAACTTCGGATTCGGCAAGGACGCCAGCAAGATCATGTGGCTAGCATGGCTTGTGGATATGAAATTCGCATCGGGTCACGCAGAAGGTGTGGAGCGAATTTCAAATCCGCCACGCCAGGGAGGGCGACGCCTTGAGCCAATCCAAGACCGGCCCGCTGACCCTCGCCGTCGATGCGATGGGCGGCGATGGAGGTCCAAAACCGGTCGTCGAAGGCGTCGCGGCGGCCCTGTCGAAGGGGCTTTCCGCGCGTGTGCTGCTGTTTGGCGACGAGGCGAAGCTGCGTCCGCTTCTGGCGGCGCATTCGGGCGTCGGCGCAGTCGAAATCCGGCACGCGCCGGCCGCCGTCGCCATGACCGACAAGCCGATGCATGTTCTGCGGCGCGGCCGCGATACCTCCATGTGGCTGGCGGTGGCCGCGCTTGAGAAGGGCGAGGCGAACGCCGTGGTCTCGGGCGGGAATACCGGCGCCTTGATGGCCGTGAGCCGCATGCAGCTCGGCATGATCGCCGGCGTCGACCGTCCGGCGCTGACCGCGCTCTGGCCCACCAATTCCGGACGCACGGTCGTTCTCGACGTCGGCGCCAATGTCGAGGCGAGCGAGGATGAACTCGTTCAGTTCGCCATCATGGGCGAGGCGTTCTCAAGGGCGATTGCGGGCAAGGAGAAGCCGCGCGTCGGCCTCCTCAATGTGGGCGCCGAGGAGCTCAAAGGCCACGAACTCATCCGCTCGGCCGCGCGGGTCCTGCGCGAGGCCGATCCCGAAATGGCGTTCGTGGGCTTTGTTGAAGGCAACGACATCTCGAGCGGCAGGCTCGACGTCGTCGTCACCGACGGTTTCACCGGCAACATCGCGCTGAAAACGGCGGAGGGCGCGGCGCGCCTCGTCGGCTCATGGATCAAGGAGGCGCTGAAAACCTCCATCAATTCAAGGCTCGCCTCTCTTCTGATGTTCCGAGGCCTGAAGAAACTGAAGACGCGCATGGATCCGTCGTCCATGAACGGCGGCCTTCTTCTTGGCGTCAACGGCATTGTGGTCAAAAGCCATGGGGGGTCGGATGCGAGAGGGATCAGGAGCGCCGTCGAAATGACCGCCAATCTCGCGGGGCGTCCGATTCTCGCCGAGATCGCGGAGACCGTCTCGAAAGTAGCGGCGCGGCGGGGAGACTTTCTCTCCTCGAGCAATCCGAGAGCGGCGGCCGAATGAAACTCAAGGCTGTCGTGACCGGCTGCGGGGCGTACCTGCCCGAGAAAATCCTGACGAACGCCGATCTCTCCAAAACCGTCGACACCAGCGACGAGTGGATCCGCGAGCGCACCGGCATTCGCGAGCGCCATATCGCGGGCGCGCATGAGCGAACCTCCGACCTCGCGGCGCATGCGGCGCGCAACGCGATGCGCGCGGCGGACGTCAATCCGGCCGATATCGATCTCATCATCGTGGCGACGACGACGCCGGACCTCACATTTCCCGCAACCGCCGCCATAGTGCAGGCCAAGCTCGGCGTGAAGCAGGGCGCGGCTTTCGACATTCAGGCCGTGTGCACCGGCTTCATCTACGCGCTGGCCACCGCCGAGAAATTCCTGACGTCGGGACAGCATCGTCGCGCGCTGGTCATCGGCGCCGAAACCTTCTCGCGGATTCTCGACTGGACCGATCGCGCTACCTGCGTGCTCTTCGGCGACGGCGCTGGCGCGTTCGTGGTTGAGGCGATGCCCGAAGAAGCCGCGGGCGGGCGCGGCGTCATCGCCTCTTATCTGCGCACGGATGGAAGTCTCGTCGATCTCCTCTATGTCGATGGCGGCGTCTCTTCGACCGGCGTCGCCGGCCATGTGCGCATGCAGGGCAACAGGGTCTTTCGCGAGGGGATCGAGCGCATCGCAGAGGCCATGACAACGGTGGCGCGACAGGCTGGCATCGACCCGACCGACATCGACTGGTTCGTTCCGCATCAGGCCAATGAGCGCATCATTCAGGGCGTGGTGAAGAAACTCGATCTGCGTCCGGATCAAGTCGTCTCGACGATCGCGGGACAGGGCAACACGTCGGCGGCTTCGATCCCGCTCGCCTACCACCAGGGCGTGACTGACGGCCGCATCAAGAAAGGCGATCTCGTGATGATCGAGGGTATGGGCGGCGGGCTCACCTGGGGCGCGGCCCTGCTGCGCGCCTGATCGAGGGCCGGCCGTAACTTTCTAACAAATTCAATAACTTGTTGACCGGCCTCGGCGCGGAACGCTAGATTGACGGACGATCCCTGAAGCCGTTTGGGGGCTTACGCGCTATGGCCGGAAAGACGACGACCCGCGCCGACCTCACCGAGGCGGTCTACCGGACGCTTGGGGTGTCGCGGAACGAATCGGCTGTTTTCGTCGAGCGCATCCTTGAGGAGGTCGCGGCTGCGCTGGAGCGCGGCGAGCCCGTCAAGATTTCCTCCTTCGGGACCTTTTCCGTGCGCGCCAAGAAGATGCGCATGGGCCGCAATCCCAAAACCGGCGAGGAAGTGCCGATCACGCCGAGGCGCGTCATCACCTTCCGCGCCTCGCATGTCCTCAAAGAATCAATTAACGCTTCAGCACCTCGCAAAGACGCCGCCGAATAAGGAGGCGCGCCCATGGCGATGATGAAGGCGGCTGACGCGTTCAGGACGATCAGCGAAGCCGCGACCGAAATTGATGCGCCGCAACATGTATTGCGCCATTGGGAGGAAGTGTTCGGCCAGATCCGCCCCATGCGACGCGCCGGCGGGCGGCGCTACTACCGCACCTTTGACATCGACGTTTTGCGCGGCGTGAAGGCGCTCCTTTACAGCGAGCGCTACACGACCAAGGGCGTGCAGAAGATCTTCCGCGACTATGGAGTCAAATACATCGCCGAGATCGGGCGTCTCGCCGCCGCCGGCCAGCCCTTCGAGCTGCGCCCGCTCCTCGACGAGGAAAGCGACGATCGCTCCGCGCCCGAACCAGTCAACCCGTACGCCGCGGTTTTGGCGCGCGCCTCGCCCGCCGAGGCGGAAGAATTGTCCCCTGCAGCACGCAAGACGATTGAAGGCGTTCTTGAGCGCCTTGAGCGCGTGCAGGAAGCTCTCGACGAGGCGGCGCTCGCCATCGAGGCGATCGATGCGGAGGAGTAGCGCGCGTTTTAGTCCGCGCGATAAGGGCTAGCCACTCGGCCACAGCACCAGTTGCGTGCAGCGAAAGTGCGCCAGCGTTTTTCCCGTTCCGC
>JBEBFW010000149.1:0-8178 GCA_040081755.1 Parvularculaceae bacterium
CTGGGGCGAGACGCCGCCTTATCGCGCGCTCGGGCTCGCGGCCGTTGCAGCAGCTGCGAGGGATTTCGAACTCGGACGATGTGGCGGCGGGCGCGGGGGTAAAGCAGGCCTCGTCTGGGGCGGCCTTGGGTCTGCGTCGATCGATTTGGGCCAAGGCCTCGTTGTCGGAGCGATCGTCGTCAACAACGCCATCGGCTCGGCGCTGATGCCGGACGGCAAGACGCCCTGGGCCTTTCCCTTCGAGGTCGCCGGGGAATTCGGGGGACCCTACGCGCCAGCGCCAACGCCCCTTGACGATCCGCTCCCCAATCAATCGCGCCTTGCAAGCCGTGGACGGCTAAGTGCAGGCGTGAACACGACGATCGGGCTCGTGGCGACTTCGGCAGATTTGAGCACATCGGAGCTCAAGCGCGTCGCCATGATGGCTCATGATGGCCTCGCGCGGGCCGTTCGCCCTGCTCACACGCCGTTCGACGGCGATACGATATTCGCCGTTGGAACTGCCAAAGCAAGACTCGGCGAGGGGCTGGAGCGCGCCGCCCAAGTCGCCCGCATCGGCTCGGCGGCTGCGGACTGCGTTACCCGCGCGATCGCCAGAGGAATCTACGAGGCGGCGAGAGACGCGTGACTGGCGGCGCCGTCAAGTTTGATATTGACGATGAGTGGCAGGTGATCCGAGCCGTTTGCCGGTCCGAGCCGGACGGCGCCGACGAGATCATTGGATATGAAAGCATGATCGATCGGCGCGCCGATTAAAGGCAATGGCGAAAGCCAGGTTGCGCGCGCGCCAAGAGAAAGGCGCTTGGGCGCTTCGAGGCCAATAGTCGGCCCGGTGAGAACGCTGTTCCACGGAACCGCGTTGAAGTCCCCGATGATGATGTAGCTTTCGCCCCTCGGCGCGGCTCTGAAGGCGACCGCGATCTCGTCGCGCTGGCGCGCGAGGGCCTTGGGCGTGAAGGGAACCGGCGGGTGGACGGCGATGATTGTCAGCTCCGCGCCGTCGATGATCGATGTCAAGCGAATCGGCGGATGCCGCTTCGCCGGCAATTCCGTCGCCGAAAGGAACGCTGTGCGGCTGAAGACCACGCTGTTCTGCCCTTTGCTGCGACGCTCGGGGTAGCGGTGCGGATATGCGGCCAGGAATTCAGGAGTAAGATAGTCCTTGGCCGGATACTCGGCGATGGCGAGGATGTCGGCGCTTTCGCGCAAGGCCAATGCTTGCACCGCAGAGAGGCTGCGTGGGCGGTTGTAAAGATTCGCCCAGACGACCGTGATGTCGGGATTGGTGACCGGCGGCGAAGGCGGGGCCACTGCTTCGGCTGTTCTCCAAAACGCGAAGGCTGCGGCTGCAATCAGCACCGATGCGCTGACCGGTCGCCACAACAGCAACGACAATACCGCGACCATGACGGCGAGTAGGGCAAGCTGCGTGAGTGCGCTTGCAGCCGCTTCGAAAGGCCAGACTCCACGAAACAAGACCGATCCGGCAATCAAGGCGGCCAATGCGAGTTCCGCGACCGTGAGCCACATCAAAGCAAGCTTTCCAGGAAAACGCGATCGACCTTCACCGGAGCAGGCGGCGATCTACTCCGCCGCTTGCGCCTTGGGCCCTGATCCGCCAGCGCGCTTGCGTCGGTCGGCCTGACCTTTTCCGTTCGTGCGCGACAGGTCGCCGCTGCGCGCCGGCGAAGGTGCGGGCTCGGCGACCGGAACGGCGCGTTCCGGCAAATAACAGGTGACGCGCGTTCCCTTGCCGGGCTCCGATTCCATGCGAACCCAGCCGCCATGCAGGCTGATGAACTTCTGTACGAGCGACAAGCCGATGCCTGCGCCGGCCGACGGTCCGCGGCTCTCGAACGGGTCGAAGGCTTTGGCCTGATCTTGCGGCGACACCCCGCGACCGGTGTCGGCGACGAAAATGCGCACGAGCCCTGGCGTCCGATCCGCGCCGAGGATCACCTTGCCGCCAGCGCCCGTGTAGGCGAAGGCGTTGGAGAGCAGATTGAACATCACCTGTTTCAGGCGCTTGCCGTCAGCGAAGATGGCGCCGATGTCTTTCGGACATTCGACCGACAGCCGCGTCTGCGTATCTTCAGCCTTCAACGCCGCATAGGTCGCGGCGTTCTCGAGGAGATCGCGCACATCGACCGAGGAAAGCTCCAGCGCCATCTTGCCGGCGTCGATGACCGCAAGGTCGATGATGTCGGTGATGAGATCGCGCAAGTGATGGGAAGCGGTGAGAATGCTAGCCACATAGTCCTTCTGGCGATCGTTCAGCATACCGAACATTTGATCATCCAGCATCTCGGCAAAACCGATGATGGTCGCGAGCGGCGTCCGGAGCTGGTACGATACGTGATCGACAAATTTGGATTTTTGCCGGTCGATGTCTTCAAGGAACGCGTTTCGCTCTTTCAGCTCCTTCTCGCGCTCGCGGCTGTCGGTTACGTCGAGAAGGCGCATCAGCGTTGCGCCGTCCGGGAGCGGTTCGGTGGCGACGGAGAAGCTGCGGCCATCGACGATCGACAGGCTCGCCTCTTCAAGCGGCACTCGGTCTTCCGGCGTCAACGAGGTTGCGCGCCGCTTGACCTCGGTCAGCGCCTCGGCGCCCCTGAAGATTTGCGCTTTCAGCGCCGTCAGAACCCTGTCGATATGCGGCCGGTCTGCGAGAATTTCCTTGTCGAGACGGAATAGGCGTTGAAAGGCCGTGTTGTGGAGGCGCATCGCGCCGTCCGCGCCGAACACGGCGACGCCTTCCGCGAGGTTGTTCAGCGTGGCGCGCTGCACATTGATTTGCGTGTTGTAGCGCGCAGCCAGCGCGAGGCGTTCGCTGATGTCCTCGAACACTATCACGATGCCGCCCAGCGGGTGGCGCGCGCGGGCGACACGCAGCGTTCGTCCGTCTGGCAGACGCCAGGCGTCTTCGGCGTTGTCCGGGGCGCCTTCGAAGGCCGCATAGAGTGAGAGCTGCTCGCCCTTCCATGTCGCGTAGTGGTCGGGCTCGGGCAATCTGCGCTCCTGGCGCAGGCGGTCGAGGATCTCGCCATGGCTCGGTTGGGTTTCAAGCTCAGCCTCGTCGAGACCCCAGAGTCTGGCGAACGCTTCATTGTGATAGGTGAGCGCCTGCGCGGCGTTGAAGAGCGCGACGGCCACCGGAATCTGATCGAGAGTCTTGCGGCTGGCTTCCGCATGATTCTTCAAATCGGTGCGCGTGCGGTCAAGTTCTGTAATGTCGGCCGCGACCCCGCCAAGCGCTGCGTCGCCCGCCGCGTGCATCGGCGTTTCGACGATCTTGAAGACGCGCCGCTCGCCCCGGACATTGACAATGATGCGCCCTTCGACGGGCCTGCGCTCCGCAGCAGCCTTTTCGGCGATTTTCTTCGCGCCGGCGTCGAGTTCAAGCTGGTCCTTCAGCGCGGCTGCCGGGCTCGCCGCCTCAACTGCGTCGGCATAGGCCTTGTTCACCCACGCAAGTGTCAAATCGGCGTTACGGCGCCAGGCGGGTATCGGCGCGCGGTCGAGAAGCGCGAGCGCGCCATGCAGGTCCGTGGTCCGTTCGCGCACTTTGCCGAGAATGCCAGCGTCCTCCGCCATGCGCACGGCGGGGTCCGTAAGCCAGAGCGCGACCTGGCTGCCGGCGACGCGTCCATCCGCCTCAATGGCGCGCCCTTCCGAAGTCACGACCGAACCGGAGAAGGGGAGCCCGTGCGCGCGCAGTTCGCGAACTTTGTCGCGAAGCTTCTTCATTTCCTCCGGCGGACCGTCATCTTCAACAGGCAAGTCGCCCAAGGATTCGAGCAAGCGGCCCACGGGCGGCACGCCAACGACTTCCGCCGACTTCGAGAACGACATGAGCGAAGCGAGCGCCGCCGGTCCGCCAAGGATTTTCGGCTCGCCCCAGCCCTTCTCAATGGCCTCGTAGTCGTCCTCCCAGACGAGGACGAGTCCGGGATGGGCCGACAGCACGGCCTCCGCCTTCTCAAGCTGGGCTTCCATCTCGGCGAGCCTCGTAGACCACCTGACTGATTGATTGCGCGAGGCGGACGCAAGCCGTAGCGACCAGGCCAGAAACCCGCCCGCGGCGAGCGCGAATACTCCGATCGCGCCCAGTGCGAGGGGGTTGAGGCCTCCCGTCAGCGCCGAGACATCCTGCGCCAGCGCAATTGACGGGGCGCTCGCGGCGGAAAGCACGCTCGCCTGCAACAAGCGAGCGCGCAGCCTCACGACTGCACCACTGGAGGACCGACCGATTCGCCTCATCGCTCCCTTAGACGCCGATTCCAACGGGACGAGGCAGCCTATTTTTTCGGGTTCACACGCCATCGCAGCGGAATTTCCGCCCGTTTGCGAAGCGCGGCTAGGTGAAAAGCGCGCGTTGCGCTGACCGATTTTCAACAGGTCACGAAGGCCGGATGAGCCGTGTCGTTCGTTCGTGCGCTGGCCCGGATTTGGCGCGACTCGCGCCGCTTCGCGCTTACTTTTTCCAGACGCTGGCGCGTCGGAGCGCGGCCGAGACCTTGCCGGTCCGCGCTCCTTGCGTCGCGTGGTGGGCCCAGAACGCTTCGTCGAACGGCGTCGCGGGCGCGCGGTAGATGACGCCGAGCGCCATCGGAAACGCCTGCTGCGGCATGTTGATCAGCAGCTGCGCGAAGGCCGGGTTGGTTTCGTCGTGGACGAGGACATCCGCAAGCGGAATGTCGCCCGGACCAGAACCGGCGCCGACATCGACGACGGTCAGCTTCAGCGTGCGTGGGTCGAGCCGGAGGCCCTTCGACCCCTTGGCGAACAGGAGCGGCTTGCCATGCTCGACATGAATCTGGCGCGCGTCGGCGACCTTCTTTTCCGCGAAGTCGGCGTGCACGTCCTCATTGTAGACGATGCAGTTCTGGAAGATCTCGACGAACGCGGCGCCCTTGAAGGCGTGGGCGGCTTTCAGCACCTCGCCGAGGTTTCTCGCATCGGTGTCAATGCCGCGCGCAATGAACTTTGCGCCCGCCCCGAGAGCGAAGGCGCAAGGGAGAAGGGGGGCGTCGATCGACCCCTTGGGCGATGATGGCGACAGCGTGCCGATGCGGCTCGTCGGCGAATACTGGCCCTTGGTGAGGCCGTAAATCTCGTTGTTGAAGAGCAAAATCTGCGTATCGAGATTACGCCTCAGCACATGCAGCAGGTGATTGCCGCCGATCGAGAGGCCGTCTCCGTCGCCGGTGACGACCCAGACATCGAGCTTCGGGTTGGCGAGCTTCAGGCCTGTCGCGAAGGCCGGAGCGCGGCCGTGAATGGTGTGGAAGCCGTAGGAATTGACGTAATAGGGAAACCGCGAGGAGCAGCCGATGCCTGAGACAAACACCGTATTGTCCGGGTCCGAACCGATATCGGCAAGCGTCTTCAGCACCGTCTTCAGGATCGCGTAGTCGCCGCATCCGGGGCACCAGCGCACCTCCTGGTCGGACGCGAAGTCCTTGGCGGTCAGCGGAGCGTTCATTTTGCTTGATCCATTTCGCCGAAACTCCTGGCCGGCTCTCGACGCGCGTACCGTCAGCCCTCGATCAGAATCGAATAGAGCTCGTCGAGTTCGTCCTGATTCAGTTTGCGCTTGCATCTGTCGGTAGCGACGGTGTTGGTTCCGACGAATACTTTCGCGGCCACGTCGCCTGATTCGTAAAAGCGGATGACGCCATCGTTCGACGAGGCGCCGCCCGGCGCCCAGTTCGTGCCGAGGCGCTTCAAAAACCCAACCAGCGCCACCACGCGGCGCGAATCCTCAAGCGGCATTTCCGGCCGGTGAGCGCCCATCTGGTAGGTCACGGACTCGACATCGGACGACCTCAATCCGGAAAGCGACGACACCTCGCACGCCCCGGCCGAACCCATCCCGAAAACGCTCAAGGCGACCAACGCCACACCCAACGACCTCATAGACCCCTTTAGTCTCCCTGTTTCATTCCGCCGCTCTCGCCGCGCTGGGCAGGTTCGCCCGGATCGCGTCAAGGATTTCTGAAATCTTGAAAGGCTGTCCGGACACTTTCGGCAACGAGATCACATTGACCTCGAGCTTATCCCGAAGCAGCGTCGCGCACTGTCCCATATTCATCTCGGGGACGAGAATCCGGTCGTAATTCGCAAGAAGCGAGCCAAGGTTGGACGGCAGGGGATTGAGCCAGCGCAAATGCGCCTGGGCGACGTCGAGCCCGTGGCGCAGCGCCTCGTTCACCGCGCGCCAGATGACGCCGTGCGTCGAGCCCCAGCCGACGACGATAAGGCCCCCGCGCGAAGGTCCCTGTTCGACGGCTTGCGCAGGAATAAAGTTCGCGACGCTTTCGACTTTTTTTGCGCGCAGATTCGTCATCGCCTGATGGTTGTCGTCATCGTAGGAGATGTCGCCGGTGTTCATGTTTTTTTCGAGGCCGCCGACCCGATAGGTGAGGCCCTTCATCCCCGGCGCAACCCAGGGCCGCCCAAGGGTCTCCGGGTTGCGGCTCCAGATGGCGCGCTTGACCGCGTCCGGTTCGGACGGCGCCGCCGGCGGAGCGTTCGTGGCGATTTTCTCGAATTTCGTCATGTCCGGGATCGTCCACGGGCCGGCGGCGTTGGCGATGTAACCGTCGGTCAAAAGAAAGACCGGCGTCATGTGGCGGAGCGCGACGCGCGTCGCTTCGATCGCCACCTCGAAGCAGTCCCCGGGCCCGGAGGCTGCGATGACCGGCAAGGGCGCGTCGGCGTTTCGTCCGTAGACGGCCTGATAGAGGTCGGACTGTTCCGTCTTGGTCGGCAGGCCCGTCGATGGCCCGCCTCTTTGCGAGTTGACGATGATGAGAGGGAGCTCGGTCACGATGGCGAGGCCGATCGCTTCGGTTTTGAGCGCTATCCCGGGGCCCGAAGAGGAGGTGACGCCGATCGCGCCGCCATAGGAGGCGCCGATGGCCGCGCAGCAGGCGGCGATCTCGTCTTCGGCTTGAAATGTGGCGACGCCCAGTTCACCCATTTTCGACAGATGATGGAGGATCGGAGAGGCCGGCGTGATCGGGTAGGAACAGAACATGATCTGCCGGTCGGCGAGTTCGCCTGCCGCCGCGAGACCAAGCGCCAGTGCTTCCGCGCCCGTGATCGATCGGTAGTCGCCTGCTGGAAATGGCGCAGGCCCGATCGCGAATTGCGGCACTTCGGCCGAAAGCTCGGCGGTCTCCGCGAACGCATGCCCCGCCCTGAACGCCATCATGTTGCCGGCGAGGACCGCGGCGTCCTTGGCGAACTTGCGGTTGATCCAGTCTTCGATCGGTTTGGTGTCGCGGCCGAACATCCACAGCACGGCGCCGAGGGCCCAGAAGTTTTTGCACTGCTCGGCGTCGCGCCGATTGAGCCCGGAGTCCTTCACGGCCTCCAGCGTTCGCGTCTTGATGGGGATCTCGATGACGCGAAAGTCGGAAAGCTCGCCGGTCGTCCGGGCGTCGGCCTTGATGTCGGCCTTGGAGAAATTCCGCTCGTTGAACTCATCGGTGTTCAGAATGATGAGCGCGCCCTTGGGTAGCAACGGCAAGTTCACCTTGAGCGCGGCCGGATTGAAGGCGACGAGCACGTCGGGCGCGTCGCCGGCCGTGGCGATTTTCCGCGAGCCCAGATTGATCTGGAAGGCCGAGACGCCGAACGTAGTCCCAACGGGTGCACGAATTTCGGCGGGGAAGTCCGGAAAGGTCGAAAAATCCGAGCCCGAGAGCGCCGTTGAGTCGGCGAACTGGCCGCCCAGAAGCTGGACGCCGTCGCCTGAATCGCCGGCAAACCGCACAACGACGGACTGAGCTGAAACCGGCCCTGCCATATCCCATCCCGCAGCGCGGCCGGTCGGCCGCCCGACGTCCTTCATATTCCAGCCGCCGGGCGATTCCAAGGAGGAGAGGGCCGCACCGCCTGCCTTGCTTGTTGGTCGCAGCGGTTAGCGGCTAGGAGAGGGCGACCCATTTAACCCCCCGTCGGGAGTGCGGCATGAAATTCTTCATAGATACGGCGGATGTCGCCGAGATCAGGGAGCTGGCGGCGACCGGGCTTCTTGACGGCGTCACCACCAATCCGAGCCTCATCGCCAAGGCCAAGCGTGATTTCCGCGAGGTCATCGCTGAAATCTGCGCGCTCGTCGGCGGCCCTGTGAGCGCCGAAGTGACGGCGCTCGAGGCCCCGCAGATG
>JBEBFW010000011.1:0-28842 GCA_040081755.1 Parvularculaceae bacterium
CTGCCCCCCCTCAAGAAGGGGGGGAGACGGAGGGCGCCGAGGGGGCGGAGTTTCGGATCCTCGTGATGATGCCGCCGATTCCCTCGAAGCGCTTCTACAAGGCTGTGCGCGTCGAAGCGCGGGACGGCGGCTTCGCCGTTCTGCTGGACGACAAGCCGGTCATGACCCCGGCCGGAGCCGTGCTGGTCATGCCGACGCATTCGCTGGCGCTGGTGATCGCCGACGAATGGGCCTTGGCCGGCGAACGCATCGACCTCGACAAAATGAAGCTCACGAGACTCGCCATGACAGCCGTCGATCGCGGCGCGACCGACCGTGCTTTGTGGACGGACGAAATTCTTAAATACGCCGGCTCCGACCTCGTCTGCTATCGCTCCACGGCGCCGGCCGCGCTGGTCGAGCGCCAGCGCGCCGCGTTCGACTCCATTCTCGAATGGGCTGGCGCGAAGCTCGGCGCGCGTTTCGCCGTCACGACCGCGCTGCAGGCGATTTCACAGCCGCCAGACGCGCTCGACGCCGTCGCCCGGCGTCTCGCGAGTCTCGACGCCTGGCGGTTACTAGGAACGCGCCGCGCCGCCGAACTCTCAGGCTCCGCGATCCTTGCGCTCGCCCTTGAAGGGGCAGCTTTTCGCCCCGAGGACATTCTCGCCGCCGCCCGCCTCGACGAAACCTTTCAACGCGACCGCTGGGGCGAGGACGCGGAAGCCGCCGCGCGCGAAGCGCGCATCGCGGCGGAGTTTCAGGCGGTCGCGCGGTGGCTGGACCTGCTGCGCCGCCGGTAGCAATCGCTCAAAAGATGCCAGTCGCCGCATTCTCCTGCAAATACCCCTTCGGCGCGACAGGATTGAGCTCGCGCACCTCCGCCGCCGAGAGCTTCGGCAGGCGCTGCACGAGATCGAGGAACCGTTCGGACTCGGCGCGATCGAGAATGTCATCCGTGAGCGCCTTGAACTTCCCGATGTATTCGGGCCGTTTGAAGGGCCGCGCGCCGAACGGGTGGGCGTTGGCGATGCCGAGCTCATCGACAAGCATTGAGCCGTCTTCGAACGCGATGACAACTTTCGCGCCGAAGGCTTTCTCCTTCGGATCGTGCGAATGATAGCGGCGCGTCCACTCTAGGTCTTCGACCGTCGAGACCTTGCGCCAGAGCCGCACGGTGTCGGCGCGCTGCGCCCTCTCCGGCGCATAGGAGCGCACATGGTGCCATTCGCCGTCCTGCAAGGCGACAGCGAAAATGTACATGATCGAATGATCGAGCGTCTCGCGGCTGGCGTTCGGGTCCATCTTCTGCGGATCGCCGGAGCCCGTGCCGATAACGTAATGCGTGTGATGCGAGGTGTGCAGAACGATCGACGTCACCTTGTCGAAATCCTTGATCTTCTTGCCCATGCGGAAGGCGAGATCGATCAGCGCTTGGCTTTGATACTCCGCCGAGTGTTCCTTGGTGTAGGTGTCGAGAATGGCGCGCTTGGCCTCGCCCTTCGCCGGAAGCGGCACATGGTAGACGGGCTCGTAAGGGCTGCCGCCCTTGTCGCGCTCAGTGCGGCCGTTCAAAATCCAGGCGATCGGCGCGTCTTCGCCTTCGTAAGCGGGGCTCGGGGACCCCTCGCCGCGCATGGCGCGATCGACCGCCTCGATCGCCTGTTTCGACGCATAGGCCGGCGCGAACGCCTTCCACGATGAAATCTCGCCCTTGCGCGACTGGCGCGTCGTGATGGTTGTGTGGAGGCCCTGCTGCACCGCCTGATAGATTTGCTCCGTCGGCAGACCAAGGAGCGTCCCGACACCGGCGGCGGCCGATGGGCCTATATGCGCGATATGATCGATCTTGTGCTCGTGGAGGCAGATCGCTTTCACGAGATTGACCTGCACCTCGTAGGCCGTCGCGACGCCGCGCAGGAGATCGCGCCCGGCCTTTCCCATCTGCTGCGCGACCGCGAGCACCGCCGGAATGTTGTCGCCGGGGTGCGAGTAGTCCGCGGCGAGGAACGTGTCGTGATAGTCAAGTTCGCGCACGGCGGTGCCGTTCGCCCACGCCGCCCATTCAGCGCAGACAGTCTCGCCCGCCGGCGCGCCGAACAGCGTCGCGCCGCCCATCCGCCCATGCGCGCGCGCCATCGCGCGCGCCGACTTGATCGGCCCGCGATTCAAGGAAGCGATCGCGACCGAGGCGTTGTCGATGATGCGGTTGACGATCATGTCGGTCGCTTCGGCATCGACTTCAACCGGGTCGGCGGCCACCTCGGCGAATTTCCAGGCAAGCTGGTCCTCGCGCTTCAAATGGTCTTTCGAGCGGTGCGCGCGGACGGCGTGCGTGATCATGAAGGTCCTCTTTGCGGGTCGTGGGCTGGGCTTTCGGGAAACAGCCGGATCCGGCGCTGCTTCCTGCCGCAGAGGCGGTCATGCGTCAAACGCCGTACCTGTGGAATATCGCCTCTGGAACTAGCGGGCTAGAAGAACAACAGCTTCACCGCCAGCGCAGCGATCGCCGCATACATGGCGCCTTTGATGAACGCCGCCCCTTTCAGCATGGTCGCGCGCGCGCCGGCCCAGCCTCCGACGGCGTTCGCCAGCGCCAGCGCAATACCCGCCTGCCAGGCGATCGGCGTTTCGGCGGCGAACACGGCGAGCGCGACAACCGTGAAGACGAGCGTGACAAAGACCTTGTGCATGTTGACCCGCACCAGGTCCAATCCCATCACCCGGTAGAGAATCGGCATTAGCAGGAATCCGACGCCGATCTGGATGAATCCGCCCCAGAAGCCGGCGCCGACCATGAGCGCATGGCCGAGCGCGAGATTACGCGCCGGCGCGCTTTTGCGCGCGGCGTCGTCCGCCGCACCGCGGTCGAGCGCCATGCTGAGGGCGACGGCGACCATGGCGAGCGCCACCGTGCGCTCGAACCACTCGCCATCAAGGCGGACGCCGATCTTCGCGCCGAAATAGGCGCCGATCGAGGCCGTGGCCGCAAGGCTTGCCGACAATTTGAAGTCGGAGAATCCCTTGCGGCGGAACTCCGCGACCGCAGCGAGGCTTTGGGCGAGGATGGCGACGCGGTTGGCGCCGTTGGCGACGGGTCCGGGCAGGCCCAAGAACACCAGCGCGGCGACATTGAACATCGACCCGCCGCCCGCGAGCACGTTGATCCAGCCGGCCGCGAATCCGGCAAGAGCGAGAAGCGCAAGATCGAGAAAGTCGAGCGTCATCGCGGGCGGTGGATCACCAGATCGTCTGTATGCCGAGTTTCTCGATGCAGCTGTCCTTCGTCACCAGCACGCTGCGGGAGTCGATGGCCTGCCCGGCCAGAATTCGGTCCCACGGATCGCGATGTTCCAAAGGCAGACGCGCTGCGGCCTCTGCAGCGGCAAACGTGATCGGCAATTCCTCAAAACCGACTCTTTGTACGATAGCGCTCAATTCCTGTGGAAGCGGCCGGAGTTTGCCGAGCGCCGACGTGTAGCAAAGCTCGGGTCCGGCGCAAACGCTTCAAGCGGGGTCGGCGGACCTTTCAATCCGTAGAGCTCGCGAAGGATGCCCGGTCGCCGGCGGGGCCACGCTGCGATCGAGCTGAGGCGCGCGACCGGCTCGCCATTGCGGGCGATGATGATTTCATCGCCCCTCCCGGCGGCCTCAATCAAGGCCGAGAGTTTCGCCCTGGCTTCCGCGATGTTCATCTGGATGGTCACGCCTGACCATATAGTCTGACTATATTGTCAAGTCGAGATTCGGGCGGCGGCGACGTTTGCAGACCGAGGCGACTGTCAGCTGCGGACTCCGATCGTCGGCGAAGCGATGAGAAGGGTCCAGAAGGTCCGATACTCGGACGATGGATCGACCGCGAGGCCGACCCCGAGGTCGGAAGCGCGGTCGAGCAAGATGGTCGCCCGATGCGAGGGGCTTGCCATCCAGTCGTTCACCATCAGAACGGCGTCGTCGTATCCGGCGGCGAGATTTTCGGCGACATAGCGACCGGGATAACCCGCGGCGACAGCCCGATCCGGCGGCGCCGAGCCATCGGCCCCCGCATGGCTGAGTTCCTCGCGATGAACGAGGTCGCCGGCGTAGCGCGCCGCGGCCTGCATCAGCGACTGGTCCAGCTTCAGCTCCTCAAGGCCTTGAGCGCGACGGATGTCGTTGATCGCGGCCAGAATGGTCTGCGTGACCCCATCCGCATCGCCGCTCGCGAAAGAAGGCGCCGACAGAGACGCTTGGGGCGGGGCCGTCGCCGACAGGCGCCCGTTCGACTGCGCTGCAGCCGACCCCGCGCCGGCGCCGAGCGCCGCCGCAACCACCGCCAGAATTCGCATGAGTTTCCGTTCCCTGATGGCCGGAAGTCTCGCTGCGCGCAGTCAATCCGCTGTTAAGAAAGGTCGTTAATTCGTGAATTATCAGTGCGCTGCCGGATCGCCGCCAGAAGGCGATAGGTTGAGCGCGCCGAAGGCGCGCCGCGCAATGTGATTGGCGTCTCGCCCGGTTCCAGGCCAAGTCACGGCCAACCTTCAGGGAGTAAACCGATGATCGTCCGCTCGCCCTCTCTCATCCGCCGCATCGGCGCCTTTTGCGCCGCGTTGATCGGCGCAATCGCCGTCTCCGGCGCCGCATACGCCGCCAAGCCGGAGACCTACACGGCAATTCTCTCCAATGTCGGCGCCGGCGGCTACGACGTCGTCGCCTATTTTTCGGACGGCGCGCCCGTTAAAGGCGACGCTGCCTTGAAGACGGATTACAAAGGCGCTGAGTGGCGCTTCTCTTCCGCCGCCAATCTTGAGAAATTCAAGGCCGACCCGGATGCTTACGCGCCGCAGTATGGCGGCTATTGCGCGTGGGCGGTCGCGCAAGATTACACAGCGCCCGGCAACCCGAAGAACTGGGCTGTCGTCGATGGCAAGCTCTACCTCAATTACAACGACAAGGTGCAGGCCGACTGGCTGAAGGATGTCCCCGGATTTATCGCGAGCGCCAACGCGAACTGGCCGGACGTTTTGCAGAAGTAGCCTGCCCCACTCGCGCCTCCAGGAGGTAGGAGTGGGAGAGACCGTGGCTCACACCACATGTGACTTGGGTCACAACGGTTGTGCGCGCAGCTCCCCAAGTTCAAATTGACGCATCAACGCGTTTTCCGGGGAGAGATCATGACATTAGCGAGAAAGCTCGCCGCATGCGCATCCGCTGCGGCCATCGCAACCGCCGGCGCCGCTTGGGCTCAGGAGAAAGTGGTCAGCGAGCGCACGCTGACGCAGCAGACCGACTGGCAGCAATACCACAATGTCAGCGCCGAGCAGCTGAAAGGCTTCATCGACGCCAACAACTCGCGCATCGTCGATCTCGACGTGAACAGCGCCTCGCCCCTGCGCTTCAGCGCAGCGCTCGTCGCCAACAAGGCGCCCCATGCCAGCGGCTGGTGGTGGTATTACGGCCTCACTGAAGCACAGGTGAACGCCAAGCTTCAGGAAAACAACGCACGCCTCACAGACATCGACCCTTACCTCGACGGCAACAACCTCCGCTTCGCCGTGGTCATGAAGCCCAACACCGGGGCCGACGCTACCGGCTGGTGGTGGTATTTCGCCCAGACGCCAGCGCAGCTCTCCGCCAAGCTCGACGAGCACAAGGCGCGGCTGATCGATCTCGAACGCTACACCGTCGGCGGCCAGACGCGCTTCGCCGCCATCATGGTCTCCAATCAGGGCGCGAAGGCCACCGGCTGGTGGTGGTATCATGGACAGACCGCCGCCGAGGTGACGCAGCGCATCGACACGCACAAGGCGCGGCTTCTCGACATCGAGCGCCAGGGCGCCGGGGCGAATGAGCGCTATGACATCGTGCTCGTGCCTAACACCGGATCCTCCGCCATCGGATGGTGGTGGTATCGCGGGGTTTCCGCGCAGGTCCTGCTTGAACAGGCGCGCCGTCACGGCGCGCGCCTCGTCGATATCGAGCCGCCCAAAGGCGGGGCCTCAGGATACGCCGGCGTCCTGATCGACAACGGCATGGTGAAGAACGGCGATTGCGGCGGCGCCTTCGCCGGCGTCGACAAGCGCATCACCGACTGGATGAAGGCCCAGGAGATTCCAGGCGGCTCCGCCGCCATCGTCAAGGGCGACAAGCTCGTCTACGCCTGCGCCTTCGGCTACGCCGACATTGCGACGGGACGCGAGACGAAGCCCAAGGATCTCTTCCGCATCGCCTCGATCGCCAAGCCCCTGACCTCGGCCGCGATCCGCAAGCTTGAAGCGGACGGCAAGCTCGCGCGCACCGACAAGATGCTCGACCGCCTCGGTTCGTTCAAACCCGATGAGCCGTATGAGGACGATAAGCTCGACGACATCACCATCCAGCACCTGCTCGACCACAAGGGCGGCTGGAACTGGAAGAAAATGGGCTTCGACCCCATGTTCTACACCGAGCAGACGGCCGCGGCGCTCGGCACGACGCCGCCTTCGACGTGCACCCAGAACATCCGCTATGTGTTCCAGAATGTGAAGCTCTCCTTCACGCCGGGCGGCGGCATCGACAAGAACGACTATTCGAACTTCGGCTACTGCATTCTCGGTCGCATCGTTCACGCCAATGGAGGCATGACCTACGAGAACTACGTGAAGCAAAAGATCCTCGATCCGGTCCGCGTCACCGACATGAGGATCGGCAAGAGCCTCGCCTCGGGGCGCTTCCCGGGCGAAGTTCAGTACTATGACGTTCCGTTCAGGAGCGACGTCGATTCGGTGTTCGCCGGCGAGCCGGAGAAAGTGCAGCCGCCGGATGGCGGGTTCTATCTGGAAGCCATGGACGCGCATGGCGGCTGGATCGGCTCCTCGCTCGATATCGCCCGCTTCGCGCGCTTCGCCGACCCGGCGCCCTATGGCGGCGGAAACTGGTCGCACCAGGGCGGACTCCCCGGAACGAGCACCATCGTCAGCCGCTCGGGCGATGAAGTGATCGCCATCTACTTCAACTCACAGAACCGATCGACCGCAGCGGACCCGGCCGTCGCGTTCGCAAACCTCGCGAGCGATGCGCGCGCCAGCGTGACGCGCTGGCCGGGCAGCGACCTCTGGGGCAAATACGGCTACGGGCCAAGACGGGCGAAGTAGACCTGTTGCGATTCTGGGAGGGGCCGCGCTCAATTCGCGGCCCCTGGGCCGCCTTTTAATCTCGCAATCGCGATGTTAGGTTGGCATGCGCCGCCGGCCGCCGAGCCGCACGGCGCCCGGCGCGGAGCGGTTCATGAAGATCAAGGTCGTTGTACATGAGGCGGAAGAAGGCGGTTTCTGGGCCGAGGTCCCGGC
This sequence comes from Parvularculaceae bacterium, assembly GCA_040081755.1. GTDB lineage: Bacteria > Pseudomonadota > Alphaproteobacteria > Caulobacterales > Parvularculaceae > Amphiplicatus. The sequence goes on from JBEBFW010000011.1 coordinate 7,287, forward strand.
CATTCCCGGCTGCGCCACGCAAGCCGAGACGATGGACGAGTTGATGCGCAACGTGCACGAGGCGATCGAAGGCTGCCTGTCCGTCGATGTCGTCGAGCCAAAACCCGGCGGCGTGCAGCGCGTTCTGGAAATCGCGGTATGAAGGTCTTATTCGGCCGCGAATTCGCGCGGCTGGTGGAACGACGCGGCTGGCGGCTCCTGCCTCCTTCGCCATCTGGCGAAGCTCGCCGAGGTCGAGGATGAATTGCTTTGATCTGCGCGTCGCGTCTCCCGGCCGGCGATCTCCCAGAGATGCAACCGATCGTCAGAGCTTCGCGGGGTGCTTAGTCAATTTCAGCATTTCGCGGGTCATGTCCGCCGTGTCGAAGGAGGCACGCATGACCGCGCCTTGGGCGGAGATAAATAGGCCGAAGACAATGAAACCGAACGAGGGCAACATGAAAAGCCGCAGAAAGTCGCGGATTTCAATGTAACCTGCGTCAACGTGTTCCCCCGCAGCTATGACAAACAAATATCCGCCCAAGACGATCATCAGCAATCCGAGACCTGCGAGTAAACCTGCATAGGTGCGCCCCAGCACATATTTCGTCCCAAGGATATTTATGCCCATAATGCTCCCCTGCACCGCACACGCGACCGTAACCCCCCCCCTGAGAATTTCAAGATCGCTCAGCCTTCCTCGACCTTCCCTTTCCCCGCACTCGCCTTAAATTCGCGCCATGCCCGCACCGCGCCGACCGAAGCCGCCGACGAACCAGCCGATCACGCCGAAATCCGAGGTGACGCCCGGCGGATTCTCGGAAGCGGTCGCGCAATATCACGACCGGCTGATGCTGGAACGCGGCGACTGGGTTCCGCACCGGCCCGAGCGGCCGCTCGTCAAGGGATTGTCGAAGCCTTTGCGCGTCGTTTCGGCCTACCAGCCGGCTGGCGATCAGCCGGCGGCGATCGCCGAGCTGTCGGGCGGCCTTCAGGGCGGCGACTACGATCAGGTGCTGCTCGGCGCCACTGGCACCGGCAAGACCTTCACCATGGCCAAGGTGATCGAGGCGCAGCAGCGCCCGGCCCTCATTCTCGCGCCCAACAAGACGCTGGCGGCGCAGCTCTACAGCGAGTTCAAGGCCTTCTTTCCGGACAACGCGGTCGAGTATTTCGTCTCGTATTACGACTATTACCAGCCCGAAGCCTATGTTCCGCGCACGGACACTTATATCGAAAAGGAAAGCTCGATCAACGAGCAGATCGACCGCATGCGGCACGCCGCGACGCGCTCGATCCTCGAGCGCGACGACGTGATCATCGTCGCCTCGGTCTCGTGCATATACGGCATCGGGTCGGTCGAGACCTATACGGCGATGACCTTCACGCTGAAGGTCGGCGACGCGACGCCGCGTTCGAAACTGCTCGCCGACCTCGTGGCGCTCCAATACCGGCGCGCCGACGCCGCCTTCGCGCGCGGCTCGTTCCGCGCGCGGGGCGACGTGATCGAGATTTTCCCCGCGCACTACGAGGACCGCGCCTGGCGTATCTCCATGTTCGGCGACGAGGTCGAATCGATCGGCGAATTCGACCCGCTCACGGGGCAGAAGACCGACGACCTCGCGGAAATCTCCGTCTACGCCAATTCGCACTACGTGACGCCGCGCCCGACGCTCAATCAGGCGATGGTCAGCATCAAGCGCGAACTGAACGAGACACTCCCGATCATGCGCGCGGAGGGAAAGCTGCTCGAAGCGCAGCGGCTCGATCAGCGCGTGACCTTCGACCTCGAAATGCTCGGCGCCACGGGCTCGTGCGCCGGCATCGAGAACTATTCGCGCTATCTGACCGGCCGCAAGCCCGGCGAGCCGCCGCCGACCCTCTTCGAATATCTCCCCGACAACGCACTCCTCTTCTGCGACGAAAGCCATGTCACCGTGCCGCAGATCGGCGCCATGTTCCGCGGCGACTTCAACCGCAAGCGCACGCTCGCCGAATACGGTTTCCGACTTCCCTCCTGCATGGATAACCGGCCGCTGAAATTCGAGGAGTGGGAGAAGATGCGGCCGCCGACGGTGCACGTCTCGGCCACGCCGGGGTCATGGGAACTGAACCGCACCGGCGGCGTATTCGTCGAGCAGGTCATCCGCCCGACCGGGCTCGTCGATCCGCAGGTCGAAATCCGCCCGGTGACGGGAAAGACAACCAATCAGGTCGATGACGTCATCGCCGAGTGCAAGGAGGTCGCGGCGTCGGGGGGGCGCATATTGGTCACGACCCTGACCAAGCGCATGGCCGAGGACCTCACCGAATACATGCATGAGCAAGGCGTCAAGGTGCGCTACATGCACTCGGACGTCGAAACGCTGGAGCGCATCGAGATTCTCCGCGATCTAAGGCTCGGCGCCTTCGACGTGCTGGTCGGCATCAATCTGTTGCGCGAGGGCCTCGATATTCCGGAGTGCAAGCTCGTCGCCATTCTCGACGCCGACAAGGAGGGGTTCCTGCGCTCGGAGACCTCGCTCATCCAGACCATCGGCCGAGCCGCGCGCAACGTCGAAGGCCGGGTTATTCTCTACGCGGACGGCATGACCGGCTCCATGGAACGCGCCATCGCCGAAACCGATCGCCGCCGCGAAAAGCAGGCGGCGCACAACCTCGCGCACGGAATCACGCCGGCCTCGACCACCGCGCTCATCTCCGATCTCGCCCGCGACGATGACGAGGGGCGGAAAGCCGCCATGGGTCAGACTTTCGTCGGGCACCGCTCAACCGCGTTCGGCCGGCGCGGCTATGGCGCCGGCGCCGACCTTCAGGGCGTGCGCGCCGGCTTCGCCGAAGAAGGAGGAACCTACGACGACGGAAGCCCCCTCGGCGGCAACCTCAAGACCGTTATCGCGCGGCTGGAAAAAGACATGCGCGAGGCCGCCGCCAACCTCGAATTCGAGCAGGCCGCGCGCATCCGCGACGAAATCAAGCGGCTTCAGTCGGTTGAGCTCGCCGTCGCCGACGATCCGTTCGCACGGCAATACGAGGTGGAGCAGCGCATCGCGGAGGGCAGCGAGGGCCGCATCCGCAAGAGCGAGGGAACGGTCAGCGCGCTGGTCGCGAAGCCGCGAAGGCCGATGCGGCGGCGGCGCTAAATATGCGCCGTTGCACACAAGTGACTCACGTCTCCAGCCCGCTCACCCCGACGAAAGCCGGGGTGATCCAGAGGATACGCTTAGGCTACGATCCTTGTGCGTATCACTCATCGGCGATTCCGGGTACTGGTATGGTCTTTATAACAAATGACTGGGTCATAGTGATGACATGACCGTCCGCGCAATGCAGGTTCGCGCGCAACACTCTCCAGCCTCATCCTGAGGAGCGCGCCGTTCACCTTGCTCCGTGTCCGCAACAATGGGCGCGCGTCGCGAAGGATGCTGGCGCGATGAACGGCGCCGCAAAATGTGCGCGGCGAGCGCCCGCGGAACAGCATCCTTCGCGACGTCCCGCGAGGTGTTGCGTCCACGGAGCAAGCTTCGGGGCGGGCCTCCTCAGGATGAGGCGGAGTGTTTTGCGAGCGCGCGGACGCGCGCCTTGGGACTCGCACCCGATGCGCATCTCGCGCAATTGAGGAGAATGGTAGCGAGGCCAAGGGGACCGATCTATCGCGGCGAGCGGAAATGATAACCGCCTGAGCCAAAAGTCCGTCAGACCGCCGCGTGTTGGCCTTGGCACGCCACTTGCTGGCTTCGAATAACGGCATGTGTGGAAAAGAACTGGATGCTTCCGTGGCGTAGCCGAGTTTTGGTCGGTCCGAGGGAGAGAAAGCGTCTGTTGCTTGCCGAAGACCTTGAGTTCGCCCGCCGATGTCCAAGAGTGAACGTGCCGCGACTGTTTCGTAAATACCCGAAGCCGCCGAAGGCGCCAGGGCCTTGGGATTGTCCTGGGAAAAAGGTCTGGAGCGGTCGTTAGGCCGCAAGCGATCGTCGCCCGAGTCCGCGAAATCCTCGCGGGGGGGATGGAGCGCAGCGAGGCGGTCGCTCCCCCTACGGCCGGAAGGCGCGGATATCGCGGCGCGTAGGGCAGCGCTCCATCCGCTCGACGCCGACGACCCCTTATGCGCCGAGCGCCTCGGCGACGGCGTCGGGGCGTTTTTCGATCACTTTCAGCGGGATGCGCGCGGCGGCCTCGGGCTGGCGGGAGCCCTGCTCATGAGGCGCGCACGGCGCCGAGGGTGAAACCGTAGCGGCGCGCGAAGCCGGCCTCACGTCAGCTTCATCCGCTGGCGGATCGCTTTCACGTCAACCGAATTCGGCACATGCACGCGAAAATCGCTCGGGTCGGCTGCGCCGCGCTCCCCTCACCCCGCTCACCCCGGCGAAAGCCGGGGCCCAGACCTAGGCAACTCCGGCCTCGCGATTTCTGGATCCCGGCTTTCGCCGGGATGAGCGGGTTGCAGGTCCATCACGCTCGCATAGCGGCCCCGCTTCGTTGCGGCGCGCCCGCACGAGCGATAGCATCGGCGCGCTCGTAGAGCAGCGGGAGGGAACCCATGAAAAAATTGCTGGCGGCGATCGCCGCCATGAACGCGTGCGTCGCGCCGGCCGTCGCCGCGGATTGCGGCGCCGTCGCGACGGAAGGGCGCTATTCGCTCGTCTGTCGCGGGCCGTTGACCTATGAAATGTATCAACGCAATGGCCGCGGCACGCCGGGCTTCGCGACCGAGGTCGTCTACCACATCGACGCCGCGCCGGACGCAGCCGGCCTGCATGGCGTGTCGCTGCAGCCGGGACGCTGCGCGTGGAGCGACCGGCCCTTGAGCCGCGAGGAGCCGCGCAAGCTCGGCTTCATCGTCAATTCCGACAAGCCCGGGGACCTCAGCCCGATGGCGCCGCAGATGTGGGACAACGTGCAGACATGCCTCGGCGATTCTAATTGCCGCGTTTCGTTCTGCGCCGCCGGCGCCAATCATCGCCTCTTCATCATCGATATCGACGAGAAATGGCTCGAAGCCTTGGGCAGCTACGCGCAGATTCACTATGTGGGGACGATCAGGCCGTACGCGACGCCGCCTCTGGACGTCGACAACTAGGACGGCGCTGCGCAGGTTCGCGAGGTGAAGTCCCCGTATCATCCCCGTATCATCCCCGCTCACCCCGGCGAACGCCGGGGCCCAGACTTGAGCAACTCCGGCCTCTCGATTCTGGGTCCCGGCTTTCGCCGGGATGAGCGGGTTTTTAAGACCGGCGGATTGCATCCGACCTACGGCTCCGCAACAACTCGGCCATGACTCCCCAACGCAAGCGCCGCTCGAAGACCGAGCCGAAGGAATGGGCGCGTGGAAGCTGTCTCTGCGGCGCGGTCGAAGTCGAGATCGGCGTGCCGGCGCGCTGGGCCTGGCACGACCATTCGCGGGAAAGCCGGGTCGCGCATGGCGCGGCCTACGCGACCTATGTCGGCTGCTGGAAGAGCCGCTTCCGCATCGTCAAGGGCGAGGCGGATATAGCGCGCTACGGAGCGCCGGCCGAAAAAGTGGAAGCCGGTTTTTCGCAAGCCGGCGCGACCCCAAAGAAAGGACGCGTGCGGAGCTTCTGTAAGCGCTGCGGCACGCCGATCGCCTATGAGCGCAGCGACCCCAACATGGTCAATGTTCCGCGCGCGCTCTTTTCGGGACGGACCGGGCGCGAGCCGCTCTATCATGTCGGCATCACGGAGCTCGCCGACTGGACGTGGCTCGGCGAGCGACTCGTTCCCCTGAAGGGCTTCCCCGGCGTCTTCTGGACCCGCGCCAAGCCGAAGCGAAGAGACGTCCTGTAGGGCGCACGGAGCGTAGCGATATCCGCGCCTTTCGCGCGGCGCACGCCTGCATTTGCGGCTGGGCTCGTCGCGCGCGGCAAAAGACGCGGATACCGCGCCGCTTAAAGGGCGGCGCTCCGTTCCGCCAAGCGCCGCGGCGTCCCTCGCCCAATGGCGATTTTCGCGGTAGCATCGGCGCGTTGCGTTCGTTGACGAGCAGCCGACCAGCAAGGAGACGCCCGATGCCCAAAAATGTGCAAAGAAACGCCCTTCCCCGCTTCGCCCGCGCCCTTGGAATCGCGATAGCCGCGAGCGCCGCGCTCGCTTTGCCGGCTCAGGCCGCCGCTTACATGAAGCTCGGCGACATCAAGGGGCAGACGCAGACAGGCGGGAAGAAGGATTTCTACAAGGGCTGGATCGAGCTCAACAGCGTCGCCTGCAACGGCGGCGCGACCAGCCGCTCGACGCCGTCGGTGGGCGAGATCGTCGTCACCAAGGCGACCGACCAGGCCTCGCCCAAACTGGCGGAGGCGTCCGCAAGCGGCAGAGTGTTTCCCTCGGCGCAAATTCACCTGGTGAATGCCGGCGCCGCCTCAGCGTATCTCACGTACAAGCTGAATAGCGTCAGGGTCACATCCTACACGGTGAACGGGTCGGGGCTTGACGACGGCTCCATCCCGACCGAGACGCTCTCGCTCAATTTCGACAAGATCACCTGGCGGGCTGAGGGCGGATTGAAGGGCGAGAGCTGTCCGGATTGACCGGCCGACGCAGGGCGGATGCAGTCCGCCGCGTTCTCGACGCGCGAACGGACTTGCGGCCACGCCGAATGGCGGACTTTATCCGCCCTGCGCAGGAGCACGAGGTTCAAGATGCCCAAAGCCTACTGGATCAATGTGTTCCGCTCGGTGAGCGATGAGGAGAAGCTCGCGGCCTATGTGCGGCTCGCGGCGCCGGCGATCGTTGCGGCGGGCGGGCGCTATCTTGCGCGAGGGAGCCCGGCGCGGGTGTTCGAAGCGGGCCAAACCGAGCGCACGGCGGTGATTGAGTTCGACAGCGTCGCGCACGCCGTCGCCGCCTATGAAAGCGTAGCCTACCGGGAAGCGTTGCGCGCGCTCGACGGCGCCGCCGTGCGCGATCTGCGCATTATCGAAGCGGTTTCCTGAGGCGCAGGGCGGACGCGAATCCGCCGCCTTCCACTTGTCCGTTCCGGATTCGCGGCGAGCGCATTGGCGGATTGCACCGCCTAACGGTACGGGCGCTGGCGACGTGCTCGAGGTCTTCGAAGCCCGCATTGACAATCCGCCCATATTCACCGATATTGCCGGCAATATGAAGACGACCATCGATATCCCCGACGCCCTCCTCGCCGAGGCGCAGGAGTTGGCGCGTCGCGAGGGCACGACCCTCAAGGCCCTGACGACGGAGGCCTTGCGAAAGGTCATCGCCGAGAAGGGCGCGCGCATGAAGAAGTTCAAGCTGCGCGACTGTTCCTTTCACGGCGACGGCCTCAGCGACGAGTTCAAGAACGCCTCCTGGGAGCAGATTCGGGATGCGATCTATGAGGGCCGCGGTTGATCGCGGTCGATACGAACATTCTTGTTCACGCGCATCGAAGCGAATCGCCCTGGCACACGCGGGCGCTCGACGCGGTCGCCGCTCTGGCCGAGTCGCGGTCGATTTGGGGAATACCCTGGCCCTGTCTGCATGAGTTCTTGTCGGTCGTTACGAAGCGCGTCTTCAAGACGCCGACTCCCCTTCCCGTGGCATTGGGCAACATCGAAGCCTGGCTCGCCTCGCCAGGCCACATCCTCCTTTCGGAGACGCACCAACACTGGGTGACGTTGAAGCGGCTGGTCGAGACCGGCCGCATTACGGGCGGCGCCATTCACGACGCCCGCATCGCAGCGATCTGCCTCGACCACGGCGTCAGCGAGCTGCTGACGGCGGACCGGGACTTTTCGCGCTTCCCCGAATTGAAGACGCGCAACCCGCTGATTTGATCCGCCGCGGACTGCACTTCGTGTCGAGCCCACTCGGCTTCAGCAACCCATGCACCGGCGGCGCGGCGGGATATACGCCCGCATGGCTCTTAACCTTGCGCCCGCTTTGGTCGCAGGCTTAAGTCCGTTCGCCGCATTCCTGTTGCGGCGCAAACGGCTAAAGAGGAAGCCCTCGGAGAAGCCATGCCTGACGCCGGACCGAGAGCGGACGCGACGGGGGCTTTTACAGCGAGCGCCATGACCATCGCCGATTCCGCCCCTATTGCGACCATCCCCGCGACCAAGCGCGGGCCGTTCATCGCCGCCGAAGGCAAATCCGGCAAGACGCTGAACTGGTTCTTCGCGGACAAGGGCCGCATTTTCTGGGCGCTCCAGATCGCCGGCTGGCTCGGCTTCCTGCTGTTGCATTTGCTCACAGTCGCCCCCGTGATCGCCGCGCAGGTCAGCGACAGCAATTCGACCATCGTCATCATCTATTCGATCGTGCAGTCGCTCGTCGGGTTCCTGACGACAACGATCCTGATGCGGCCGATCTTCCGCTTCGCGCGCCGACAGGAGCCGGCCTGGCTGCTGTCGCTCGCGCTCTTTTCGACGCTGTTCATGGCCGTCGGCATGTCGCTCATCAAGAGCCGCGCCTTCGGCGTCTTCTTCGGCGAGGAGATGGTGCGCTCGCGCGCCGTATCCATCTTCGGCTCCGACCATCCGCTGTTTCTCATCCTCCCCGATCTGCCGGCGAACCTCTTCCTGCTGATGTCGTGGGCCGGCTTCTATTTCGGCATCAACTACTATCTGACGCTCCGCAACGAGACCGAACGGCGCCTCAACGCCGCGCGCCTCGCCGATCAGGCGCAGCTCAAAATGCTGCGCTATCAGCTGAACCCGCATTTCCTCTTCAACACCCTGAACGCGATTTCGACGTTAGTGCTTGAGAAGGACACCAAGCCCGCCAACGACATGCTGACGCAGCTCTCGGCGTTTCTGCGCTACTCGCTCGACAGCGACCCTTTGCAGAAAACGACGTTGGCGGAGGAAATGCGCGCGCTGCAGCTCTATCTCGACATCGAGAAGACTCGCTTCGGCGACAGGCTCGAGATCGTCTACGACATCGATCCGCTGACAAGGGAGGCCATGGTGCCCTCGCTCATCCTGCAGCCCGCGATCGAGAACGCCATCAAATACGCGATCGCCCATATGGAAAGCGGCGGACGGGTTTCGATCTGCGCCAAGAAGGAAGGCGACATGCTGAAGCTCGCCGTGCAGGACAACGGGCCCAACGCGCCGGACGATCCGAACGCCATCCTCGACGACGGCCGCACGGGCGTCGGCCTCCTCAACATGCGCGACCGGCTCGCTCATCTTTATGGCGGCCGACAGTCGTTCAAATTGTCGAAACTCGAGCCGGCGGGCCTCAGCGTCGGCTTCACCCTTCCCTTCGAACCACGGTCGATCCATGACTGAGACTGACAACATCAAGGTGGTGCTCGTCGATGACGAGCCGCTGGCGCTGCGCGGCCTCAAGCTGCGTCTTGCCGCATTCGCCGAAATCGAAATCGTCGGCGAGGCGTCGAACGGCCGCGAGGCGGTCAAGCAGATCAAGGCAGTTCAGCCCGATCTCGTTTTTCTCGACATCCAGATGCCGGGCCTTGACGGTTTCGGGGTGGTGCGCGCACTCATCGGCGCGCCAGCGCCCCTCATCGTGTTCGTGACGGCCTACGACAAATACGCGATCGACGCCTTCGAGGCGAACGCGCTCGACTATCTCGTCAAACCCGTCGAGGAGGAGCGCCTCAAAGACGCGGTGCACCGCGCGCGCGAAGCGATGAAGTCGCGCGCCGCGTCGCATCGGGAGTCGCGCCTCGTCGAATTGCTCGCATCGTTGAGCAGCGACGAACGCGACCGCATCAAGGAATTGCTGGCCGAGCCCGCCTGGACGGAGAAGGACCGCTATCCTGAGCGGCTCTCATTCAAGGACGGATCGAAAGTCGTCGTTCTGACGGCGGATGAAATCGACTGGATCGACGCCGCCGGCGACTATATGTGCATCCACGCCGCCGGCAAGACGCACATCATCCGCGAGACCATGAAAACGCTCGAACAGCGCCTCGACCCCTTGCGCTTCCAGCGCGTCCACCGCTCGGCGATCGTGAACGTGAAGAAGGTCAAGGAACTGCATCCGCATTCGAATGGGGAATACTTCCTCGTCCTCGAAGGCGGCTTCGAACTGAAGCTCTCGCGGTCGTACAAGGACGTTGTGGCGCGGTTTATTTGAAGGGGCGCAAGCGCTTCACTCAAAGAGTTCGGCGTGAGTGCCGGCCCGAACGAAGGTCAACTGGTTTCCTTCGATCCGATAGATCAGCAGAAAATCGCCGCCGATGTGACACTCGCGGTGGTCAGCCCAATCCCCTTTGAGAGGGTGATCGAGCCATTCCGGGCCCAGCGGGCCGTCATTGGCGATCAGCAGCAGCATGGCTTCCTTGAGCTGGCGCATGTCGTAACGCCCGCTGCGGGAGAGTTTATCCCAGTCCTTGGCGAACTGTTTGACGTAATCGGCGGCGCGCGGAAGCGCCGCGCGCCTAGCGCTTGCGGGCTTCTTCATCGAGCGCCTTGAAAACCGCTCTGGCGTTCGTGAAGCGCGCGTTGTGCTTTTTCATGCGAGCGCGGGCGTCGCGCATGGCCTCGCGCGTTTCGGCGTTCGGAACTTTCAGCTCCAGCGGAACCGCGCCGTCCCTCGCGACCCGGGTTAAGACCATGCGCACGACGTCCGACACGGTCAGTCCGAACTCGGACAGCACCAGGCTCGCTTCTTCCTTCAGCTTTTCGTCGATGCGCGCGCGCACAAAGCCAGTCGTAGCCATCGGCAATCCTTCAAACGCCATGTGTAGCTCAAATGAGCTACGGTGTCAACGCCCTCACGGACACGACTTGTCGAATGCGGCCGGGCCAAGCAAGATGCCTCCATGAACCAGCGCACCGCATTCTACACTCGCGTCGAGAAGACGCTCGCCGACATTCGCGAGCAGGGCCTTGAGAAGGTCGAGCGCCAGATCGTCGGGCCCCAGGGGCCGACGATCGAGGTGACGCACCAGGGCGCGAGGAAGCGCGTCCTCAATTTCTGCGCCAACAATTATCTGGGGCTCGCGGACAATCCGGAAATCGTGCGCGCCGCGCAGGAGACCATGAACGATTACGGATTCGGCATGGCGTCCGTTCGCTTCATCTGCGGCACGACGGATTTGCACGTGCGCGTCGAGCAGGCGATTGCGAAGTTTCTCGGTTATGACGACTCAATACTCTTCGCCGCCTGCTTCGACGCCAATGGCGGCGTGTTCGAACCCTTGCTCGAAGCGGAAGACGCGATCATCTCGGATTCCCTCAACCACGCCTCGATCATCGACGGCGTCAGGCTCTCCAAGGCGAAGCGCTACCGCTACGCCAATTCCGACATGAACGACCTCGAAGCTCAATTGAAGCAGGCGGACGCCGACGGCGCGCGCACGAAGATCGTCGTCACCGACGGCGTCTTCTCCATGGACGGCTATATCGCGAAGCTGAAGGAGATCGTTCAGCTGGCGGAGCGTTACGGCGCCTTGACCATGGTCGATGACTGCCATGCAACCGGCTTCATGGGCGAGAAAGGACGCGGCACGCCGTCCCATTGCGGCGTCGAAGGCAAGATCGACATTCTGACCGGCACGCTCGGCAAGGCGCTCGGCGGCGGCATGGGCGGCTATATCTGCGCTTCCAGAGAGGTCGTCCGCCTGCTGCGAAACCGGGCGCGCCCCTATCTCTTCTCGAACGCGCTCACGCCAGCCCTGCTCGGCGCGACGCTGAAGACGATCGAAATCGTCGAGCGCGGCGATGCCTTGCGCGGGCAATTGTTCCGCAACGCGCAGCGCTTCCGGGCCGGCATGACGGCGGCCGGGTTCAGGCTTCTCCCGGGCGAGCATCCGATCATCCCCGTCATGCTTGGCGACGCGCGCCTCGCGGGAGGAATGGCCGCCGCCCTGATGGACGAAGGCGTCTACGTCACCGGCTTTTCTTTCCCCGTGGTGCCGAAGGACAAGGCGCGCATCCGCACGCAAATGTGCGCCGGCCATTCCGACGCCGATGTCGATGCTGCGATCGCGGCGTTCGCCAAGGTGGGCAAGGCTTTGCGGGTCATTTGACCGCTTTTCGCGTCGTTTCGACGTCGTCGCAGCGCTGAGCCGCATCTATTCTGCGACAAACGGTTTGGCGCGCGGCTCCGGGCGCGGCTAGGGTGGCCCTTGGCGCGCGCTCGCGCGCGAGGGGTCAACAAGGTGACATCATGAAGAAGAACGGATTGAAGCTCGGCGTCGCGCTCGTCGCGCTCGCGGGCCTGGGGCTGACGGCGTCCTGCGGCAAAAAAGAAACGACAACCGGCGCCAAGGTCGAGGCGCCTGCGCCGAAGACCGAATACGGAACCTGGGGCGTCGATACGACGCAAGGCGACCCTGCTACGAAGGCGGGCGACGATTTCGCGCGTTACGCCAACGGCAAATGGATCGATACGTTTGAGATCCCGGCCGACCTCCCCGGCTATGTGTCCTTCACCAAGCTTCGCCTCGAAGCGGAAGGCGACGTCAAGGCGATCATCGAGGAAGTCGCTGCGAAAAACGCCGCACAAGGCACGCTCGAGCAAAAAGTCGGCGGCTTCTTCAAATCGTTCATGGATACGGGAAAGCTCGACGAACTCGGCGCCGCGGCCCTCAAGCCGCACCTCGACGCCATCTACGCCGTTCAGTCCAAGGACGATCTGATGCGCGCCTACGCCGACGCCAATCTCCACGGCACGGCGCCGATGGGCGTCGGCATCCTCCCCGATCCGGCCGACACGACGCGCTACATCGCCTTTGTCGGTCAGAGCGGCCTTGGCCTTCCCGACCGCGACTATTACCTGAAGCAGGACGACAAGTTCGTTCAGTATCGCGCGGCGTACAAGGACTATGTCGCCAAAGTCCTGACGCTCGCGGGGTTCGACGATACGGCCGCCAAGGCCGACGCCATCGTCAAGCTCGAAACGAAAATCGCGGAAATCCACTGGAGTCAGGAAGACAGCCGCGACATCCAGAAAATCTACAATCCGATGAGCCTCGACCAGCTTTCGGCGCTGGCCCCGGAGTTCAACTGGCGCATCATCATGGGCGAGTTGAAACTCGACGCGGTGCCGACGATCCTCGTCGCCCAAACCTCCGCCATCGACAAGGAGGCCGAGATTTTCGCCAAGGCCGATATGGGCCTCATCAAGGACTATCTCGCCTACCACTTCATTCGGGGCCACGCGCAATATCTCGCGACCGATTTCGACAACGCCAATTTCGAGTTCTACGGCAAGACCTTGCGCGGCGTGCCGCAACAGCGTGAACGCTGGAAGCGCGGCGTCAACGAAGTCGACGCGGCTCTCGGCGAAGCGGTCGGCAAGATCTACGTCGATCGTCACTTCCCGCCGCAGAACAAGGCGGCCATGGACGGGCTCGTCAAGAACCTCGTCACGGCGCTCGAAGAGCGCCTCAAGAACAATGACTGGATGGACGAAGAAACGCGCGCCCAGGCGCTGGTCAAGCTCGGAACCTTCGAGCCGCGCATCGGATACACCACGAAGTGGACGGACTTTTCGAGTCTCGAGATCGGCGACGATCTGCTGCAGAACTCGATCAACCTCGTCGACTTCCAATGGCGCGATCAACTCGCGCGGCTGGCCGGACCGGTCGATCGCGAGCGCTGGGACTACCCGCCCCAGACCGTCAACGCCTCCTACAATCCACTGATGAACCAGATCACCTTCCCGGCTGGCATCCTGCAGCCGCCTTTCTTCGATCTCGCCGCCGACCCGGCGGTCAACTACGGCGGCATCGGCGCGGTCATCGGTCATGAAATCGGTCACGGCTTCGACGACCAGGGCCGGCGCTTCGATGAAAAGGGGCGCATCCGCGACTGGTGGACGAAAGCGGCGAACGACGCCTTCCAGGGCCGCGCGGACAAGCTCGGGGCCCAATACGATTCCTACGAGCCCATCCCCGGCGGCCATATCAGCGGCAAGCTGACCATGGGCGAGAACATCGGCGATCTCGGCGGCATCCAGATGGCCTACGCCGCCTATCACAGCTATCTCGATGAGTGCTGCGGCGGCGAGGCGCCGGTCATCGACGGCCTCACCGGCGACCAGCGCTTTTTCCTTTCCTGGGCGCAGGTCTGGCAGGGCAAATACCGGGAGGACGAGCTGCGCCAACGCCTCGAAACCGACCCGCACAGCCCGCCCTATTACCGCATCAACGGCGTCGTCCGGAACGTCGATGCCTGGTACGACGCCTTCGGCGTCACTGCCGAAGACGATCTCTACCTTCCGCCGGAAGAACGGGTCAAAATCTGGTAACCCGTTGTTTTAACAAGGAGACGGGTGAACGGCCGCCGGAATATTCTGGCGCCGCGCCGGCCATCCTCCTCCTTGAAGAATGGCTTGCCCCGAACTAGATTGGCTGAGCTGAACATCGGTCCGGCCGCGCGAATATTCGCGCGGCCGCCGTCTTTTATAGTCTCTTGCTGTGAGGAGGAACATGGACAAGGTTCCTATGACTGTCTCCGGGTACTCCCGGATCGAGGAAGAACTCCGTCGTCTCAAATATGAGGAACGGCCAGCCGTCATCGCGGCGATCGCCGAGGCGCGCGGTCATGGCGATCTCTCCGAGAACGCCGAATATCACGCCGCCAAGGAGCGCCAGGGCTGGATCGAAGGTCAGATCCGCGAGCTTGAAGATCGCTTCACCCGCGCGCAGGTGATCGACGTCTCCAAGCTCTCCGGCAAGGCCGTCGTCTTCGGCGCGACCGTGACGCTGATCGATGAGGAAACCGAGCAGAAGAAGAAGCTCCAGATCGTCGGCGAATATGAGTCGGACGTGAAATCGGGAAAGATCTCGATCGCCTCGCCGCTCGCGCGCGCCATGATCGGCAAGGGCAAAGGCGACACGATCGAAGTCGCCGCTCCCGGCGGAGCGCACTCCTACGCGATCACCAAGGTCGAATTCGTTTAGCGCGCCGCGAAAAAGTGGAATCCGGTTTTTCGCGAAAAGGCGCGCCGGCAATGGCGGACCTCGATGACGGGCCGCGTTCCTGGGCGCAGGCGGTCAGGCGGGGCCTCGCCCGGAAATGCCCGCGCTGTGGGAACGGCTGGCTTTTCGCCGCCTACACCAGACTTGCGCCCTCGTGCACCGCCTGCGGCCTCGATTATTCAGGGCATCAGGCCGACGACGCGCCGCCCTATGTGACGATCCTCGTCGTCGGACATCTCGCGATCCCGCTGGCGCTCGTCGCCAAGCAGGTATTCGACCCGCCGCTCGCGCTCCAGTTCGCGGTCCTGACGCCCTCGGTTCTCGCCGCGGCGTATTTCCTGTTGCCGGTTTCCAAGGGCGCCCTCGTGGCGCTCCAGTGGGCGAACCGCATGCACGGCTTCGGGGATGAGCCGGCCGACAGCGTGATCGAGTAGGCTCAACTTAGCGAAATCCTGGTGAGCAGCATGACCTCAAGGTTTCCGCCAGCGTCCCACGCATACTCATAGCGCCTGCCTTGAATAATGGGCAGCGGCACTCCGGTGGGACGAAAAATGCAGATATTGGTCCCGCCCGGACGCCTCACGCTGCTGTAGACCAATCCATCTTCGGGGGACGCCGCGAAAGGCCACCGCAGCTGCATGGCGAAGGCCTGGGACTGGGAGTAGTTATCCGGGAGGTACAGTTCCGGCCGTGCGGCCCGCAGATCGCGCAGATCAAGGAGCTCAATATCTACATCGGCGATGAGCTCGCGCATCTGAATCCGATTTGGAAATCCGCTTGCGGAGGCCCTCAACCTGCGGTCGTTATGATAGACAGTTTCTGCGATGGCGGTTTCGATGTCGGTCGCAGCATACCAGGCGCCGAGCTTGCCATCGTTGAATCGCCCGCCCGTGTCGCCGTAATGGAGAAAGGCCGCCATTACGACGGATGCAGTCGGACCAATCGCGAGTCCCCCCTCAGGAATGGCCCGCAATCTCAGATAAGGCTGAAGCCGCCCATTGGTCATTTCGTCAAGTTGGAAGGCAGCACGCAGGTCATCCTGGTCACGCGCGATGTCGTCAAAGACACCGACGATCGGAAACCTGCTGGCGATGAGCCGCGCTGTCCTCGATTCGACGCGACTGCGTTTCAGACTGTCAGCGGACGCCACGCCAGGCGTCCAGATAGCGTCGCACAGCGTAGAGGTCGCTGATCCCGCCGTTCGTCATGCGTTCGAGGGGCGAGGAACCCGCAAACTCGTAATCGCTGTTCGTCGCTTTCAGCCACCGAAACGCGTGTTGGTCTGAAGCAAAGACCAGCCGCATTCCTTTGAGAATTCCGAGCACCAACGAAATGCGCTCGAGCTGATCGCGGGTCAGTGTGGAGACGTCTCCCCGCCGCCAGTTGTGATAGGTCGCCGCTGAAATGTCGCCGAGCACGGCGCGCCGTTCATCGATTTTGAGGTTCCACAGGTCCGCGACGCTCATGAAGAGGCGAATCGCCGGCGCCGAGAGGCGGTGTCGTTCCGCCGGCTCGCGCAGCGCCGAGCTGGCGATTGGCTCGGATTCCGAAATTGCGGAATTTTCGCTCATCCCATCCTTTCTATATATTTGGACATAGCCTACACATTTGCACATGAATTGCAAGATGGCTGACTCCAAGAGCTTCCCAAGCCTCGCCTTGACAGGAAATGGCCCCTCGGTTACGTGCGCGCTCCTTCCCTCAGGAGCGTTTCATGGCCAAGCCGACCACCGTCAAAGTCCGCCTCAATTCGTCGGCCGGCACGGGCTATTTCTACGTAGCCAAGAAGAACACGCGCACCATGACGGAGAAGATGGTGTTGAGGAAATACGACCCTAAAGTGCGCAAGCACGTCGAGTTCAAGGAAGGCAAGATCAAGTAGGTCTTGCAGGCTCGCATTCCGTCATCGCCCGCCGCTGGTTCTGCCTCATCGCGCTCAGCCGCACGCGTGGCGCTGCGTTTCGTTCCCACAAGAGGCTTATCCCTCGCTGGCCCGAATGGGGGTCGCTGACAGCGAAAACCCCGGCTGGACTTTCGTCCAACTGCCGGGGTTCTTTAGGGCGAAGCGTCCGCCGAGGGGTCAAACGGACGCTTCCGGACGGTCTGGCGCTCAAGCGAGCGAGACCGCGGTGTAGGCGGCGGGCGCGAAGGCTGCGACGAGGACAACCAGCACCATCAACATCGAAATCGCTTTGGCCATTGGGGACTCTCCTTTTCTTGTTGTTGTGAGAGTGAAATAGGGCGGGCACGGCCGAATAAAAAGGCGCCGACGCCTTCATTCGGCCCGCTTCGAAAACGCTTCGTCGAACAGAATTTTCCGTTGTTCGGCTGGTCGCCCGGAGCGCACGTTTCAACCGACGCTCAATGGGTGCGCCGCGAAGGTGGAGCGTTTCGGGACAGGAGCTACCTTGCGGCGAAGGCGTCGAGGAGCGCGCGTTGCTGGGCGGCGGCGTCCTGTTTCGGCTCTGCCGGGCGCACTGCTGCGAAGAGTTCGCGGTCGAGCCTTGCGATGCGCGAATAGAGCTGCGCGGCGTCGACGACGAGACGGATCAGGGTTTCCGGCAGGCCCTCTTCATGAAGGTCGCCGAGCTGGGGCTCCTTCGGTTTCAGGCGGTATTTGTCATCCCTGGCCTCATCGACGCCCATGTCGCCCTCGCGCACGGCGCGCATGACGAGGAGCCACGAGGCGATCTGCATGAGCTGCGTGGTGAGACGCATCGAGGAGCCGGCGTAAACGAGCGCCGCGGACCTCGAAAGGGTCCGCGAGGCCTCGCGCCCCGCGCCGTCAAGATAGTTCGCCGTCTCCTCGACGAGGGTCATCCCCTCGCGGAATGTCCGGGCAAAGAGCTCCGACTGAACGAAGCCCGTCGCGTTGTCGATCCTCGGCGCCGCCGCCATCTCTTGATCCTCGCCGCCCCTGCCTTTCCGCGCAGCATGCCGATTGGGGCCGCCCGCAGCAACAGGAAATGGGTTAACGCCGGCGCGCCGGCGGGTCCTGCCCGTTAACGAGCAATCGCCGTGCCAGCGAGGTTAGGCCTTCAGCGCCGCTTCCGTCGCAGCGGCGAAAATGGCGAGGCCCTCGTCGAGAAGCCGGTCGGAAATGATGAGCGGGACGAGGCACCTGAGACACTGCGAATGGGCGCCGGCCGTCGTGAGAATGAGCCCGCGATCGCGCGCCTCGACCTGGATCTTGCCGGCGAGATCGCCATTGGGCTTTGAAGGATCGCCCTCCTTGACGCACTCGACGGCGATCATGCCGCCGATCTGGCGCACATCGCCGAAATGGCCCTTGGCCGCTCCAAGCTGCAGCGCGCGCCAGCTTTCGCGCACGCGCCGGCCGATTTCATCCGCACGCTGAAGGAGACCCTCCTCCTCGAAGACGTCGAGAACCGCGAGCGCCGCCGCGCAAGCGACCGGATTGCCGCCATAGGTCGATCCCATGCCGCCCTGGGCGATCTTGTCCATGAGTTCGGCCTTGCCGGTCAGCGCCGACAACGGGAGACCGGCGGCGATCGACTTCGCAATGCAGATGAGGTCCGGCTCGACGCCTGAATGCTCGATGGCGAAGAACTTCCCCGTCCGGCCCATGCCGGACTGGATTTCATCGACGATCATCAAGGCGCCGTTGTCGTCGCAGATTTTCCGAACGCCCTGGAAGAACTCAGGAGGCCCCGCATTGAAGCCGCCCTCGCCCTGCACGGGCTCGACGATAATCGCTGCAACCTCCTCGGCCGCAACAGACATCTTCATCACACAGGCGACGCTCGCCAGCGCATCGCGCACCGAAACGCCGTGATAAGCGTCCGGGTAAAGAGCATGATAGATCGAGGGGACGAGCGGCCCGAAGCCCTGCTTGTAGGGTTTCGATTTGCCGGTAAGCGTCGTTGCCAGCAGCGTTCGCCCGTGGAAGGCGCCCTCGAAGGCGATGATCCCGGGGCGCCCCGTGATGCGCCGCGCGAACTTGACCGCGTTCTCGACCGCCTCGGCGCCCGAGTTGAACAGCGCCGTCTTCTTTTTGGTCGGTCCCGGGGCGAGCTTGTTCAAGCGCTCGGCGAGTTCGACATAGACTTCATACTGGGCGATGCCGAAACTGGTGTGGAGAAACTGATCGACCTGCTTCTTGATCGCCGCCACGACCTTCGGATGGCGATGACCGACATTCAGAACGCCGATGCCGCCAATGAAATCGATGTAGCGCTTGCCCTCGACATCCCAGAGTTCAGCCCCTTCCGCTCGCGCGACGTAAACGCCCGATTTCGACGGAAGTCCGGCCGGCAGCGCATCGTTGCGGCGGGCTTTCAGGGATTCATTGGTGACGAATTCATTCCGGCCGTGATCCATGAAAGGCTCCCGCAATCGCGATTTCGATGCTTTTGGCGGCCCTTAGCATGTTCATCTTCAAAGGTCGCCGTCCCGCGCGCCTCTGCCGCAGTGCAGCGCTGCAATCCCGCATTGCACAAGCATGATTTTTCAAGTTGAATGCCGGAGTCGCGTTTCCTGATAGTTTTGACCCCTGCGTTTACGGCTCGCGAACTCTTTTAACCAAGACTGGCCTGTCTGGGGGCGGATTCGTCCAAGGAGACGGAATATGACCGACGACGCCATCACCAAGGTCAAGATCCTTCGGTTCGTCAAACTTCTTGACGGGGGCGACAGCGAAGAAACGGTGATGGAGCAGGCGATTCACCGGAACTGGCTCGACACCTTCGGGGCGCCTACCCTCGATGGGCGACAGATGATCCGATCCTTCGACCAGATGACCAGATTCACCCAGCCGGACCTTTAGTCAGAGCGTTAGTCCAAGGTCGTCATTGAATATCTTGTTTGCCGGGCGCATTTCGCCGGCGCGTTTCAAGCCTTCGAGTTGCAAGTCGGAATGACCGCGGGATGTTCCAGCGCCCGCTGATCGTCGGTGTTCGTCGCAGCGATCGTCCGTCTGCCGCAGCCTACGAAACACCTGCGGAGTCAAGCGCTTGTAAGATCGCCGTTTCGGAGTAGTTTCCGCCCGGGCAGATTACCGGGAGGGTCCCGCGACCGAACGCGGGCCGAGGGAGATTTTCATGGACCAGAAAGCCACGGCCCCCAAACAGGGCCTCATGCAAAGCCTCGCCGGCGGCATCTTGCGCCGCAAGACGATCGAGCAGGTGCAGACCGAATACGGCACCAGCGAACTGAAGCGGACGCTCGGTCCGATCAATCTCGTCTTCCTCGGCATAGGCTGCATCATCGGCGCGGGCATTTTCGTCAGAACCGGGAACGCCGCCGCGCTGCACGCCGGCCCCGGCGTCATGTTGTCCTTCCTCGTCGCCGGCCTCGTCTGCGCCTTCGCGGGCCTCTGCTACGCCGAACTCGCCTCCGTGCTGCCTGTCTCAGGTTCCGCCTACACCTATTCTTACGCCACGCTCGGCGAGTTCGCCGCCTGGATCATGGGCGCGCTGCTGCTCCTCGAATATGGCCTTGCGGCGTCCGTCGTCGCGGTCGGCTGGTCAGGCTACGCGGTCAGTCTCCTGCATGACATGGGCATCGTCATTCCACATGAATACACAGGTCCAGCAGGCCAGCTCCTCGGCGCCATGGTCAACGGCGAATACGTGACGGCGGCCATGCTGAAGGACGGTCTCGTTCCGGCCGGCGCAACGGCTGTCACCGGCGTCTTCAACCTGCCCGCTTTCGCCGTCTCGTTGACGCTGACCCTCTTGCTCGTCGTCGGCGTGTCGGAGTCTGCGAACTTCAATAACGTCATCGTCCTCATCAAAGTCGCGGTCATCATCGCCTTCATCCTCATCGGCGGCATGGCGATCCTCGCCAACCCCGGACAGTACCTGCCGAACTGGGATCCCTTCATCCCCGAGCCGACCGGCGAGCGCGGCGAGTTCGGCATGAGCGGCGTCATGCGCGCGGCCTCGATCGTCTTCTTCGCCTATATCGGCTTCGAGGCGGTTTCGACCGCCGGTCAGGAAGCGAAGAACCCCAAGCGCGACATGCCGATCGGCATTCTCGGCTCGCTCATCGTCTGCACCATTCTCTACATGCTGACCGCCGCGGTTTTGACGCTGCTCGTCAACTACACCGAACTCAACACGGCGGCGCCCGTCGCCGATGCGGTGGACCGCCTCGGACCGCAATATGGCTGGTTCAAGATTGCGGTGAAGCTTGGAGCGATCGCCGGCCTCACCTCGGTCATCCTGGTGCTGATGTACGGGCAGACCCGCGTCTTCTACGCGATGGCGCGCGACGGCCTCATTCCCGGCGTCTTTGCGACGGTGCACAAGTCGTTCAAGACCCCGTGGGTCAACACGCTGATCGTCGGTGTCCTCGTTTCGGTGGCGGCTGCCGCATTCGACATCAACGTGCTCGGCGACCTCACCTCGGTCGGAACGCTGGCGGCGTTCGCCATCGTCTGCTTCACCGTCGTCTATCTCAGAAACAACCGCCCGGATCTGGAGCGCGGCTTCAAGGTGCCGTTCTTCCCGGTCACGCCGATCCTCGGAATTCTGTCGTGCCTTTATCTCATCACGACGGTCGAGATGCGCGTCCTCACTTTCTTCGGGTATTTCCTCGCCGGCGCCGTCGCCGTCTATTTCCTCTACGGCATCTGGTTCTCCAAACTCGGCCGGGCGGCTAAAGCCAAGTAACGGTCCCCGCAGCGGCGCTCAGTTCGGCTCCCTCCCCCTCCCCCCCCTGAGGGGGAGGGCTGAAACGAATTGCAGGTCCGTGGCGTAGCGG
>JBEBFW010000150.1:0-8154 GCA_040081755.1 Parvularculaceae bacterium
GGCTCCTGTGGCGCATCACGATTTCCGCCGGCATGCCGAGCGCGGCGAGCGTATCGCGTTCGAATTTGTCGGGGTCGATATTGGCCGGGTCCGCGGTGTGGAAGCGCATGTCGATGAGGGCGGAGGCGAGATACTCGGTCGTCTCGAAGCCCTCGTTGAAATTGTCGGCGGCCTTGATCTTGGCGATGAGCGCCGCGGGCATCGGCTCGCCCGTCTCGTAATGAACGAGATAATTGTCGATGACGGCGTCGGTCGAGAGCCAACGCTCCAGAAGCTGCGATTGAAACTCGGTGTAGTCGCGCACGCCGCCGTTCAGCGTCGGGTAGGCGACCTTCGACGACAGCGAATGCAGCGCATGGCCGAACTCGTGGAAGTAAGTCTCCGCGTCGTCCCATGAGATGAGGAGCGGCTCGCCGGGCGCCGGCTCGACGAAGTTTGAATTGTTCGACGACAGAACAGTCTTCTTGCCGTTGAAAGTCTCGTGTCCGCGATAGCTCGACGCCCAGGCGCCGGAGCGCTTGCCCTGGCGCGCGTAAGGATCGAGATACCAGAGCCCGATGTGCTCGCCGCTTGTCTTGTCGGTCACTTCCCAGACCTTGACGTCTTCCTGGAAGACGGCGACCGAGCCCGCCGGAACGGGCGCGAAGCTGAAGTTGAAGAGTTCGCCCGCGACGTAGAACATCGCCTCGCGCAATCTGTCGAGCTGGAGGTACTGCTTCACTTCATCCGAGTTCAGATCGTATTTCGATTTGCGGACTTTCTCCGCATAGAAACGATAATCCCAGGGCGCGATGCTGATCTTCGCGCCTTCGGCATCGGCGACCTTCTGCATGTCGGCGACTTCTTCCTTGACGCGCCCGACCGCCGCCGGCCACACCGCCTCCATCAGCTTGATCGCCTGTTCCGGCGTCTTCGCCATCCGGTCTTCAAGGCGCCACTGCGCGTAATTGTCGTAGCCGAGAAGGGCGACGCGCTCATC
The DNA here is from genome assembly GCA_040081755.1 of Parvularculaceae bacterium. GTDB lineage: Bacteria > Pseudomonadota > Alphaproteobacteria > Caulobacterales > Parvularculaceae > Amphiplicatus. The sequence goes on from JBEBFW010000150.1 coordinate 980, forward strand.
GCGCAGCTTCAGGATTTCGGCGATGACCGCGTTGTTGTCGTATTCATCGCCATTGTCGCCGCGGTTGTAATAGGTCTTCCAGACTTTCTCGCGTAAGCCCCGGTCGGTCGAGTAGGTGAGGAACGGGTCCATCGAAGAGCGCGTATTGGTGACCGCGTATTCGCCCTCCTTGCCGCGCTCCTTGGCCCCGGCCGCGGCCGCCGCGACGAACGAGTCCGGCAAGCCGCCAAGCTGCTCCTTTGTGAGGTAAGTGACGTAGCTTTCTTCGTCGTGCAGCACGTTGTTTGAGAATTTCGTGTGCAACTCGGCGAGGCGCTTGTTGATCTCGGCGGTGCGCGCCTTCTTGGCGTCGTCAAGCGCGGCGCCGTCGCGCGCAAAGCTCTCATAGACGAGTTTGGCGAGCCGCTGCTGATCGGGGCGCAGGCCCCGGCCTTGCGTCTCATGAACCGCCTTGACGCGTGCGAAGAGCGCGGCGTTCTGGGTGATCTTGTCGCCGAACTCGGCGAGCCTCGGGGCCATCTCTTCCTGCACGGCGCGAAACTCCGGGGACGACATATTTCCGGCCCAGATGCCGAAATAGGTGCTGGCGCGATCGAGCAGCGCGCCCGTCTTCTCCAGCGCCTCGATGGTGTTGGCGAAACTTGCGGGCTCCGGATTGTTGGCGATCGCCTCGATCTCGGCGAGTTGCGCCGCCATGCCGGCTTCAAGCGCCGGCTTCAAAAGCCCAACATCCATCTTGTCGAAAGCCGGCACGCCGCCATGGGGACCGGACCACTCGGCCAGAAGCGCATTGCCGTCGCCCGGCTCGGCCGCCGGCGCAGCTTCCGCTGTCGGCGCCGCAGGCGCTTCCGCCTTCTCGGCCTTCTTCGCACAGCCGCCGAGCGCCAAGGCGCCAGCGCAAACCGTCAGCATCAGGATTTTTTTCATGTTGGATCCCCAGTTGATCAGCAAAGGAATGCGCCTGCCGGCGCTTCCGTCCGCCGAATCTCATGCCCGCGCGAAATATCGAAGGCAAGCCGCTTCGCCGCATTCATGGCCGCTGGGGCGCGGCGTCATTCGCTGCGATGCGGCGAGCCGCGCGCCGAAGCGTTATCGCGCCGCGGCGAGCCGTTGGGCGTCCGGTTTCAGGCGCGGGCCGCGCCCCAGAGCTTTGCAAGGCTGCGGTCGAACGTGCCGAGGAAGCCGCCTTCCCGGCCGTCAGCTGCGGCCCCGGCTCCACCGATCAGGCGCACAGCCGAATGGCGCTCGACCAGCTCGACGAGGCGGCGAAGTTCGTGCGCAAGCCGATCGAGCGGCTGGCGGCGCAAGGGAATGTGGCGCGGCTTCGCTGCACCGCCGTAGTGTCGCTCTACTGCTGGCCGCCGCTATCGACCGGATCCATCTTAAGTTCCGGCAACGGAGCGATATGCGTTCCCGTGCCCGGCGCCGCCTCGCTCGCGGCCGCAGGCTCGATTGCGCCCTCAGGCGAGTGCTCGCCGTTTTGCTCCGCTGCCAGATCGTTCTCCGCGCCGTCGATCGCCTCCCCGGCGTCCGACTTTCTCTTTTTTTCCGGCTCGACAATCATCGACTCTTCGGTCGAGTCGGTCGGAGTGAGCCTCGCGACCATGGGATTGGGTCGTAGGTCGAGATTAGCGCCGGTGCCGGCATCGACTCCGATGCCAATGATGCCGCCTGCGAGCACGTTACCCACGCCGGACGCGACGCCGCCGCCGGTGACTTTCGGGGTCAGCGTACCGGTCGCCGGCTTGAAGCCGTCGAGCGTGAACACGACGTTCCAATCGCGCTTGCGCTTGAGTTCAAGCTCGCATGGCGTGACGCATGTGAACGGCCCAAGCTTGTCGTCGCTAATTGACTCGACGGTAACGGTCGCGCCCGCCGGATCGCTTTCGAACTTGGCGGTATCCTTCGCGCCGCGAACGACCGTGGCGCAGGCGCAAAGCGTCGTCAGCGCGACGCTCAGTAATAGACGTCTCATTGCAATCGCCCCTTGCATTCGTTCCCTGGAGGCGACTGTCTAAAGAAATCAAGCGAGACACGCAATGTATCCTCCTGTCGTGCCACCGACAGATCATCAGGCCGCTGCGCATTTCTTGGGAACGGCTGTTTACCCGCTCCAGTTTGTCAGCGCGATCTGGACTGGCACTTGAGGAGCAGAAACGTCATAGGTTGCAGACCTGAAGCTGTCACTCCGCAGCCGCGAGCTGCTCAGCCTTTCCCAAATCCACCGACACCAGCTGCGAGACGCCGCGTTCGATCATGGTGACGCCGTAGAGGCGGTCCATGCGCGACATGGTGAGGGCATGGTGGGTGATGATGATGAAGCGCGTCGCCGTCTCCTGCGCCATCTCGTGGAGGAGCCGGCAGAAGCGCTCGACATTGGCGTCGTCGAGCGGGGCATCGACTTCGTCGAGGACGCAGACCGGCGCCGGGTTCGCCATGAACACGGCGAAGATGAGCGCGGTCGCGGTCAGAGCCTGCTCGCCGCCCGACATCAGCGACATGGAGGCGAGTTTCTTGCCCGGCGGCGAGGCGAAGATTTCAAGGCCGGCCTCGAGCACGTCTTCCGATTCGATGAGGCGCAGCTCGGCCTGACCGCCATTGAAGAGGCGCGTGAACAAAGTCGCGAAGTTGCGGTTGACGGTCTCGAAGGCGGCGTTCAGGCGCTCGCGCGCTTCGCGGTTCAGGGAACCGATGGCGGCGCGCAGCTTCCTGATGGCGCCGTCGCAATCCTCGCGCTCACGCCCAAGCTCCTCAAGGCGCGCCGCGACCTCGCGCATTTCCTCGTCCGCACGCAGATTGACGCCGCCAAGCGTCTCGCGCTCGCGCCGATAGCGATCGAGGCGCTTGTCGATGTCCTCGCGCGTCGGCAGCTCGGCTTCTTCCTTGTGCTCCGCGATTTCGAGAAGCTGCCCGGGCGCCGCGCTGCAGGTTTCCTCGGCCGTGCGGGCGGCTTCCTCAACGCGGGCGAGCGCCGCTTCGGCTTGCGCCTCGAGCCTTGCGCGCGCCTCGCGCGCCTCGGTCGCGGCTTCTCCCGCGAGCTTGGCCGCCCGATCGGCTTCCTGCGCGCGCGTCTGCGCGGCGGCGAGCGCGTCGCCGGCGTCGCGGCGGCGCTGTTCGGCCGCGCCGATGAGGTCGAGGAGCGCTCGGCGCTTTTCCTCGATCGCCGCCGGCGCGCCGGAGGCGGCGTCATGCGCGCCCGTCGTCGCGGCGAGGCGCGCCTCGATATCGCTCATCCGGCTGCGCGCGGTCCCGCCTCGCGTCGCCCAGACGCCGCGCTCGCGCGCGATTTCGGACAGACGGTCGGCGCGCATTTTCGCCTCGCGGGCGAGATCGCCATGCGCGGCGCGAGCCTCGCTCGCCACGGCCCGCGCATTCGAGAGACGCTCGCGCCCTTCGCTGAGGCCTTGCGCGATGAGCGCGGCGTCGGGGAGCGCGGCCCGCTCCGAGCCCTGGACATCGAGCGCGCGATCGGTCTCGGCCTCATCCTCGGAGAGCCTGGCCGTCGCGTCGTCGATAGTCGCGATGCGCGCCGAAGCGCGTTCATGCGCCCGCTGAAGATCGGCAAGGCGTGCGCGCGCGGCGTCGACCGCTCGTCGCGCGTCGGAAAACAATGCCCGCGCGTCGCGCTCGATCATCTGGCGGCGCTGCAATTCCCCGCCGGACGCGAGGTGCTCTTCGAGCGCGCGCGACAGGCGCGCCTGCGCCCCTTCAAGGTCGCTGGCGAGGGCGGCGAGGCGGTTGCGCTGTTCCAGGCGAATGGCGGCGGCGGTCTTGGCTTCAGCTCTGGCGACGAACCCGTCCCAGCGCCAGAGATCGCCCTTCCGGCTGACGAGCCGCTGGCCGGGGAGAAGCCCTGCGGCGAGATCGGCCCCGGCGCCCGCATCGACGACGCCGATCGCCTCAAGCCGGCGCGTAAGCGCCAGCGGCGCCTTCACATAAACGGTGAGCGGCTCGGCGCCCGCGGGAAGGGCGCCGGCGCCGCTCGCCGATGCTTCGCCCAGAGACGACCAGCGCGCCGGCGCCGCCGTTTCGAGCGCGGCGGAAAGATCGTCGCCGAGCGCGGCGGCGAGCGCCGTCTCGTAGCCGGGAGCGACCTCGACCATTTCGATCAGCGGCGGAAAGTCCCCGAGCTTTTGCGCATCGAGCACGCGGCCGAGCACCTCGCGTTCGGCGTTGATTTCTGAAAGACTCTGTTCCGATTTCTGGCGGGGCCCGCGCAGCGCCTGCTCGATTCTCTCGGCGTCGGCGCGCTCTTCCTCGGCGCGATGGAGCGCGGCCTCGGCGGCTCTTGCGGCCTCTTCCGCTGCAACGAAGCGCGCTTCCATTTCGCCCAAGGCCTTCGCTTGCTCTGGCGTCGGCGTGATGCGAGCGCGTTCGGCGAGGAGTTCCTCGATCTGCGCGCGCAGGCGCTTCAAGCGCCGCTCGGCCTCATCGATCGCAGCGGCGATCGCGCGGCGGCGCGCATCGATCCCGGCCGCTTCAGCGCTTTTTGCGTCGAAGTCGCGCTCGACGGCAGCTGCCTCCGCCGCCGACGCGGTGACGACCTCGCCCGCCTCGGCGAGGCGCGCGGTTTCGGACGCTTCGCGATCCTTGAGACCGGCTTCCTCGCGCGTCAGGGTCGCGACGGCTTCTTCGGCGTCGCGCAAGAGACCCTGTTCGCGGACGCTGTCATTCTTCAGGCGGACGATTTCGCCAGCGAGGCGTTCGAGTTCGGCGCTCGCGCGCCGCGCTTCCTCATCGAGATTCTCGCGCGCGACGTTGAGACGGTGGAGCGCCGCCGCGGCTTCGGCTTCCGAACGCCGCAAGGGATCGAGCGCCTCGTGACAGTCGGTTTGGGCGGTCGATGCGGCCGCGCTGGCGCGCGCCGTCGTCTCGATGAGGCCGGCGATTTCGGAGAGGCCCGCCTTCGCCGCCTCGCAGGCGTCGATAGCATCCTTCCAGCGCAGATACGCCGCCATCGCCTCGGCGCGGCGGATGTCGCCGGAGATGTTGCGGTAGCGCGTCGCCTGACGCGCCTGACGCGCAAGCTGGCCGCGCTGGGTTTCAAGCTCGCCCATGACGTCGTCGAGCCGTTCGAGATTCTGCTCGGCGGCCTTGAGCCTCAGCTCGGCCTCGTGGCGGCGCGAATGGAGCCCGGTGATGCCGGCGGCCTCCTCAAGGAGGCGCCGCCGGTTCTGCGGCTTGGCGCTGATAAGCTCCGCGACCTGCCCTTGCCGGACAAGCGCGGGTGAATTCGCTCCGGTCGCCGCATCGGCGAAGAGGAGCTGCACATCCTTGGCGCGCACTTCCCGGGAATTGATGCGGTAGATCGACTGCGTGCCGTCGTCCTTGTGGAGAATGCGGCGCGAGATTTCGATCGTTTCGGTATCGTTATACTCGGCCGGCGCGCTGCGGTCGGCGTTGTCGAGCGTCAGAATGACTTCGGCCCAGTTGCGCGAGGGGCGCATCGACGTGCCGGCGAAAATGACGTCGCCCATGTCTTCGCCGCGCAGCGCCTTGGCCGAGGTCGCGCCCATGACCCAGCGCAGCGCTTCGAGGAGGTTCGACTTGCCGCAGCCGTTCGGGCCGACAATGCCGGTCAGCCCGTCGCGGATTTCAAGATCGGTCGCCTCGACGAAGGACTTGAAGCCCAAAAGGCGGAGATTGTTGAACTTCAAGACGAAAACCCCAAGCGGCGTGACCTGTCCGACCAATAAGCCGGCACCACGCCGAGTGATCGCCGATTCTCTTGCGCCGCCAACCGCGCCTTTTCCCTCTCTGCCGGATTATCGGCGGCCTGGCTGCTTTTCGACTCTCACTCCAGCCTCAAGCCCCGGTCTTGGCCAGCGCCTCATCGATCGCCTTGGTGAGGTCTTCTTTGGAGTAGCTCGGCGCTTTCTTGCCATTGATGACGAAGGACGGCGTCGAGCCGATCCCTTCCTTCTCCGTCGCGTCCTTGAACTGCGCCTGAAGCTTGTCGAGAATATCCTGGCGCTGCAGGCAGGCGTCGAAACCGGCCTTGTCCATGCCAGCCTGCGCCGCGACCTTTTCAAGCTCCGCTTTCGCCGTCTGCGAAATCCACACGTGCTGGGTTCTGAAGAGATTGCCGACGACGGCGAAATAGGCGTCCTTGCCGCCCTTCTCCGCGACGCACCGGGCGACGATGGCGCCCGCGATCGACAGCTGCTCGGGCGGCGTCCAGAACTCGCGGAAGACGAGTTTCGCCTTGCCCGTATCGACGTATTTCGTCTTCAACTCCGGCAGGATCTCCGCATCGACCATGGCGCAGTGCGGGCAGGTCATCGAGGCGTATTCAACGATCGTGACCGGCGCATTGGGATCGCCCAGCACCATGTCGCCGTCCTTGACGAAGCTTTCCTTGACGGTTTTTGCCGCCTCGGCCGCGCCCTTGTTGTCGCCTTTCGACGAGGCCTGTCCGCACGCCGCTGCGATCAGGAAGAGACAAATGAGCGCCGCGCGCCTCGGGATAGCCATCGACAACCTCGCTTCAAAAATCTCGATCAGTCAGGCGTTCTAGCGGCCCGGCGTCAAAACCGCTAGGCGGCGCCAAGGGGTCAAACGCCCCCTTTTTGACGGATGGAGGCTCGAAACCGGGCGAGCGCGCCGTCGAGCTTTGGATCGCTCGTGCGGGCGGCGGATTGGCGCACCGAAACGTGACCGACGACGCCGGGGCCGAGATGGCCGTTGAGGCGCCGGCGGATCGCCTCCGCCTCAAACTGGACCCGCGCAGCCGCAGCGCCGTTAGGGGCGATCAGTTCGATGGTCCGTCCTGCCCGGCCGCCGGAGAGCATGCCGGGCCGGCACAGGGAGGCGATCTCGGGCCCGACGATCGCGGCCCAGTTCGCTGCGAGGTTCGGATCGACGAATTTCGTCTTTTGCGCCAGATCGGCGAAGACCCTCGCCGCGAAACGGTTGAGTTGCGGCGGCGCTTTCCGGGCGGGCCGCGTGACGGGTCGGTCGGTCATGACCCAGCATCGCCGGTCTCCGCACCGGGTTCAAGGAGCGAAGGAGGCGCAAGGCGCCGAGACTCGCCTAAGGTGCGGCATGCGCAAGCTGAAATCCGCCGCCTCGCCGCCTTCGCCCGCCTTGGCTCTGCTCGGCTGGTATGAAGCGAATGCGCGCGACCTGCCGTGGCGGACGGGACCGCATGAGCGCGCGAGCGGCGAGCGGCCGGA
>JBEBFW010000151.1:0-8149 GCA_040081755.1 Parvularculaceae bacterium
GCCGTTATAGAGATAAGAGAACGCCGTCGCGTTCTTCGTGTCGCTCGTCAATTGGCCGGAGGCCGCGTAGCCGAAGCTGCGATTGATTGCTCCTCCGGTCACCGACGAGAGCCGGTGAGAGTTTGACGGATAGGCGTAAGTCTCGGCGACCGCATTCCACAGCTTGCTCGTGCGGTTGCCGACGAGATCGTAAGCGTACGTGATCGTTCCGTAGACGCCCACGGCCTGCGTCAGCCGGTTGAGGTCGTCGTAATTGAAGGTCTGCGAGCGAGAGGGAGTTACGCCGTCCGCCATCGACGCGATGTTGCTCGCCGCGTCGTAGCCGAAGGTCAGCGCCTGCACCCCTCCCGCGCCGAGCGTCGAAAGGCGCCCATCCGAATCATAGGTCGCGGCGAAGGCGAGCCCATTGCCGAACGTTCCTGACTTGACCGACCAGAGGCCGCCTTCGCCCTCCATTCCCATGTTGCCTGCGTCGGTCATCGCGAGGTGCGCGACGCTGGTCAGCGCGTCTTCGAGGAGCGCGCCCGCATTCGCCCGCATGCGGATCGCCGTGACGTTTCCGCTGGCGCCGTAGGAATAAGCGACGATGCGGCCCGACGGGTAGGTGAGCGATGTCGCGGTGTCGCCGTCGGCATAGGCGTAGCTCGTCGAATAGTTGAACCCGCCGATCGCGCGGGTCGTCGATGTCACGTTCCCATGCGCGTCGTAATTGAGGCTCGTCGTCCCGCTCGAATCGGTGATCGAGGTGAGCCGCCCGACGCCTTTATTGCCGCCGGCCGTTGCGTCATAGCCGTAAGAGATGTTGTCGTTCGCGGCCGGGTAAGTCTCCGACAGCAGCCGCCCGGCGCCGTCATATGTGTAAGTTGTGGTGATCCCGGTCGCGCGGGTCATCGAGGCGACGAGGCCGCGCGCGTCGCGCGCATAGGTCGTGACGCCGCTGTCGGGGCTCGTTTGCTGCACGACCTCGCCCCAGGCGTTGCGGACGTAACTCGTGACAAGGGTCTTCGCGTCCTCGACGGCGGAGACCGCGCCGTCGGAGCGGCGCGTCAGTTGGGTGACGCCGCTATCGGGGTCGGTCTCGCGGATGACGCGGTCGAGCGCGTCGAAGCCGTAGGCGTAGAGCTTCGCGCGCGGGTCGGTGACCGAGGTCGTGTTGTCGTTGCGGTCATGCGCGTAGGTCGCCGTCTGCCCCGCGGCGCCGATCGACCGCAACAGCCGCCCGAGTTCGTCGAAGGCGAAGTCGTGGCCCATCGCGACCGCGCCGCCGGCCGTGCGCTCGGTCACGTTCGTCACGCGCGAGAGGCCGTCATGGGCGAACTCCCGCCGCTCGCCGGCCGCGTTCTCGACGGCGGTCAGCCGCCGCGCGTCGTCATAGGCGAAGAGCAGGAAAGGCGTCCCCGGAAAGTCGATGCGGGCTGCCTGCCCGATCGCGTCATACTGAATGTCGGTGCGCACTTCGTCGGAGAGCCCCGGATTGACCGCGACGCCGATGAGGCGGTTCTGCCCATCGTAATCGAGATTGGCGAGCACGTTATTGGGATCGCGCACGACCGTCGGCTGCCCGACGGCGTTCACGGACAAGATCTCGGTGCGCCAGCCGATCTCATCGACGCTCGCGGAGAGATTGCCCGCCGCGTCATATTCGAAAAAGACCTTGTCCGAGGTCCCGGCGAGCGGCCCGTCGATCGACGACAGAAGCGACGGCCGCGCGACGCCGGGCGAGGCCCCCGCCGGGCCGCCATGCGACAGCTTCACCTCGTCGAACCACGCATTGCACTTGCCGCCCGACACATAGGTGCAATGCAACGCGACCTTCACCTTCCGAGCCCCAGCCGGCGCCATCGCCTCGAACGCGCGCATCGACCAGACGCCCGTCGCCGGCGAGGCCGCCTGCGGGCTGCCTATCTGCGCGTTGGCGGCGTCGAGAAAGGTCAGCGCCGCGTAGCCCGGATTGGCGCCCGACGAGTACTGGTTCCACTCGACCTTGAAGACCGCGCCGCCGCTGTCGATCGCATCGAAGACGAAGGGCGAGAGCGTCAGCGTCTGCGCAACCTGGTAGTTCTGCGCGCTGACGCTGGAGAGGCCGTAGCCGCCATTATTGCCGTAACTCGGCACGCCGGCGGAGCTGTAGCCCATCTTGCCCGCCTGGCCCGCGACAACGGTCCAGGGCGAGAGGCCGCTCTGAAAGCCCGAATTGACGATGGCGACAACGTCGCTCTGATAGACCGGCGGCGCCGCTTGCGGCGCGAGCCAGGAATAGGCCCACTCGCGCTGTTGCCCCGTGCCCGTCTCGGTGTCCGTCCTGCGCATGAGCAGCCCGGCCGCCGTGTATTGGTAGACAGTCTCCATCTCGGGCGTCGTCATTCTCGTCGGCCGCGAGAGAGTCGCGTGCCATTCCGTCGTCGTGATGCGCTGCGCCGGCGTTCCCAAGCCTTCCGTGCGCTGCGTCTGCAGGCCCCGCGTGTTGCGCACATAGGTGTGGACCCGGCCTTCGCCGTCGGTCATCTGCGTCGCGTCACCGGCGGTCGAGTAGGCGTAGGAGGTGTTCGAGGCGAGGCAGTTGGTCGTGGCGACGCCGTTGACCGCCGTCGCGCGCGACAGCCCGTTGATCAGTTGCGTCGAGTAAACGGTCTGCCGCCCGGCGGCGTTGGTGACCGTGCGGGCATTGGTCGTGTCGTTGTACGCAACCGTGATCCGATGCGCCCCGCCGGCATGCTCGGAGAGCACCGCCCGCCCCGAAACGTCATAAGCGAAGGTCGCATAGCGCACGCCACGCGCATCGCTGATTCCGGTCAGGGCCCAGCGGTCATTGGGGTTCTCGTAGTGGTAGTTCGTGGTGCGGGCGACCCCGCCCGAGGTTCGCGTCACCGCGACGAGGCGCTCGGTTTCGAGCAGGCTGACATTGTTGAGGGTCAGCAGGTCATAGACATAGTCGATGACGACGCCGTCCGACGTCTCGACTTTCGTCACCCGGTTATTGGTGCGCGTGAAGGTCAGCCGGCGCCCAAGCGAATCGGTGACGCTGTCGATCGCGGCTGTGTCGCCGTCATAGTCATAGGTGCGGCGGTAGCCGTCCGGCCAGTCGATCCGATAGAGCCGGATGTTGTGGTTCGAGCCTGTGATGATGTCGAGGAAGGTGAAGACGCGCCCGTCGCCATGGCGCAGAATCCAGCGCGGCGTGGGCGCTGTCGTGTAGTTGAGCACTGCGTCGAACTGGCGATTGGAGCGATATTCCCCGAGGACCGGGCCGACAGGCGTCATTTTCTCGACAACGCCGCCTTCAAGGCCGATCCGCATATCCGTCCAGCCGCCGCCGCTCCCCGGCTGCTGCCAGATCGCGTACTCATGATCGAACGACCAGGCCTTCGTGTGCCCAAGGCCGATCTTGCCCTTGGCCCTGAGGCTGCTGCGATAGGTGCGCGCGACTTCCAGCGAACGCGGGCCGGGGATCGCGTAGTCGAGCACGCGCTCGACCTTGTCGCCGGTGGTGAACTGGATGGGATTGCCGCCGCTCTTTGGCGGCGCGCCGTCCGTCCGGTCGCCCTTGAGATTGGCGCCGGTCGTATCGCCGTTGGCCGGGCAAACGGGCGAAGGGTCTTGCGGCTGCTTCGAGCAGCGCCCGCTGTCCGGGGTATAGCCGGAGGAGCACAGGAAATCCGCCACGCCTTGGGTCCCGGCGCCGCCGTTCGAATTCGTGAAGCCTCCGTTGCCGTCGTGGTCGTTCCAGCAGCTGATCGCGGTCGTGCTGTAATTGAAATGGTCAGGCCCCAGGGGGCCGTTCCCGTTGTGGTCACGCCAGCTGACCTCGCAGGCGGCATGGGCGTCTGACATCGGCGGCCGCGCGACTGGCGACACGGGGTCCCAACCGATCATTTGCGCGGCGGCGGGCGAGGCGAACGCCGTCAGCGCCAGCAGGCAGCAAGCAATTGAAATGCAGGGGATTTTTCTGTATTTCGATGAGTGCAAGATCGACAGCATAACGCCTGCCTCCGGCGATTACAGTAGCAATCCCTAACCGGCTTTGTGCAGATTCGCAAAGCCGAAATATAAGGCGAACCCGCAGCAGCCAGCTCCGAGAGAGCACGCGCTGTCGCCTGTGAGAGTCCGTTCGAGAACTACTCATGCGCGATCCGTCCGGATGTCTGTTTGAAAGGGACTGTCAGGAATCTTGTGCGGAGGGCGTGTCGATCATCCGTTCACGAACCGCTCGCCTATGACGCCCTCGACCGCCCTTCGATGAGCTCGCGCGGCGAGGCGGCGGCCTCGTCTGGCGCGACGAGGCGACCGCGCGCGCGGAACGTCAACTCGATCCTCTCCGTTGGCTTTGGAGCCGGTGTGCGCGCGGGCGCCAGCCTTCATGCTATGGGTGACGCCGTCAGACGGAGGCTCCATGGCGCAGGCGGCGATGACGGTCGAGGAGATTTCGGCGTTGATGCGCGCCGGGTTTGAGGGATGGGAGCGGACGGGCGTCACCATCGAGAAGGCGGAGCACGGCGCGGCGCGGCTCCGGCTCAAGATCGGCGGGCGCTCCTTGCGCGTCGGCGGCACGGTCTCCGGTCCCGCCATGTTCATGATCGCCGACACCGCGCTTTATATCGCCGTGCTGGCGAGCGTCGGGCCGAAGGCGCTCGCCGTCACCACGCAGATGTCGATCAATTTCCTGCGCCGGCCCCCGCCGGCCGATCTCATCGCCGATTGCCGTCTGCTGAAGGTCGGGCGGCGCCTCGCCTTCGGCGAGGTGGCGATCTTCTCGGACGGGCAGGAGGCGCCGGTGGCGCATGCGTCCGGATCCTACGCGATCCCGCAGGGCAAGGAACCGGGTTCAGCGGGCTGACGCGGGGAAACGCGCTCTGGCGCGCCGCCTGATCAAGCGGACTCGTCGCGCGGCGACGACGATCAGCGCACGGATCGGCGCGCCGCGATCGAGACGCAGCGGCGCGGCTGTGAGCGAGACGATTGCAAGGCCGCTTTGTGCGACTGCGCGGCGAACATAGGCCTCGCTGTGCACGAAGCGCAGGGACTCGGCGATCGTCCAGTTCTCGCCGTCGCCCGCCTCGACGGTGAACGCGCACAGGCCCCCCGGCGTCAGTAATCCCGGCGGCGTGAGGCGCCGGGCGATCGCCCGGAGCGTCGGCGCGAGGTCGCCGAAATAGGAGAAGACGTCGGCGGCGGCGATGAGGTCGAACGGCCCGTCGTCCCGCGAAAGCCGGTCCTCGATCGAGGCGCATTCGAGCGCGTCATAAACGCCTCTCTCGCGCGCTTTGGCAATCATGCGCACTGAGAGATCGACGCCTTCGAGGCGATCGGAGTGCGCACGCAGCGCCGCGCCGCAAAGGCCGGTGCCGCAGCCGAGATCGAGCGTGCGGGCGAACCGGCGTCTCTCGGGCTCCAGCGCTGCGGCGATGAGCTCGGGCCCGCGATAGTCGAGACGCGCGACGAGCGCGGCGTCGAACTCGTCGGCGTACGCATCGAAGAGCGCGGCGATATAAGCTGGCGGCGCGCCGGCGACAGCCGCGCCGCCTTCGCCGAGGCCGAGGCGCGCAAGTTCAAGCGAAGCGCCTTGCGCGTCGGCGCCGTCGTGCTCAAGGCATTTTTGGAATCCCGCGCGGGCGCCTTCAAGGTCGCCGAGTTCGCGGCGCGCACTGGCGAGGGCGAACGAGGCCCCGCTCCAGCGCGGCGCAAGCTCCAGCGCCTGCTCGAAGAGTTCGGCAGCCGCCTGAAGGTCGCCGGCTTTCGCGCTCGCCTGTCCCAAGGCATAGCGCCTGTCGGCGAGAAGATCGCCGGAGGATATGAAGGCCGGGCGCATGCTAATGTCCCGAATCCGAAGTTCGCATTACTTGTCGCGAGTCCCGGACGAACTTCGGATTCGGTAAGGACATCAAAAATATCATGATTCTGGTGTGGCTTATGGATTTGAAATTCGCATCGAGACTCGCCGAAGTCGTGCAGCGAATTTCAAATCCGCCACACCGGGTTATCGCGACTCGGCGGCGAGGAACGAGCCTTGCACGATGCTCGCCGAGCGCGCGGCCTCCTCGATATCGACGAGCTTCGTCGGATAGGCGCCCGTGAAGCAGTGGTCGGTGTAGGCGGGCGAGGAGGGGTCGCGCGGCCGGCGCTCGACCGCCTCGTAAAGTCCGTCCACGGAGAGGAAAGCGAGGCTGTCGACGCCGAGCAGGCGGCGCATTTCCTCGACATCGCGGCCATGCGCCAGCAGCTCGCCGTGCGAGGGCGTGTTGATGCCGTAATAATCCGGGTGCTCGATGGGCGGGCAGGCGACGCGCAAATGCACTTCGTCGGCGCCCGCGCCGCGCACCATGTCGGCGATCTTGCGCGAGGTCGTGCCGCGCACGATCGAGTCGTCGATGAGGACGACGCGCCGGCCCCTGATGACAGGGCGATTGGGCGAGTGCTTGCGCTTGACGCCCGCCTCGCGGATGCGCTGCTCCGGCTCGATGAAGGTGCGCCCGATGAAGTGGCTGCGGATGAGCGCCATTTCGTAAGGGAGCCCCGAGGCCTGCGCGAAGCCGATGGCGGCCGGAACGCCCGAATCGGGGATGGGCGAGACGATGTCGGCCTCGCACGGCGCTTCCGCCGCCAGCCGTTCGCCGAGGCGCTTCCTGACTTCGTAGACGCTCTTTCCGTCCACGAATGAATCGGGTCGTGCGAAATAGATCAGTTCGAAGATGCAGGGACGCGGGCGCCGGGGCGGCGCGAAATGGCGGCTCTCGACGCTCCCGTCCGGGCGGCAGACGACGACCTCGCCGGGCGCCACGTCGCGCACGAAGCGCGCGCCGATGAGATCGAGCGCGCAGCTTTCCGAGGCGAGGATCGAGGCCCCCCCAAGCTCGCCGAGCACCAGCGGGCGAATGCCGATCGGATCGCGCGCGCCGATCAGCGCGTCCCTGGTGAGGATCGCCAGCGCATAGGCGCCCTGCACCTGCTTGAAGGCGTCGATCAGCTTGTCGACGATCGAGAGCTGGTGCGAGCGCGCGGTGAGCTGGAGAAAAAGCTCCGAGTCCGAGGTCGACTGAAAGATGCAGCCCGAGCGCACCAGTTCCGATTTCAGGGTCAATGCATTGGTGAGATTGCCGTTGTGGGCGACGGCGACGCCGGTGTGCGCAAGGTCGGCGTAGAGCGGCTGGACGTTGCGCAGCACGGTCTCGCCTTGCGTCGCGTAGCGCGTGTGTCCGATGGCGGCGGCGCCGTTGAGCGCGGCGAGCGCCGTCGCGTCCGAGAAATTGTCGGCGACGAGACCTAGCCGGCGTTCGGTGTGGAAGACGTTGGCGGCCGCGTCATAGGTAGCAATGCCGGCCCCCTCCTGACCGCGATGCTGGAGCGCGTGAAGGCCGAGCGCGGTCAACGCAGCGGCGTCCTTCGTCCCGATAATTCCGAATACGCCGCATTCCTCGTTGAGTTCGCGATGGCGCAGGAGGGGCGGCGTCGATCTCCGGCTTCGTCGAGCGAGCGCCGCCTGCTGTTTCAGATACCGGGCGGCGTTGTCCGTGAAGCCGTTTGAGGTCACTCAGGATCCAGTTCGCTCAAGGCGGCGGCGATCGCGTCCGCGCCGGCCGGCTTCTGTGCGACCGGCGACGGCGTTTCGGCCGTCGTGGTCACCGTCGTCACGATCTCGGATAGCCCGGCGCGATCGCTGCGGCCATAGCCGTCGGCGGCGGCGTTCTCCTGCGCGCCGGCCTTGGGGCCCTCGCCGTCGAGATCGCCGGCGGCCGCGGGCGCCAAGGCCTCGAAAAATCCGGCGGCCGTCTTGGCGAGCGGCAGCATCATCGCCTTGTTCACGGCGTTCGGGCGGCGCGCCTCGTCGAGATAATAGCTGTAGGCGAGGAAGCCGAGGCCGATGAGCGCGAGGCCGCGCGCCAATCCGAAGACGCCGCCGATCACGCGGTCGGTGCGCTCCGAAGCGCCCTTCAGCGGAATGCGGCGCAAGCCGACGTGGAGGATGAAATACAGCCCCGCGAAGGCGAGGAGAGCGAGCGCGCCGCCGACGGCGGCGAGCGTCAGAAAGCTGTCGCCCTTGGTGAAGAGCGCAACCGTCGGTTTGGCGAGGAACCAGCCGGCCGCCGCGGCGCCGCCAAGCGCGGCGAGCGTGCCGACCTCTTTTAGGGCGCCGCGGATGACCGCGAAGGCGGTC
>JBEBFW010000152.1:0-8034 GCA_040081755.1 Parvularculaceae bacterium
GCTGACGATCGCCTTCGTGCTCGTCGCCGAAATGCTGGTGCTCATCCCGGCGATCTCGCGCCAGCGCATCCAGTGGCTCAATGCGCGCATCGAGGCCGCCTATCTCGTCGGCCTCGCGCTCGAGGGCCCGGAATTCGAGATGATCAAGCCCGAGGAGGCGGACCGCCTCTTGTCGACCGCCGGCGTGCTCGGCGTCATGATCGATCGCGACGGCGCGAATGTTCTCGTTTCGGCGCCGGCCGCCGACCTCGCCGCGCCGCCGGACGTCCATTTCATCGACCTCGCCGGCGCCAATCCGGCGACCATGATCTCCGACGCGTGGTCGACCTTCTTTTCGACCGGCGACGACTGGGTGCGCGTTCTGGGACGCCCCGCCTATGCGCCGGGCGAGCGCATCGATATCCTCGTTTCGCAAAGGGCTCTGCGCCACGATCTCTTCCGCTACGCGTGGAATGTCCTCCTCATCTCGCTGGTCATCTCCTCCATCACCGGACTTCTTCTCTACCTCGCGCTCGATCTGATGACCGTGCGTCCGCTGCGCCGCCTCGCGCGTCACATGACGGCGTTTCAGCAGAACCCCGAGGATCCGGGCCAGTTGCTCCCGCAGAGCGCGCGCGCCGACGAAATCGGCGTCGCCGAGCGCGGGCTTCGCGAACTCGAATCGCGCATTCAGGGCCTGCTGTCGCAGCGCCGCCGGCTTGCCGCGCTCGGCGCCGGCGTTTCCAAGATTTCTCATGACTTGCGCAATATTCTCGCCTCGGCGCAGCTCATGTCGGACCGTCTCGCCAGCAGCGAAGACCCGCGCGTCAGGAAGCTCAGCCCCCGTCTCATCCAGTCGCTCGACCGCGCCATCGCCCTCTCGCGCGACACGCTCGCCTATGCGCGCATGGAGCCGGCGTCGCTGGCGAAATCGGCTTTTCTGCTGGCCCCGCTCGTCGAGGAGGCGTTCGAGGACGCGGCCTCGCTCCACGTCGATTTCGTCAGCGAGGTTCCGGCCGACCTCGCGATCGTCGCCGACCGCAACCAGCTCTACCGCGCGCTCTTCAACATCGTGCGCAACAGCGTTGACGCCCTGACGCCCGCCGAGGGCGACGAAAAGCCCGCGGCGGGGCGCCTCGTCGTCAAAGCCGAAAGAGAGGGCTCGATCGTCCGTATCGAGATCGCCGACAATGGGCCGGGGATCGCGGAGGACGCGCGCGCCGGGCTCTTCGAGCCGTTCAGGGGATCGACCAAGCCGGGCGGCGCCGGGCTCGGCCTCGCCATCGCCCACGAGATCGCCCGCGCGCATGGCGGCGATCTCGAACTCGCCCCCAGCATCGGCCTCAAGGGCGCGACCTTCGAGTTCAGCCTTCCTCAGCCGGCGTGACGAGCCCGGTCCGCCAGACGCCCTCGCGGCGTTTGTCGGCGCCGCCGTCATAGCTGCCGTCCGCCTTCAGATGAAAGCCGTGAACGCCGCTTTCAAGTTCGCGCTGGCCGACATTGTGGCCGAGGCGTTTCAGCCCCTCGATGATCTGCGGATTAAAGCCGCCGGCCTCGAGAATGGGGTCGCCGCGCGGATAGACGATGTTCGGCGCGTCGATCGCCGCCTGCATGGGCAGCCCCCAGTCGATGACGCCGATGAGCGTCTTGGCGACATAGCCGATGATGGCGGGGCCGCCCGGAGAGCCGAGCGCGGCGACCACCTCGCCCTTGTCGCCGAACACGATCAGGGGGGTCATCGAGCTGCGCGGCCGCTTGCCCGGCGCGACCGCATTGGCGACCGGAACGCCGTTCTGCTCGGGCAGGAAGGAAAAGTCCGTCAGCTGATTGTTGAGGATCATGCCGCCGGCCATCAGATGGCTGCCGAAGGCGAACTCGACCGTCGTCGTCATCGAGACGACGCGGCCCTCGCCATCGACGATGGTGAAATGGCTGGTCGAGGGCGGGTCGGGCGAGAGGCTCGGCGCCAGCGCCTTCCACTTGGCGGCGCCCGACTTGACGAAGGGCGAGGGATCGCCCGCCGCGACCTTCGCCGCCGCGGCCTGCCGGCTGATGAGCGCGGCGCGGGCCTTCAAATACTCCGTATTCAGAAGACCGGAGATCACCTCCTCGACCGTGAGCCCGCCCTCGGCGCCCGCCTTGTCCTGGTCGGCGAGATACTGGTTGCGGTCGGCGTAGGCGAGCCGGCTCGCCTCGAACAGGAGATGGATCGCCTCGATCGAGCCGGCGCCCGCGCCTTTCAAATCGAAATTCTGCAGCATGGAGAGCATCTGCAGAAGCGTGACGCCGCCCGAACTCGGCGGCGGCATCGAGCACACTTTGACCGTTCGGTAGGGGCCGCAGACCGGGGTGCGCTTGACCGCCGTGTAACGCAGAAAATCCGCCTCCGTCATGCCGCCGGGATGGGGCGCCGTGTTCACCGCTTCGGCGATGATCTGCGGGATGTAGCCGCGGTAGAACGCGCCGGGGCCTTCCTCGCTCAGCATGCGGAGCGTCTCGGCGTATTCGGGGTTCTTCAGAACATAGCCGACCGGGCGCGGCTCGCCGTCCTTGTTGTAGAAATAGGCGGCGGCGACGGGCAGCTCCTTCAAACGCGGGATCTTCTGCAGGAGGCCGTTAAGGCGCGGCGAGACCTTGAAGCCTTTCGTCGAAAGCTCGCGCGCGGGCGCCAGCAATTCGGGCCAGCCGAGGCGGCCGTGCTCCTGGTGCGCGTATTCGAGCATCCTGACGACGCCCGGCACGCCGACCGAGAGCCCGCCGGCGACGGCGTCCATGAAGTTCATCGGCAAGCCGCCCGGCAGCACGAAGCGGTCGGGCGTTGCAGACATCGGCGCGACCTCGCGCCCGTCATAGGCCTCGATCGCGCCGGTCGCCGGATCGTAGTGCATCATGAAGGCGCCGCCGCCAAAGCCCGACGATTGCGGCTCGACGAGGCCGAGCACCGCCTGCACCGCGATGGCGGCGTCGACCGCCGTCCCGCCCTTCTTCAGGATCTTCTCGCCCGCCTCGACCGCGTAAGGGTTCGCCGCGGCGATGAAATAGCGCGGCGCGCGCGGCGAGCTCGCTGCTTTCGCGCCGGTCGCCGGCGCCGTCGACGCGGCGGCGGCCGCGGCGCCAAGGCTCGCCGGGGCCGTGTTCCTGGCGGCGCTGTCCTCCCTCGCGCAGGCGGCGACGATCAGGACCAAAGCGAAGGCGGCAATGCGCATGAGCGTCCCCGTTCTAGAGCGCGTTCCGAAAAGCGGCGTCCGGTTTTCGGAAGAAACGCGCGACAACTCAAGAATCCACACCAATTTCTCCGACAGGCATTCGGAGAATGTAGTCTTCCCGGCGCCAGAGTAGACCGCGCCTCCCGAAATGCGAGTTCGGAAAACGCCGTCCGGAACCGCTCCTTGGCACGTCGCCGCACCGACTTTCGGCGAACGCATCAAGAGGCGGCTCCGCGCCAAGGCGGCGACCGGTGCGCCGGCAAGGCGCCTCAAATAAGGCCGCTTCGACCCACCCTGTCCGCCCTCATCGCGAACCGCCAGCGGCTTTTCTCAACATGGCGTTGCATTTAAGACGCGTTTCGGCTTTAACGCCGCTTCCGCCGGGACCGCTGTCCCGGCTGCAGCGCCCGTAGCTCAGCTGGATAGAGCACCAGACTACGAATCTGGGGGCCGGGAGTTCGAATCTCTCCGGGCGCGCCAATTCCGTATGAAACTGCGAACCGGTCCCGCGGCGGCGCATCGTCCGCGCACTTTTTTATGCATGACGAGGCTGGAAGGCTGACCGCCGAACACGGCGGCGCGACCGACGCGCCGTTCACGGACGCCAAAGTTCTACTTGCAGAATGGAGAAAATCGCCCCGATCCTGATGTAGAAGCTCGCGCTCTCCGACCCGGCGAAATGCAGTCCGACAAGCCCGCCGTCTTCTGCGTCGAGGACGACGGCGCCGCTGTCTCCGTTGTCCGAATATTTCGTGCAGTATACGATGTTTTCGAAGCGGAGCTTCCGCCGGCCGCCCTGCGGATGATCGAATTCGATGTCTCCGTAGAAATGAGGGTCGAGGACATCGCCCACGCGCGCACCCGTCGCGGCGCCGAACATTCTGACCTGCTTCGGCTGGGAGGTCTTCGGCGGGCCGATCGCACCGTAATATGGAATGAGATTGGACCGCGCGACGCCGGGTTCGAGGCGCGCGATCGCCGCGTCGATGGCATGCGGGAAATCGGGGGTCGAAAAATCAAAGGGCTGATAGCGCGCAAGTCGCGCGATGATGTTGTCAGCCAAACGTCTCGTTCCTTCCGGCGCAGGCTGATAGATCGGGTCGCCGTTTCGACCGAGGCCGTTCGCTGCGAGGACATGCGCGCAGCTGAGGAGATAGACGGATCTGTCTGAGGCGTCGGTCGATCTGACGAGGCAGCCGAACGTGCCAAAGCCCCAGGCTTCGTCCTTGCGGCCGATCCCGAGGCCTGGTCCGACGGGGCGCCGTCGTTCATGCGTATAGTATTCGACTTCGGTCCTCGGATTGCCGATTTCCTCGACATCGATCGGGATTCTTGCGCCCGCAACAGTGAGAAATCTGGGCGCCAGCCGCGATTTTGGCACGCGATTCCTTGCGCGCTTCTTTCTGACGTAAACCTTGAGCGCCGGCGCGCCTTTTTTTTGGCCCTTCGTCGTTTGCTCCGCCACGCCGACGCCCACGAAATCCGGACTCTCTTTCGACCAGCGCGCAACGCGCCGTCGCAGCGATTCGGCGGCCTTCCGGGTTGCCGGATCGCATTTCGGATCGAGCGTCTCGAAGGCAAGGCGCTTCACCCGCTTGATGTCGCGGCGGCTCACCATCCGCATCCAGCCCTTCCGGACGAAAGGCCCGTCATTGCGGCCCGATTTCTTTTGTGCACGGATCAGTTCCAGCCTTCACGATGCAGCGGACGCGGGTCAGCGCCGTATCGTAGCCCTCTTTCGCTGTAGCGTCCGGCACAGCCTTGATGGCCTGACGGACGCCATCATCGTTCAGCTTCGGGGCGTCGAACCCCGCGCCGAACTTTGACAGGACGGAGTCCATCCGCCCTTTCGCAACCAATCGCCGCTCATACCAGCTGCGCGAGGGTCCGTCGCAGTCGGGGCCCGAGAGCAGCAGTTCGATCTCATCTTGCTGAAGCGTGTCGCCGGAGCGGCCAAGGTCGGTGCGGAATTGGGCGATCGCGAGGCGCGTGTTCGTCTTGTCGCCGCTCTTGCCGAAATCGCCATCCGCCGCGGCGCCGCGTGTCGTAAGACAGAGCGCCTTTTGAGCCTTTTGAGCGCCGGAAAGAGGCAGGAATTGACGCTCCATTTCCGACAGCTTGGCGTAGAACGATTCCTTTCCCTTCCACGACTCGCCGAGGGGACTGGAGGGCAGCGTTACCTGCGGCGCCGGCGGCGCGGTATTGTTCGCTGGGGCCGCTTCAATCTTCACCGCGACGGGTGGAGCCGCGGCGCCGAATTTGTCCGTCACTTTCAGCTGCGCCGGCGGCTCTTTGGGGTCTTTCGGGATGACGGAGCCCTTGCCGTCATAGGCGACGGTGATTGTGCGGCCAAATTCCGGAGATTGCGTCACAGAAAGGCCTGCGGGAGAGCCCTCGAAGCGCGCCACGAACGGCCATTCGCCGCCTTCGATTTTCAAGGAGGCGGTTGAGGCCGCGCCCTGCTTGAATGCAAGCTCCGACTTGTCGGTCCGCAGGCTCATGTCGATTGGCGCCATGACGCAGTCGCCGAGGCGGACGACCGTCGGCGTCTGGTCGCCCCGGATCTCCTGTCCAACCGCCTTCACCCGCTCGACGACGCTCGACACGACGCCGTCGATGAGATCGACAGAATATTGGAGATCGGCCATCGCGCGCTTCAACGCCTCAATCATATCTGCCTTGACCTGATCGCCGCGTCTCGAGTTTTGCGTTCCCGAGGGCGCTGTCGTCGCCGGAGCCGACAGCGAGCGGCCCGCGATCTTGCCGGAAATGGCGCCGAGGCCGTCAATGATCGTGAGGATGGTCGAGAGCTCTGGCTGCGTCTTGCGGAGTTCCTGTGCGACGCCGATGTCGATCTTGCGGAGCGCGATGGTGAAGGACTGCGCGGCGCCGCCGTCGATCTCGGCGAGAAGGCTTAGGCCCTTCGTCTCGGCCGCGGTCGAAGCGCCGGCAAGCGCGCGCGCCGCATCGACATGCTTGCGGGCGGCAGCATCGCTTCCGTAGCCGGGCTCACCCTCGACATCGTCGATCAGTCGCAGGACGACTGAGCGCAGGTTCGACAGCGGTTTGTCAGGATAGATGGAACCCGCACCCGTCGCCAGGACGCCCGCGCGCGCCATGGACGCGCCGCGCGCTAGCGTCCGCAGGGACACGCGCGCTGCACCGACCTGCACAAGCTGGTCCTGCTCAAGGTCGCGCGCCGTGTTTTCTGCGTGCGCCGACCGAACTTGCCCGAAGAGCGCTGACGAAAGGCGGTTCTCGGCGTCCCTGCTGAGGAGGAAGGGGCGCGTGCGTTCCTGGAGGCAGGAGATCGCTTTGGCCCCGGCGATGTAGACATCCTGGCGTTTGGCGCTGATGAGAAAGCTTGACGTTCCGTAGAGCGCTGCGCCGCCGGTTCCGATCGCCGCGATCTGGTCGGCGGCATTCTTCGGCGCGATGCCGGGCGAAATCCCCATCAGGAGTGCGTAGGCGCTGCCGCCGACGACGGCGGGGCCGGTGATGCTTCGCGCGAGATCGTGCCGGCTGGCGGCCTTGAGGTAAGTCTGTTGCATCGCCACGGACTCGTTGAAGGCGCGCCGGAGCGACGTCGAATCGTCGGTGAGACCTCCCTTGTCGGGATCGGGTTTCGGCGAAGTCTCCTCGGGAAATTTGCCCCCGTCTTCGTAGACCGGCGATGTTCGGGACGGATAGGTCGGATCCAAAAGGACGCACCCGGACAACAAGAGCCCGGCCGCAACCTTGACGATTTTCATAAATGGCCCCCAGAACCATCCACGCGATTGTAGTATACTTCCTGTTTTCAACGAGTCAAAATCGCTGCCCAGTGTTATGATCTAACATAAATGAAAAGCGGGTCGCCTGACCTCCACTTTTGGTCTGCTTGACGAAGCGTTTGAGACGAAATGCGGATGCCAATGATTCTGAGAAAACAAAAGCCGTTTCCGCAACTCGAAGGCCTGATTTCCATCTTGTTCACGTTGCGCGCAAAACTGTCGGACCGCGAGATGGCTGCATCCGATCTAGGCGCATACGATGAACCGATCGCAGAAGCCGCGTTAATTCACGTTGGAAGTCGAGTCGATGAGCCGCATTCTCTGCTCGAATTTTGTGGAACGTCGCTCGGCGACATATGGAGGCGGAAGCGACGCTTCAGATTCGAGGTTGCGGATGCACTGGCCTTGCAGGCCAAACGCGGGTTGGCAAACGAATTGAAGGAGGATTTTCCCGATGAGATCGGGAGACTTCTTGAGCAAAAGTAAGCTGCACCAAGCGAAGGCCGATGAACGTCTTATATCAGCATGCGGATGCGAGTGATGGAATTCACTCAGTCCGCGTTGTGGGTCGGAGCTGCTGCATTCTTTATTGGCTGTTTGTGTTGTCTAACGAATGAGTGCATTATATTTGCAATTCACCGCCTGCGTGGACCAGGTAGAAACGTCTCTGTATTAGGGGTGGTATTCGCCCTTCTTGTAAGTTTTAGCCTGTCGTCGGTAGGCCTCGTGTATCTGGCTCGAGCCAGCGTCAACATGGCGCCAATCATAATGATTGGTTTCGCGGTGGGTATTGCAGTGACGCGATTGCTCCGGAGGGAATACTAAACTTGCGGCGTGCACCGCATTGCGCAACGTGCTATCCTTACTCCATGCGAATCATCATCTTTACCCTGATTGCCTGCTTGGTCGCGCAGGCAACTGGCGTGTCGAAGGCCGCTTACGGGTATCCGATAGACTCGCACCGTCTCTCGTCCGTAACCGGAGGAGCAATCAATCGCAGCTTCGGCTACGCGGCCTCCGGCCAATTGACGAGCGACACGAAGAACGCGACGGCGTTCTCTTATCTCTATAACGGC
>JBEBFW010000153.1:0-7956 GCA_040081755.1 Parvularculaceae bacterium
CACGGAGCGCTGCAGCTTTTCGCGCTCGAAGGGTTCGCGCCGTCCGGACGACTTGACGACGACCAGCTCGCGCAGCTGCACGCGCTCGAAGGTCGTGAACCGTCCTCCGCAGGCGGAGCATTGCCGGCGGCGGCGGATCGAGGAGGCGTCCTCGGCGGAGCGTGAGTCCTTGACCTGTGTGTCTTCGCAGCCGCAGAAGGGGCAACGCATGGGGAGCGCTCAATAGATCGGAAAGCGCGCGGTCAATTCCTTGACCTTGCCGCGCACGCGCGCCTCGCGCGGGCCGTTGTCGCCCCCGGCGGCGAGCCCATCGAGCGCCTCGGCCATGAGCGCGCCGATCTCGCGGAATTCCGCAACGCCGAAGCCGCGCGTGGTGCCCGCAGGCGAGCCGACGCGGACGCCGGAGGTGACCGTCGGCTTCTCGGGATCGAAGGGAACGCCGTTCTTGTTGCAGGTGACGCCCGCCCGCTCGAGGCTCTGCTCGGCTGCGTTTCCCTTGACGCCTTTCGGGCGCAGGTCGATGAGCGCGAGGTGCGTGTCCGTGCCGCCGGAAACGACGGCGTAGCCCGCCTCGATGAGGCTCGCCGCCAGCGCCTGCGCATTGGCGATGACCTCTCTGGCGTAGGTCTTGAACGAGGGCTGCAGCGCCTCGCCGAAGGCGACTGCCTTCGCCGCCACGACATGCATCAAGGGGCCGCCCTGGAGACCCGGAAAGAGCGCCGAGCGCACTTTTTTCGCAATGTCGGGATCGTTGGTGAGCACCATGCCGCCGCGCGGGCCGCGCAGCGTCTTGTGCGTCGTCGTCGTCACGACATGCGCATGATCGAGCGGGCTCGGGATCGCCTTTGCGGCGACGAGGCCGGCGAAGTGGGCCATATCGACCATCAACAGCGCGCCGACGCCGTCGGCGATCTCACGGAACTTCCTGAAATCGATAAGCCGGGAATAGGCGCTGCCGCCGGCGATGATGATCTTCGGGCGGTGCTTCTCGGCCTGCGCCGCGACGTCGTCGTAGTCGATGCGGCAGTCGTCCCGGCGGACGCCGTAGTGGACGGCGTTGAACCACTTGCCGGACTGATTGGCCTTGCCGCCGTGCGTCAGATGTCCGCCAGCGGAGAGATCCATGCCGAGAAAGGTATCGCCCGGCTGCATGAGCGCCATGAACACCGACTGATTCGCCTGACTGCCCGAATGCGGCTGAACCACCGCCTCCTCGCAGTCGAAGAGCCGACGGGCGCGATCGATGGCGATTTCCTCTACCTGATCGACGAACTCACAGCCGCCGTAATAGCGCTTGCCGGGGTAGCCCTCGGCGTATTTGTTGGTGAGAACCGAGCCTTGCGCCTCGAGAACGGCGCGCGACACGATGTTTTCCGAGGCGATGAGCTCGATCTGGTCCTGCTGGCGGACGAGCTCCCGGCCGAGCACGGCGAAGATCTGCGGGTCGGCCTCAGCGAGGGGCTGCCCGAAAAATGCAGGGGATTTGACGGCGGCGGGGGTCATCGAGAGTCTCCTTGCCCGTCGCCTCGTTGCGACGCCGCCGTCGGCGGAGAAGTGCTTGGAATCGGCCCCATATACGCGGCGTGCGCCTGCGCCGCAATGCGGCGCCCAAGGCCCCCCCAAGGGCCAGAACTTGGCCTCTGAACTGACCCCCGAAGACTAGACTGGGGCCTTGCTCGACCAACAAGATTTCAGCCGGTCTGCGGCGAATCGGTGGGAAATGACGGGTTGGAGCCGCTTTCTCTTGCCTTTGCTTGGCGGCGCGCCTTAACTGCGCGCGGAACTGCGGAATCAGCGGCGAAGCATTCGGGCCCAAGTGTTCGCAATCGCCTAACTTGCGAACAGGGCGTCGCCGCTAGTTCTCCGGAACCTATCTGATGAAAGGACCGCCGCCGCACCAGCGGCCGTCGGTCGTTAGAAGGAGAAAGCCACATCATGGCTGAAGAGAAGGATGGGATGGAGCCGAGCGAAACGCTTCACCTGGCGACTGATATTGTTGCAGCCTATGTCAGCAACAATTCGGTGACGCCGGACAAGCTGCCGGCCCTCCTGCAGGAAGTGCACGATGCGGTGCGTGCTCTTGCTCGCGGCGGCACTGCGAGCGCCGGAAGTCAGGAACCGGCGGTTCCAGTGAAGAAGTCCATCACGGCGGATTACATCATCTGCCTCGAGGACGGCAAACGCCTCAAGATGCTGAAGCGTTATCTCCGGACGCAGTACGGTCTGTCCCCGGAGGATTACAAGCGCAAATGGGGCCTGCCCCCCGATTACCCGATGACGGCGCCGAACTACTCCAAGCGCCGCTCGCAGTTCGCCAAGGACATCGGCCTCGGCACGGCGAGAACCGGATCCGGCCGCAAGGCCGGTTCGAAAAATCGAGGCAGACCCCGGAAGGCTGCGTAGCCTGCTTCCTCAGGGGAGAGTTCCAAAGCGCGCCCTAGGGCGCGCTTTGTCTTTTTGCGGGGCGCAGCGCGGCGCTCAGGATCGCGTGAGATGAGGAAAGCCTCCCCTTGCCCAACGAAAGCCGCACGGCCATATCGGTCGCGACTGCCAATGACGAGGCGTTTGTGAAGACGAAGCTGTTGATTCTCGGCTCCGGCGCCGCCGGCCTGACGGCGGCGATTTACGCCGCGCGCGGAGGGCTGAAACCGCTCGTTGTTCACGGTCTTCAGCCGGGCGGGCAGATGACGATCACGACCGATGTCGAGAATTATCCGGGCTTCGCCGATGTGATCCAGGGCCCCTGGCTCATGGAGCAGATGACGAAGCAGGCCGAACATGTCGGCGCTGAATTCGCCAACGACATCATCGTCGATGTCGATCTCTCGAAGCGGCCTTTCCGCCTCAAGGGCGACAGCGGCGAGGTCTATGAGGCCGAGGCGCTCATCGTCGCGACCGGCGCGCAGGCCAAATGGCTTGGCCTCCCGTCGGAGCAGAAGTTTCAGGGCTTCGGCGTTTCGGCGTGCGCAACCTGCGACGGCTTTTTCTACCGCGGCAAGGATGTGGTCGTGGTCGGCGGCGGCAACACCGCGGTTGAAGAGGCGCTTTATCTCTCCGGCTTGACGAAATCGGTGACCGTCGTGCACCGGCGCGACGCCTTCCGTGCAGAGAAGATTTTGCAGGATCGTCTATTCGCGAAGAAGAATGTCGAGATCGTCTGGGATCACGCGATCGATGAAATCCTGGGCGCCGAGCAGCCGCCGTCCGTGACCGGCGTCAGGCTGAAGCACGTCAAGACCGGCGCGGCGCGCGACCTTCGCACCGATGGCGTCTTCGTCGCCATCGGCCACAGGCCGGCGACGGAATTGTTCGCAGGCAAACTCAAGATGAAACCGAACGGCTATCTGATCGTGGAGCCGGGGACGGTCGAAACCGGCATCCCGGGCGTCTTTGCCGCCGGCGACGTCTGCGACGATGTCTACCGTCAGGCGGTCACCGCCGCCGGCATGGGCTGCATGGCCGCGCTCGAAGCCGAGCGGTTTCTGGCCGGGCGGACGCTCGGCGCGAATTAGCGGGCCGCGCGCTCTCATTGAAGGAGCTGAAACCGACATGACCGCTTCCACCGCCATCCTCGCCGGCGGCTGCTTCTGGGGCGTTGAGGATTTGTTCCGGAAACTGCCCGGCGTGCTCGGCACGCAAGTCGGCTACACGGGCGGCAGTCTCGCCGATCCGACGTATAAGGACGTCAAGACCGGCTCGACCGGGCACGCCGAGGCGATCCGCATCGAGTTCGATCCCGCGCGCGTATCCTATCGCGCTCTGCTCGAATTCTTCTTCCAGATTCACGATCCGACGACCCTGAACCGCCAGGGCAACGATGTCGGCTCGCAATACCGCACGGCGATCTTCTATCTCGACAGGGAGCAGGAAGAGATCGCGCGCGCGACCATCGCCGACTTCGATGAATCCGGCGTCTACGAAAGGAAAATCGTGACGGATGTCCTTGCGGCGGGCCCCTGGTTCGACGCCGAGGCCTATCACCAGGACTATCTCGTCAACTATCCGGACGGATACACGTGCCACTTCATCCGACCGGCGTGGAAGCTGAAATAGGTCGCGAGCCGCCGATGCGTCCTTGCGGCGCCCTAAGCCGTCATCGCCGCGGCCTGCGCGCGGTCGCGCAAGAGGCCGATTTCGTCCGCGGGCAGAAGAGGTCCGGCGATATCGAGCAGGTGCTCCATAAGGCGGCGCGCGGCGAGGCGGTCCTCGCCCTCGGCCGCGCGGATTTCGAGTACGAGGTCGCCGGCGTAGCGGCGCGCCTCTTCCATGGCGTCGCTGGCGACGTCTTTGCCCGCCTGCGGACGGCGGAGAGCCGCGGCGAGGTCCGCTGATTTGGCGAGAAACAGCGCCGCCTGACGAGCCGCGGAAGTCGCGCGCGGCGGCAGCGGCCGCGCAAAGTCCGGCCGCAGCGCCATCAGCCGCGAGGAGCCGCCAGCGTGCCGCACCGGCATGGCCTTGCGAAGAGCCGCCAGGGACTGCTCGGTGAACCGCTCAAGCGCGCCCGCCGCCACATCGCGCGCCGCCTCGACGCGCGTCTGCGTGACGCGGTCGCTGGCGCGACCCGCTTCTTCCGACAGTCCCTCGGCGAAGGAGATGAAATGGGTGAGGTGAATCTCCGCCAGCCCCGCGTCGAACTCGCCCTCGGCGTCGCGCTCCAAGAGGCGGGCCGCGCCCTCAAGATCGTCAAACAGCGTTTCAAGAATGATCGCGGCCTCATCGCGCGCCGGACCCGCAGCGTCGTCGCGAGCGGAGGCAAGGTGATAGTGGAGGCGAAGCGCACGCCACGGAGCGTCCATGCGTCCCATCAGCTGGAGGAGGAGATAGGGCGCGAGATCGCCGATGTCGGCGCGGGCGGCCGCGTAGAGGCGGCGCATCTCGTAGACATCCTCTTCCGTCAGTGATCGGACGGGCCTCGGGAAAGCCGCCTGCAGGGACTTCAGGTGATGAACGGCGACGATCAGGCGGCCGATCTCGCGGAAGTCCTCGAGGCTCTCGGGACCGCCGAGGCGATCGGCGAGATCGTCCCGAAACGTCGTGTCGGCCTGAGCGTGCGCGCTGAGGCGCGCAAAACCCTCCGCGGCGGCTGCAAACAGCGAATCCTCGAACGTCGGCCGATTTTGTGAGTTCTCGCGAATCGCCCCTTCCAGCGCCGCCGCAGCTCTGGCGGCGTTCGAGGTCGCGGGGTCGGTCTTGAGGAGGCGCCACAGCGGGACGGCGACCGCTCGCAAGATGCGCCCTTTGCGCTTCTTGCCCGTGCGGAAGAGGACGAAGAAATCCTCGAACGGCGTATAGAACGCCCGCTCAGCGTTGCTGGCCCGGACGGGAAATCTCGCGCCCCGCGCGAGGAGTTCGCGGCGCAAGACATCGAGCAAGAATGCGTGCGGCAGTCCCGCTCCGCCTCGCGAGCGATCGGTTTCGAGGGCGGCGAACAGTTTGGCCGCCGGCCCCGGCGGCAAGCTGCCCAGAAATTCAACCAGCCGCGCGCGTTTGGCGGGGGAGAGCGCGTCAGGCGTGGCGGGGGCGATATTCACGCGGGTTCATCCGGGGACGGCGGACGCCGGCCTTCTCGTCAGCATAGGATGTGTGCCGGGCCGGCGGCAACCACACCTCGACCTCATGCGGCGTAGGTCTTCTTGGCCGCAGCCCGCTCGCCGCCCTTCCAGTGCTTCACGAAATCCTCAAGCTCTGGATCGGCCGCTTCGGGGAGCACGATGCGGAGCTTCACGAACTGGTCGCCCCGCGTCTTGCCCGTCGGGGCGCCGCGGCCCTTGAGGCGCAGGATCGCGCCCGAACTCGTGTTCTTCGGCACAGTCAGGGATACGTCGCCGGAAATCGTCGGCGCCGTGATTTTTCCGCCAAGCACCGCTTCCTTGAGCGTGATCGGCGCCTCGATATGGATGTCGGCGCCTTCGCGGCGGAAGACGGGATGAGCCTTCACCTTCACTTCGACATAAACGTCGCCGGCGACTGCTCCGGTCCCGGCGGCCTTTTCCCCCTGGCCCTTGAGGCGCAGGGTCTGGGCGTCCTCAATGCCGGCAGGGATCGAAATGTCGAGCTCGCGGCCGTCCGGCATGGTCGCGCGCTTGGTCGCCCCGTTCACCGCATCCAGAAAATCGACCTCAAGCCGGTAGCGCAGGTCGCGGCCGCGCGCGCCCGCCTTGTCGCGAAAGCCGCGCTGGCTTCCGAAAAGATCGGAGAAAATATCGCCGAGGTCTTCGAAATTGGCGCCGCCGGCGCCGGCATTATAGCCCGGACCGAAGCCTTCCGTACCGGGACGATAGGCGCCCCCGCCCTGCCAGTTCCTCGAATGACTGCGCTCCTTCCCTTCGGCGTCGATCTCGCCCGCGTCGAAGCGCTTGCGTTGAGCGGGGTCGGAAAGTAAGTCGAACGCCGAAGAGATCTCCTTGAATTTCTCTTCTGCCGCCTTGTCGCCAGGATTGCGGTCCGGGTGGTGCTGCTTGGCGAGCTTCCTGAACGCGGCGCGGATCTCGCTCTCCGTCGCTGACGCCGGAACGCCCAGGATCGAATAGGGGTTTTTCGCCACGCCAGGTCCCTCTGCACACGCAAAACGCCCCGGGCATTTTTGGTCAGCCGGGGTCGGCGCGCCGGACCGAGCCGCCCGGCGCCTCGAGTGTCACATAGTTAATCCTTCCAGAAAATGAAGATGGGCGCGCTCGCGCGTCGCAAACGGTCTGGGTTCGAGGGTCAGCTCCTGCAGCCAGCGATGCCCGCGGCGGGGACGACCGTCTTCCAGCCGCCAGCGGTCTCGACAGAAATAATGCCGCGCTCGAGATAATTGCCGCCGTCGAAGCCAAGGCTGAACCGCGCCTCGACGGTCACCGAGAGTCCTGCGTCATTGGCGAATGTCTGTCGCTCTGCGACTCCGAAACCGCCGCTGCCGGTGAAGTCGCCGCGAACAAGCCGCGTCGGCTTGCCGTCAATGACGAGGTCGGCGTCTTTGCCGACAACGTAGCGAAAGATGGGCGCCGGACGGTCCTCGTCGAGCGTCCACAGCACCATGCCGCACTCGCCCTTCGGGATCGCCGAATCGGAGAGCGGGCTCAAGGCCGCGGCGTCTCCGACAGGCCCCTCGGCCCGGGCAGCCGCCGCGCCGCTGGCCGCCTCCGCGCCTGGCCGCTTTTGCGCGCTCGCGCAGCCGGCCGACAGAAGAAGCGCTGCAAGGAGGATTCTCATGATCCAGGCCTCAATGCTCCGGACATCGCAATGCTCATCGCGCCCTCGCCTTGCGAGAAGCCGAATGCGCGCAGGGCCTCGCCCAGTTCAGCGCGCGCAGGCTCCGCCGTCGCGTCAAGCGTGTAGGTCATGTCCGGCGCGATAGCGAGCTTCAGGCGCGCCGATCCGTCGGCGCTGTCGCCGGAGAGCGTGCTGATCAGCGAACCGTCGGCGCAGCTCGCGCCGCCCGTCAGATCCATCGGCGCGCCGCTGAGCCGCCGCGCCGGGGCGGCGAGAACATCCGTCCACAAATCGACATCGGCCGCGACGCAGCCGGCTTTCGTCACCCTCAGCTCGCGCACGGCGCCGCGGAGTTTCCCTTCGAGGGGCGCTCCCATGAACGCGTAGCGGCGCGCCGCGCCGAGATCGAATTCGAAGTGGGCGTCGGTCAACGAAATGCCGCCGAAGGTAGCGCGGACGCGGCCCGCGCCGGTCGCAGCGCCGCCTTCAAGGCGAATCGCCGCTGTCGCGCCGCCCGTCAACAGGGACAAGCCCTTCACCGAAAACGTCACGTCGCCGAGAGCGACGCCGCCGAGGCGGGCGTCAACGAGCTTGCCGTCCCAGATGGTGCCTGTCGCTTTGGCGACTGTCAGTTCGACGCTGCCGAACAGCGCGGCCGCAAGCGAGGCGGGCGCCATCGCCGTCAGCTGGAATCCGGCCGCAAACGCGCCGATCGCCAGCAGGAGGCGGTTCGAAGGCCGTTTGTCGAGCACCGCTTTCACG
>JBEBFW010000154.1:0-7924 GCA_040081755.1 Parvularculaceae bacterium
GGCGCCGCCGCGCCACTGAATCCGGCACTCGCCGCCGCAAGCGCCGGGGACCCGGAGGACAGATTATGAACGCACTCGAATCGGCCGCCCCGCCGCTCGACATCTTCGCTGACTTCAGCGCGGCGCCGACTGGCGCAAGCGTGACCGGCGAGCTTGCGCCGGCGGGCATCCGAAGCGTCGCCGACGTGCCGGTGAAAATCTCGGCCGTGCTCGGCAAAAAGCGGATGACGGTCGCGGAGCTGATGAAACTAACCCCGGGCGCCGTCATTGAACTCGACCGGCGCGTCGGGGAACCGATCGATCTCTACGTCAACGATCGCCTGGTCGCGCGCGGAGAGCTTGTCCTCGTCGATGGCGCGCTCGGCGTCACCATGACTGAAATCGTCCAGAGCAACGATCGCTAGGAGACCGCCATGCGTCTGTTGATCGTTGGAGCCTACTCCGGCCAGATATCCGCCGCTGCGCGAATCGCAATGGATCGCGGCGCCAAGGTTGCGTTCGCGGGCGACATCGAACAGGCGCTCGCGCATTTGCGCAAGGGCGGCGCCGATCTCATCATGGCGGATGTGCGCCTCAACATCGGCGGGCTCATCCGCGCGCTCGAAGGCGAACGCATCTCGATTCCGGTCGTTGCTTGCGGCGTCAAATCGGACGCCGATGCGGCGGTCGCCGCGATCAAGGCGGGCGCCAAGGAGTATATTCCCCTCCCGCCCGATCCAGACCTCATCGCCGCCGTCCTCGAAGCGGTTTGCGAAGAGGCTTCGGACTTCGTCGTCGTCGATCCGGCAATGGCGAAAGTGATCGCGCTTGCGGATCAGGTCGCCGCCTCCGAGGCTTCCATCCTCATCACCGGCGAGTCCGGGGTCGGCAAGGAAGTCGTCGCGAAATACGTGCACCGCAAGTCCCGCCGCGCGGAGAAGGCGTTCATCTCAATCAATTGCGCGGCGATTCCGGAGAATCTTCTGGAATCGGAGCTATTCGGACACGAGAAGGGCGCCTTCACCGGCGCCGTTGCGCGGCGCATCGGCAAGTTCGAAGAAGCGGACGGCGGCACGCTCCTCCTCGACGAAATCTCGGAAATGGACGGGCGTCTCCAGGCCAAGCTCCTGCGCGCGCTTCAGGAGCGCATGATCGACCGCGTCGGCGGGTCGAAGCCCGTAAAAGTCGATATCCGCATCATCGCGACCTCGAACCGCAATCTCGCCGAGGAAGTGAAGAAAGGACGGTTTCGCGAGGATCTCCTGTTCCGCCTCAACGTCGTCAATCTGAACGTGCCGCCGCTCCGCGCGCGCCCGCTTGATATCGTGGGGCTGGCCGAGCACTTCGTGAAGAAATACGCGCTGGTGAACGGCGTCCCCATCCGGCCGCTGTCGGAGGGCGCCAAACGCGCCGTCGTCAGCGCGCATTGGCCAGGGAATGTGCGCGAACTCGAAAACGCGCTTCATCGCGCCGTGCTATTGTCCGGGGGCGAGCGCATCGAGGAAGAAGCGATTCGCCTGCCTGACGGTTCGGCGCTCGCGCCATTCGCGCCCTCTGCCGCCGAAACGGCTGCATCGCGAGCGGAGAATTTCGTCGGCCGGACGGTCGAGGACGTGGAGCGCCAGCTCATCATCCAGACGCTCGGCCACTGCCTCGGCAACCGCACGCACGCCGCCAACATTCTCGGCATTTCTATCCGTACGCTGCGCAACAAGCTGAAACTCTATACGGGCGAGGGCGTGCCCGTTCCGCCTCCTGGCGATGCGCGGCTGAGCGCTTGAACGTGATCGGGACATAGAATGGCTGAGCGCGCCATCCCGGACATTCGCAGTTTGCTGACCCCGAACCGGCTGAAGAGCCTCTTTCGCAGCGACGTCGTGTTCGCCAGCGCCATTGTCGCGATCCTCGCGCTTCTGGTGCTGCCCGCGCCGAAATGGCTTCTCGATATTCTGCTCGCGGGCTCCGTCGCCTTCTCGGCCATGATCTTGATGACGGCGCTGTTTACGCGCAAGGCGCTTGAATTTTCAACGTTCCCTGCGATCCTCCTCATCGCCACGATGTTGCGTCTCGGCCTCAACATCGCCTCGACGCGGCTGATCCTCTCGAACGGCCATGAGGGACCGGGCGCCGCCGGCCATGTCATCGAAGCCTTCGGCTCGATCGTCATGCAGGGCAATTTCGTCATCGGCGCGATTGTCTTTGCGATTCTGGTGATCGTGAACTTCGTCGTCATCACGCGGGGCTCGGGGCGCATCGCCGAAGTCGCGGCGCGATTCTCGCTGGACGCCATGCCCGGCAAGCAGATGGCGATCGACGCCGATTTGTCATCCGGCCTCCTTAGCGAGGACGAAGCGCGGGCCAAGCGCAAACAGCTCGAGGACGAGTCGAACTTCTACGGCGCCATGGACGGCGCCTCGAAATTCGTGCGCGGCGACGCGATCGCCGGCCTCCTGATCACTTTCGTCAACATCGTCGGCGGCGTCATCATCGGCGTTCTCCAGCAGGGCCTCTCGCTCAGCGAAGCCGGCCAGACCTACACGCTCCTCACCATCGGCGACGGTCTCGTCAGCCAGATTCCGGCTCTGATCGTTTCGGTCGCGGCGGGCCTCCTCGTCTCGAAGGCAGGCGTCGAGGGTTCCGCCGACAAGGCCGTGATGGCGCAGTTCGCCGAGTATCCGAAGGCGCTCGCGCTGGTCGCGGGGCTCCTCCTCATCATCTCCATATTGCCCGGCATGCCATTCCTGCCCTTCGCGATGCTGGCCGCAGCCATCGGCTCAGCGGCGTGGACCGTCAGCCGGCACAAGAAAAACGCCTCCACCGACGAAAAGCAGAAAACAAAAGCGGCGGCGCCCAAGGCCGAAGATGAGCCCGCCGCCATGCTCGCGATGGACGAGTTGCGCATCGAGATCGGCTACGCCCTCTTGACGCTCGTCAACGCCGAGGGCGGGAGCCCGCGCCTCACCGACCAGATCCGCGCGGTCCGGCGCGCCATCGCGCAGGAACTCGGATTCGTGACGCCGCCTGTGCGCATCGTCGATAATATGCAGTTGAAGCCGCAGGGCTATGTCATCCGCCTCAAGGAACAGGAGATTGCGCGCGGCGACGTGCGTCCGGGCTCCTTCCTCGTCATGGACCCGAGCGGCAAACGCCTCGACCTCCTCGGCGAGCCGACGCGCGAGCCCGCCTTCGGGCTCGACGCCATGTGGGTCGACGCCAGCCAGCGCGAGGCCGCCTCCCTCAAGGGCTTCACAGTCGTCGATGCAGCGACCGTGCTGACGACGCATCTGACCGAAATCATCAAGTCCTCTGCGCCTGAACTTCTCTCCTATGCGGAGACGAAGAAGCTCATCGACTCGCTGCCCGACAAGCACAAGAATCTTGTCTCCGACCTCGTCCCGAACGTCGTCTCGGTCGCCGTCGTGCAGCGGGTCCTTCAGAACCTTCTCGCCGAGCGCGTGTCCATTCGCGATCTGCCGGCCATCCTCGAGGCGATCGCCGAATCGGCGCCTCACGGCAATGTCGGATCGATCGCCGAGCATGTGCGCGCGCGCCTCGCCCGCCAGATTTGCGGCGCCCTCAAAGGCCCCGACGGCTCGGCCGCCATCATCACGCTCTCGAGCCAGTGGGAGCGCGAATTCGCCGACGCTCTCATCGGCGACGGGGACAATCGCCAACTCTCCCTCGCCCCGTCAAAGCTTCAGGAATTCGTGGCGGCGGCCATGCGCAAGCTCGAAACAGCGGCGGCCGCAGGAGAAGCAGCCGCCATCGTGACGAGCGCCCGCGTGCGGCCGTTCGTCCGCTCGGTCCTCGAACGGGTGCGGGCCCAGACGATGGTGCTTTCGCAAAATGAAATTCACCCCCATACTAGGTTGAAGAATCTCGGCCAGATTTAAGAGTTTTGTCCCGCCCATGATGAAGTTCATCGCCTCGAACCTCGACGCCGCAAAGGCGAAGGCGATCAGGGCCCTCGGGGACAAGGCGGTCATCGTCTCGGTGCGCAACCTGCCGAGCGGCGACGTCGAGGTGCAGGCGTCCGACAAGCCCCAGCCCGCAGCGCCAGCCGAGCGCGCGACCGAGCCGGCCTTCGGCGCCGCGGCGCGCCAGCAGATCGACGAACAATTGACGCGCCAGTCCACCGGAGCGCGGCTTAACGAATCTCTCGAACACCGCTTTGCCGAGGACGCACTTTCAAAACTGCGCGGCCAGCTCACCGGAGCCAAGTCGGGACCGCCGCGCATCGACATGTCGGACAAGACGGCTGCAGGCTTTGCGGACGCCCTGCGGCCCCACGGCATTGGCGAGGAATTGCTGGCCGCTCTCGTGGCCGGCGCGAACGAGGCGCGCATGCCGGACGATCTCCACCGCATGGAGACCGCGTTCGCTGTCGCCTTCGCCTACACGCCGCTCGCCTTCTCCCCGTCGCTGCCGATCATGCTGGTCGGCCCGACAGGCGCCGGAAAGACCTCTTGCGCCGCCAAGCTCTCGGCGGCCGCCATGGCCGAAGGGGGCTCGGCCTTCATCATGACGGCGGACGCGGGCCGCGCCGGCGCCGTCGAACAGATCCAGACCTACTCCGACACGCTCGGCGTCGATTATTTCATCGTCGATTCGCCCCAGGACGTCGAAGCGGCGCTGCGCATGAAGAAACCGCAGGGCGCGGTCATCCTCGACACGCCCGGCATCAGCCCCTTCGATTCGGGCGACCTCGCGGCGCTGAAGAGTTTTCTCGAGGCCTCGGGCGGCGAGGCGCTGTTGGTGCTGCCGGCGAGCGGCGACGCCGAAGAGTTCAAGGAATGGGCGCTCGCCTTCGCCGATTTCGGCGTCAGGCGCGCCATCATCACGAAGTTCGATGCGACCAAGCGCGTCGGCGCGGCGCTCACCGCCGCGCACGCGGGCGGCATGTCGCTCGCCCATTTCTCGGAAAGCCCCTTCATCTCAGAGGGTCTGCTTTCGGCGAGCCCGGAATATCTCGCGCGCCGTCTCCTCGCCAGCCGGCCCGGCCGGCTGGGGTAGCGCGCCAGTCCATCTAGGCGCCCTGCTTCGTGAGCGGACCATAGAGTTCCGGCCTGCGGTCGCGGAAGAAGCCCCAACTGGCGCGGCGCTCGGCGACGTGATCGAGATCGACGCTTGCCGCGATGAAGCCTTCCTCGGTGCGCCCGAGTTCGGCGAGATAATCTCCGCCCTCGTCGCAAATGAAGGAGGAGCCGTAGAATACCTGGCCCTCCTCATCGCCGATGCGGTTGGCGGCGGCGACGGGAATGACATTCGAGACCGCGTGGCCGATCATGGCGCGCCGCCAGCGCGTCTGCGTGTCGAGCCCCGGATTTTCCGGCTCCGACCCGATCGCCGTCGGATAGAGCAGGATCTCGGCGCCCTTCAAGGTCATCGCGCGCGCCGCTTCCGGAAACCACTGATCCCAGCAGACGCCGACGCCGATGCGCCCGAAGCGCGTGCCCCACGTCATGAAGCCGGTGTCGCCGGGGCGGAAATAGAACTTCTCCTCATAGCCTGGTCCGTCCGGAATGTGGCTCTTGCGATAGACGCCCAGAGCCGCGCCATCGGCATCGACCATGACGAGGCTGTTGTAATATTCCTGCCCCGCCTTCTCGAAGATCGAGAGGGGCAAGACGACGCCAAGCTCAGCCGCGAGCGGCGCCAGGGCCTTCACCGCCGGATGCTCCCGATACGGATAAGCGCTCTCGAACCATCGGGTCTCCTCGCGCTTGCAGAAATAGGGGCCCTGGAAAAGCTCCGGCGCCAGAATGACCTTTGCGCCGTCCTTCGCCGCCGCCCGGACGAGGCGCTCGACGTCGCGGATGTTGCGCGCCATGTCGTCGCCGAACGCCGACTGAAGGACTGCAAACCTCAAATGCCTCGCCATGCCGCCTCGCCAGCCTGCTCTTCAAAACCGCCCTGTCCGCGGCGCTTGACGAAATAGCGAGCGGGGGCTCGGACTTCAATGACGCTGATGAGGGCGCAGCCGATTGGCGAGCGAAAGCGGCTTTGCCTAAGGTCGCTGTCGGCGATATCCTCCACCGATGAATCGCGATGCTGCGTTGTCGATATTAAGAAAGATCCAGCCGGAGCTTCAGGCGCGCGGTGTGGTCCACGCTGCGCGTTTCGGATCGATTGCCCGCGAGCAGGCGACGGGCGCCAGCGACATAGACGTCATTTTGACGCCTGCGCCCGGC
Organism: Parvularculaceae bacterium; assembly: GCA_040081755.1. Classification (GTDB taxonomy): domain Bacteria; phylum Pseudomonadota; class Alphaproteobacteria; order Caulobacterales; family Parvularculaceae; genus Amphiplicatus. The sequence continues at coordinate 6,171 of JBEBFW010000154.1, forward strand.
GCGAAGCTCAGTTTGTTCGACCTGGGCGCCCTGCAAACATTGCTCGAAGAAGCGTTCGCCGGCCGCAGCGTCGATATCGTGCTGGCGCCGGTGCGCAAGCCCGCGCTGCGCCAAACGATCGCGCGGGACTCCGCACATGCCTTCTGAGCGGATTTTCGCGGCGTTGGAAGACATCATTCGCGCAGTCGACCTGATCGATGCATGGGTGGCGGAGGCGGCCGGTGTCGAGCAGGCTCTTCTGGCGGACACGCAGCCTCGCAGCGTAAGGCGCTCGTGCGCAGCCGCGGTGGTGCGCCTTCGCGCCGAGAGATAGGCAGTCAATGCGACGGGAGATTTTCAATGCCGCGCCTCGATATCTACTGGTCCTTCCGCAGCCCCTACTCCTACCTTGCGATAGACCGGCTCATCGCCATCGACGATGCGTGGCCGGTGGAAACGCGCTTCCGGCCCGTGCGCCCGCTCGCCATGCGCGAGCCGGATTTCTTCGAAAAGAACCGCCCGCAATTCCTGCCCTATCTCTTCAAGGACGTCTGGCGCGAGAGCGCGCGCCTCGGCATCTCGTTCGCCTCGCCGCGCCCCGATCCGATCGTCATGGACTTTGCTTCCGGCAAGGTGGACGCGAAGCAACCGATCATGGACAAGCTGATGGCTCTCGCGGTCGCCGCGGTCGAGGCGGGCAAGGGCCTCGCCTTCGCGCAGAGCGTGGCGCGCCGCATCTGGGGCGGCGTCGAGAACTGGAACCAGAGCCAGTCGATGTCGGAGGCTTGCGCCGCCGCCGGGCTGGATTTGCACGCCCTTGAAGACTGGGTCGCGAAAAACAGCGCGCGCATAGCGCAGACGATCGCCGACTCCGAGGCGGAGCAGCTCAAGCACCACTGGGGCGTGCCCTTGATGGTGCTCGACGAAGAGCCGTTTTTCGGGCAGGACCGCCTCGACTCGCTCGTCTGGCGCTTCGAGCAGGTGGGCCTCAGAAAGCGCTGAACCAACGAGCAGGAGTTGTTGCACATGCGCCGATCGATCATCGCCGTCCTCGCCCTCGCAGCCGCCGCAGGGGGCTGCTCGACCATGTCGGCGGTCGAACGGCTTGAGGACCGCTTCATCTCTTTCGGCATGGAGCCGCGCATGGCCTCGTGCTTCGCCAGCGAACTCGACGAGGACCTCACCGGGCGCGAGCTCGGCGCCGTCGCCGAATTCCTCGAGGAGTTCGAGGCGGCGGACCGCGGCCGGCCGGGCGCCGCGATCGACGCCATCATGAGCATGGACAATCCCGAAATCGTCGCCTCGATCGCGGCGGCCGGGATCGCCTGCGCCTTCCGGCGTTGACGCCGGCTGGGGTGGCGGCCGATGGCGGCGACGGAAGATTTTCCCATTTCAGGTCTCGCCGATGCCCCCTTCGCCAGGGTGCGGGACGCTTTCGCGCAGAACTTCGCCGAAGGCCTTGAACTCGGCGCGCGTTTTTCTGTTTTCGTCGAAGGCGCCTGCGTCATAGACTTGATTGGCGGCTTCGCCGACCGCGAGCGTTATGAGCCGTGGGCGGACGGTACGCTGGCCGGCCTCTATTCGAGCGGCAAGCTCGTCGTCGCCCTCCTTATCGCCCGCGCGGCGAGCGAGGGGCGGCTCGACTACGACGCGCCTGTCGCGAATTATTGGCCGGCATTCGCGGCGAACGGCAAGGAAGGCGTGCTCGTCCGCCATCTGATGTCACACACCTCAGGTGTTTCGGCGTGGGCGCAACCTGTCGAGGTCAGCGACAT
>JBEBFW010000155.1:0-7910 GCA_040081755.1 Parvularculaceae bacterium
ACCGACGAGGCGGCGGCCGCGGCCTTTCTCGACGAGATGAAGTTCATGCTCGCCGCGCAGATCGGCGCGCCGAATTCGCCGCAATGGTTCAACACCGGCCTGCACTGGGCCTACGGCATCGAGGGCGATGGGCAGGGGCATTTCTACATCGATGACGAGACCGGCGCCTTGCGCGAATCGATGAGCGCCTATGAGCGCCCGCAGCCCCACGCCTGCTTCATCCAGTCGGTCGCCGACACGCTCACCGGCGAGGGCGGCGTCATGGATTTGTGGCGGCGCGAGGCGCTGCTGTTCAAATACGGATCGGGATCGGGCGCGAATTTCTCGGCGCTGCGCGGGCGCGACGAACCATTGTCCGGGGGCGGAAAGAGTTCGGGACTGCTCTCGTTCCTCAAAGTCGGCGACGCGGCGGCCGGCGCCGTCAAGTCCGGCGGCGTGACGCGGCGCGCAGCGAAGATGGTCGTCGTCGATATCGATCATCCAGACATCGAGGACTTCATCCGCTGGAAGGCGGTCGAGGAGGAGAAAGTCGCGGCGCTCGTCGCCGGTTCGCGCGCGCTCGCCGCGCATCTGCCGAAGGTTCACGCCGCCTGCTTCGCCGAGGGCGTCGCCGGCGACGACCGTTTCAATCCGAAGAAAAACGCCAGCCTCAAGGCCGCCGTCAAAGAGGCGCGCAAGGGGCATCTGCCGGACCCCGCCATCGGCCGCGCCATCGACTTCGCCCGCGCCGGCTTCCGGAAGATCGAGGTCCTGATCTACGATCTCGACTGGGATTCGGAGGGCTATCGCACCGTCGCCGGCCAGAACGCCAACAACTCCGTGCGCGTCAATGACGCCTTCATGACGGCGCTCGCCGAGGATCGCGATTTCGATCTCACCCGCCGGACCGACGGCGCCGTCGCCAAAACGGTGAAGGCGAAGGCGCTTTGGGACGACATCTCGACGACGGCCTGGACCTGCGCCGATCCCGGCCTGCAGTTCCACGACACCATCAATTCCTGGCACACCTGTCCAACAGGTGGGGCGATCCGCGCCTCCAATCCGTGCTCGGAATATATGTTTCTCGACGACACGGCCTGCAACCTCGCCTCGCTCAATCTGGCGAAGTTCAGGACGCAGGGCGGCTTTGACGCCGGCGCCTTCGAGCACGCCTGCCGGCTGTGGACGCTTGCGCTCGAAATCTCGGTCGCCATGGCGCAGTTCCCCTCCCCCGAAATCGCCCGGCGCTCCCACGACTACCGCACGCTCGGCCTCGGCTTCGCCAATCTCGGCGGGCTGCTGATGAGTTCGGGCCTTGCCTATGACAGCGCCGAAGGGCGATCGATCGGGGCCGCCGTCTCGTCGCTGATGACGGGCGCGGCCTACCGCGCCTCGGCGGAAATGGCGGCCTCCCTCGGGCCTTTCCCGCGCTTCAAGGAAAATCGCGAGCCCATGCTCCGTGTGCTGCGCAACCATCGCCGGGCGGCGATCGGCCCGAGGGTCGCAGGCGCCTTCGAGGATCTCAACCTCAAGCCGCAGATCTTCAACGCGAACGCCTGTCCGTGGGATGGGCTCAGCGAGCGCGCGCAAACGATCTGGAACGAGGCCTATGAACTCGGCGGCATTTCGGGCTTCCGCAACGCACAGGTGACCGCAGTCGCGCCGACCGGCACCATCGGCCTCGTCATGGACTGCGACACCACCGGGGTCGAGCCCGACTACGCCCTCGTCAAGTTCAAGAAGCTCGCCGGCGGCGGCCTCATCAAGATCATCAACCGCTCCGTGCCCGCCGCATTGAGCGCGCTCGGCTACGCTCCCCGCGAGATCGAAGACATCGTCAACTACGCAACCGGCCGCGGCACGCTTGACGGCGCGCCCGGCGTCGATCTCGATGCGCTCCGCCGCGAGGGGTTCGGCGAGAAACAGATCCGCGCGCTCGAAGAACGCCTGAAGACCGCCTTCGACCTCACCTTCGCGATGACGCCGCAGGCGATCGGCGAGGATTATTGCGTCAACGCCCTCGGCATGCCGGAGTCTTCCCTGAAGATGACCGGCTATGAGGTCTTGCGCGACCTCGGTTTCGGCGACGAGGAAATCCACCTCGCCAATCTCTGGTGCTGCGGGGCGATGACGCTCGAAGGCGCGCCGCATCTGAAGACGGAGCACCTCGACGTCTTCGATTGCGCGAGCCCTTGCGGGCGCATCGGGACGCGGGCCCTTTCCGTCGATGCTCATCTCGGCATGATGGCGGCGGTCCAGCCTTTCATATCCGGCGGCATCTCGAAGACCGTCAACCTGCCGCACCGCGCCGAAGTCGCCGACTGCGCGCGCACATATCTGCGCGCCTTCGAACTCGGCCTGAAGTCGATCGCTCTTTACCGGGACGGTTCGAAGTACTCCCAGCCGCTCACCGCCGCCCTGCTGGCGCAAGGCCCGGACGAAGAGGCGAGCTTCGAGGACGAGATCGCCGAGGCTCCAGCCGCGCGGCGCGCCAAGATCGTCGCCGAGCGCATTGTCGAGCGCATCATCGAGCGCTCGCCGGGCCGCCGGCGCCTCCCCGACCGGCGCAAGGGCTATATCCAGAAATCGATCGTCGGCGGCCACAAGGTCTATCTGCACACGGGCGAGTTCGACGACGGCGAGATCGGAGAAATCTTCATCGACATGCACAAGGAAGGCGCGGCCTTCCGCAGTCTGATGAACAATTTCGCCATCGCCATCTCGCTCGGCCTCCAGTACGGGGTGCCGCTCGAGGAGTTCGTCGACGCTTATGTGTTCACGCGCTTCGAGCCGTCGGGCCCCGTGCAGGGCAACGATCAGGTCAAGCACGCGACCTCGATCCTCGACTACATCTTCCGCGAACTCGCCATCTCCTATCTCGGCCGCCAGGACCTCGCGCATGTCGATCCGCGCGAGAGCGCCGTCGATGCGATCGGGCGCGGCGTCGATCACGAGAAGGCGCAACAGGAGGCGACGAAGCTCATCTCCAAGGGCTTCTCGCGCTCGACCGTCACGGACAATCTCGTCGTTTTGCGCGGCGGCGATTTCGATCGCCTGCGCAAGGACGCGGAAAGCGACGAGGTCGGCCGGTCCGAGCGCACGCATCTCGCGCCGGAAATCGAGGCCCAGATCGCCAAGCTCGCCGAGGCGGTGAACCAGAAGGCGCAACCGGGCAGCCTCGCCGCGCCCGGCGGGCGGGCGGGGCTCGCGCGAGCCCGCGGCTATGAAGGCGACGCCTGTCCGGACTGCGGACAATTCACGCTGGTGCGCGCCGGTTCGTGCCTTCGATGCGACAGCTGCGGCGCCTCGACCGGGTGCTCGTAGCGCGGCCAGTGTGGGGTGAAGATTCGAAAGGGCGCCACGCGGAGAATCGGCCCGATCCGCGGGCTTGGCGCAGAATTGGGGGCGACACGGCCGGTCGCCAAGATGGTTAACGGCGTCCTGGCAGAGCGTCGGGCGCTGTGCGGCGTCCCCAATCGTCGCCGTCCTTCGTGACGCCGCGAAGGCGCGGCTCCTCAGGACGAGGCCGTGATCTTTCAGAACGCACTGACGCCTTATCCTGAGGAGCGGCCCGAAGGGACGCGTCACGAAGGATGCAGTTCGGCGGGTCAGCCGGCGACGCTTCAGGCCAGGGCGGCCGCCTCCCTTAAGGCGACGTTGAGCCTCTTTGGGCATCCTCCCTGCGGCGCCAGCGCCGCCCGGAGGAGTGCCATGTTCCGCGTCGTCCTGCTCATGATCTTGTTCATGGTCGTGATCTTCACTCTCGTGACCAATATCGCCGCCGAGAAAACCGGCGGGAAACGCGTCAACATCTTCAACGATCTCGGACGGGCGGTGGTCGATCTCCTCAACGGAGCGGACCGGATCGCGCCGAACATTTCGGGCGTCGATGTCAGCCTGCCCGACTTCCACATCGGCGACGGCGATGAGCCGGTCTGGGAGGCGCCGAACCTCGCCGGCGCCGACTATAGCGGCCAGAGCCATCAGGAAGCTGTCTTCGCGGGCGCCGTCATGCCGAACGCGACCTTCATCAACACGCTTCTCGACGGCGCGAATTTCGAGGGCGCGACCGGCGACCGCGTCGTCATGAGGAAAGCGCGGCTCGACGGCGCAAAACTCGACGCCGTTCAGTTCACCAACGCCGATTTCGCCGAAGCGTCGCTGCGCGGCGCCACGCTGCGCGCGGCGGTTCTGACAGCCGGCGATTTCACCAAGGCCGATGTTTCCTTCGCCAGGCTCTCCGGCGCGGAAATGGAAGGCGCGCGCCTTGCCGGCGCTTACGCAGCCGGCGCCTTCTTCAACGAGGCGCGCCTCGCCGGGGCCGACTTCTCGGGCGCCGACGCCACGGGCGCGCGCTTCATCGGGGCCGATCTCGGCAAGACGAATTTCGCGAACGCCAAAATCGAGAAAGCCGACTTCACCGGCGCGAGGCTTCATGGCGCCGATCTCTCGACCGCGCTCGGCGCCGCGCCGGACCAGTTCGCCGCAGCGTGTGCGGATGACGCGACGAAACTCCCGCCAGGCGCCAACGCGCCGCAGTGCTGACATTTCCGTGCGCATGAAGCCTAGCGCGCCGTGTCGCCCTTGAGGAGACGCGCCGGGTCAAGCGCTTGCAGCACGGCGAGCGCGAGGGGAGAGAGTCCGGCGGATTTCTCCGGCGCGCGCAATCCAAAGAGCCGCGCCAGTCCGGCGACGTCAGGCGCGCTTGGCGCCTCTGGCGCATGCAGCGCCGGCGCAAGGTCGGCGCCCCATCGCAAGGACGGCGCAACGACCGCCTCGGCCGACGGGAACGACACGAAAGTCGCCGATTTCTGTTCGGGCGCGGCAAGGACGCCCGCCGAGCCCATCGACCGCTCGATCGAGGCCATCACCTCAGCGACTGTCCGCGCCCGCCCGTTCGCATAGAAGACCGGCTTGTTGGCGGCGGCGGCGTTCGGCAGAAGCGTCGCGGCGGACGTTTCGGACGGCGCCTCAAGGAGCTTTGCAGCGCCCGCGGCGCCGAGAAAATGCGCCGCGTAAAGCTCCGCCGATGACGGATCGCGGCCGAGGCGCTTTTGCAGCGACGCCCGGTTTTCCTGAACGAGTTCGCCGGCCAGCGCCGCGGCGTGTTCGGCATTGTATCTGAGATCGAGGATCCCGGCGCGACGCGTCGCATCGCTCACTTTGAAGCGCCCGTCGGCGCCCTGCTCAATCGCGGCCGCGGCCTCGGCGAGGCCGTGCTTGCCGCCATAGGACTTTACCGCGCCGAGCCAGGTCTGCTCGATGAACTGAAACAGTCCGGCAGCGGAGGATGTGCTCGCCTTCGCCGTCGGATCGAGCGAGCTTTCGCGGCGCGCCATATTGTAGAGAAGTTCAAAGCTCGAGCCTGTGGCGGCGCTGGCGCGCTTGAGGGCGGCGGCGACGGCGGCGGCGCCGGTTTGTCCGGCCATCTTCGAAAGGGCGTCGGCGCTCATCTGTTTTCGCGGTTTTCTCAACTCATACTCGGGATTCAAGGTCAACATCTCCTAAACGGTGGCGGCGGAAGCGAAGCGCTCCGGCCTGAACGGGTTCGTGCGCAGGGGTTTGCCCGACAGGATCGCGGGCGCGAGCAGCGCGGCGGTTTCCGGAGCGAGCAGGACGCCGTTCCGGTAATGGCCGACGGCGAAATAGAGATTGGCCGGACCGCGCGAGTCCGCACCGAGCACCGGCGCGCCGTCCGGCGTCGCCGGGCGAAGGCCGGCCCAGCGTTCCAATTCGGGACAGTCCCTGATCGAGGGCGCGGCCGCGATCGCCGCGGCCTTCAGTATTTCTATCGCCTCGGGCGAGGGATCGAGCGATGTCTCATGGGGCACGGCCGTCGCGCCGATGACGAGGCGTCCGTCCGCCTTCGGACAGATATAGGCGCCGGGCGCGCGCACGACGCATTTGGGACCGAGGCCGTCGCATTTGAGGGCCAGAGCTTCGCCTTTCACCGGGAAAATCGGCGGCTGCGGCGCGGGCAGCCCGATCCTCGCCGTTGTGACGCCGGCCGCGATAACGACCGCGTCGGCGAGGAAGGAAGCGCCGTCATGCGTCGTCGCGATGAGCCCCGCGCCTTTCGGGGCGACATCGCGCACGCGGCCGTCGATGAGAGTCCCGCCATGACGCTTGATGGCGCGCCGGAGCGCCGCCGACAGGAGGCGCGGATCGACCTGCGCGTCGTCGGGCGCCCACAGGGCGGCGACCGTTCTGTCGGAAAGCGAGGGCTCGCGCGCGATCGCCCGCTCCCTGTTCAGGATACGGACATTGCCGCCGCGCACGTCGATGTCTGCGGCGGTTTGCGCGAATTCGGCGGCGCTCTCCGTGTCGAAGGCGACGCCCATCACGCCGTCGCGGCGAAAATCGATCGGAACGCCGGTCGCCGCTTCAAGCCGCGCGGCGAAATCCGGCCAGCGTTTGAGGCTTGCGAGACTCAGATCGTAGAGCGGCTCGGCGACGGCGCCGCCGCAATGCTCGAAGCTCGGCGCCAGCATGCCGGCGGCGGCGTTCGTCGCGGCCGGCGCCTCCGCGCCTGCATCGATCAAGGTGACCAGCGCGCCCTCTTCGGCGAGGCGCCAGCCGAGAGCGAGGCCGATGACCCCGCCGCCGGCGATGACCACGGATTTGCCGCTCATGGGATCGTCCTTCGGTTGCGCGGGAGGCGACGCCTCCCGCCGGACTTCAATATAGCGCTCATTTCGCCTCGCGCTCATCCGCCGACGAGGCGAGGAGCCGCGTCTTTTCGCGCGATCCGGCCGAGGAGCCGAAATAATAGTTGACGACAGCGGCCGTCATGGTCGCCAGGGCGCCGAGCATGATCGAGAACTCCGTTTGGGCGCCCTCGGGCAGCTCCCTCGCGACCATCACGGCGAGCACGATGAAGAAGCCGCCGACGATCAGGGCGCCGAGCGCTGCCGGCGTGAAATCGTCGAGCGCCGTCTGGCGGGCCCTTGCGCTCGCACGGTCGCCCGCTGCGATGCGCTCCTCCTCGACGTCAGCATTGCGCATGGCCGCCGCGAACTCCGCTTCGGCGCGCTTGAGCGCGATCAGCTGGTCGGCGGATGCGGTCTTCAGCGCCTCTTCGAGCGCCGCCTCATCGGCGCCGCCGCTGCCGAAAATCGCGCGCGCGATCTTCTCGACCGCCTTGCCGGCGAGCGGCCCGCCGAGCGCCTCGGCCAGCGCCGGCGCGGTCTTCGCGATCGCCCGCTTCAATCGTCCGCGCACTGCTTTTTTGTTCTCTTCAGACATTCTTCCGTCTCCGTCATTCGTCCAGATTTGGACACCGGAGAGGAGTATAAGCGAGCCGGCGAAGTGTAGGATAAGTCGTACCTGTTTCTCCTGGCGCGCGAAAATTCGTTAACCAATCATGAACGCGTTAACCATGTTCGAACGAGAGCATCTCTCCAAATTTCAAGTTGCATTGGCGGACGGATCAATTCACGGTTGCGGTTACTGATTCGGCGCGCCTGTTAAGCGCCCTTTTTTGTTCCGCAGGCGAACCGCGTACCGGTTCCAACGAAAATGGTTGTTTATGACGCTGGCGCTCGTTGCGCTCGCCTCGACGGTGTTGTTGCTGGCGTTGTCGCGCACGCGCATCCTGGCGCGGGCGGCGGAGGCCCCGGCGCTGACGCTCGCTGCCGGCGGCGTCCTTGCTTTTCTCTATCGGGGCGCCAATGCGGCGTTCGGCGCGCCCGGCCTTCCCGCCGACATAGTGGCGGCGGCGGCCGAGACCGGTCTCGCCGCACTCGTCTTCGTTTCCGCCGCGCAGATTCGCGTGAGCCGGCTCGCGGTCCAGTGCCCCGCCTCGTTTCGACTGACCCTTGGCGGCGCGCCGCACTTCCTCGTTTTGTGCAGCCTTTGCGCTTTCGTGCTCCTGCCGCAGATGTCGCTCGCCTCCGCCATGCTGCGCGGCGGCGCGCTGTGGCTGAACGGCG
>JBEBFW010000156.1:0-7834 GCA_040081755.1 Parvularculaceae bacterium
CGTCCTTGGCCCATTGCCGGAGCTCGACCTTGCGGATCTTGCCGGATGGTGTCAGCGGAAACGCCTCGACCTGGAAGAACGCAGCCGGCACCTTGAACTTGGCGATGCGCCCAGCACATAGGGCTTGCAGCTCCGCCGCCGCAACCGCGCCATGCCGGCGTCATGAAGATTCCAGCAACTGTCGCCGATCTAGAGTGGCTCGAAGGCGAGGGAGAACTCCTCAACGTGCGCAAAGCGGTTGTCAGAAGCGGCGTAGTTTACGCGAACGGCGAGGCGGCCGCCCCCGCGCCTTGCGGGGAATATGAACTGGCGGCCGATCTCGGTGCAGTGAGGCTTTCCTCGGTCGCGCTCGCGAGGGAATTCACGCTGTCGATCGACGCCTTCTGCCGGCTGGTCGCCGAGGGGCGGATTTCAATGGTGGCGGAATAGCCGCCGCCCGGCTGCGCCGCAGTCCGTTTTCGCTTTCAAGAAAAGACTTCAGCAGCGCTGCGCTGCAGCGCTCCTCATCCTTGGCGGCGAAGACGAAGGTGACCGCCTTGCCCGCGATCAGGGTGCGGAGCGCTTCGACAGCCTCGGCGTTGGCGCTGAGTTCTGCGCGATATCGGCTTTGAAACCCGGTCCATTTGCCGGGATCGTGGCTGAACCAGGCGCGGAGATCTGGACTCGGCGAGACGTCCCTCGCCCAATGATCGACGCCAGCAGCCTCTTTGGTCAGACCGCGCGGCCAGAGCCGCTCCACCAGAATGCGAAGTCCGTCGGTTTTCTCCCGCGGTTCGTAGACCCGCTTCAGTTTTATCACCACGGTCATGGCGCTCGATCGAAAAGATCCGGCGCCACGCCGCCTTCGAGTTTCAGGAGCCGCATTTTCGCCTCCGTGCCGCCGGGCGCCGAGAATCCGGTCATGCGCCCGTCGGCGCCGATAACGCGGTGGCAGGGGACGATGACGGGAATGGGATTGCGGCCGAGCGCCTGGCCGACCCGCTGCGCGAGCGCGACATCGCCAAGGGCGCGAGCAATTTCGCCATAGGTTTTGACAGCGCCGGGCGGTATGGCGCGTGTCGCGGCGTAAACGCTCTGCTCAAAGCTATCGACGCCGCTCAAATCGAGGCGCGCTCCGCCAAGGTCGCGTTTCTCGCCGCGAAACAGGGCGGCGATCTCGTGAATGAGGGCGGCGATTTCGCCGTCCGGTTCGCGCTCATCGGCGTCCGGCGCGCGCCGCTTGATTCCGGCCATCGCTTTTTCCTCCGTTGACGGAAAGCTGGCGGCGAAAACGCCGGCGGACCCCCAGGCGATCGCGCCGCGCCCGAAGGCCGTATCGAAAAGAGAATAGGAGCGCATTCGAGATATTCCGTCCCGATTATGTTTTTCCGAAAACGAACCAGTCCACGTGTTCCGTCACGATCTCTGTCGCCGGTCGCGTCGCGGCATAGATTCGGAGCGCGGTCATTCCAGCGTCGAACTCCTCTTCGGAAATGCAGGCGAGTGTGCTGTAGGCGCGGAGAGACACCTTGTGCACGAAGTCTCGCCATGTCGCGGCGACAGTCTGCGTGACGGTCTCGTGAGCAAGGAGTGAGAACGAGGCCGATCCGAACTCGCGCTCGACGTCGTTCCTCGATGGCAACGCCGCCTCGACCGCCGGAAAGAAGCGCCGATGCGGGAAGTCTGTTTCGGCGGTGATGTTCCTGATGCAAATCCGGCCGCCGGTACGAAGGATGCGGTTGGTTTCGCGGACCGCTGGTTCGGGATGGGCGAGGTGATGAAACACCATCGACATGAACACCAGGTCGGCAGCTGCGTTCTTGAGCGGCAATGCGTTCGCGCTCGACTGAAGCAACTGCACGCGGCTGGCCGTTTTCTTGCGCGCTGCGTCGAGCATTTTTGCGGAGGGATCAATCGCGATGACGTGGGCGGAGAAGCGATCTGCCAGCGGTCCGGAAAATCGGCCTGTGCCGCAACCCAGATCGACGATCAACGAGTCGGGTTCGGGGCGCGCGTCTCTTCTCACCAAATCCAGCCAACCGGCAAGTTGATCAGGCGCCAGGCGTCGAGCGTCATCGTACACCTGAGAGATTTTCGTATTGTCGTAATCCATACTCTGTTCGTTGACCGCATACGATAAAAGCGTCGATGGGCCCACCCGAATCTTGCGTCAATGGAAGTTCCGTCCTTTCGGAAGGATTGCGTCCATCCGCGTTTTCACCGCCGCGCGTCGTACCTGCGAGACGCCGCGAGCGTCCGCGAGGGGCCTTGCGACCTCGTCGGCCCTGGCGAGAGCGGCGTCCATTTCGCCATGATAGTCGCTGAGGCGCGCCAGCGCCGGCGTCAGATCGGTCAGCGTTTCGGCGACGATATGGATGACTTCTCCCTCGCGCTGGAGTTTGCCGCAAACGCCGAGGAAGCGCGCCGACAGGACGATGCGGCGATAGCGCTCGAACGTCTTCGGCCAGATGATGATGTTGGCGACGCCCGTTTCGTCTTCGAGCGTCGCGAAGATGACGCCTTTGGCGCTCCCCGGGCGCTGGCGGATGAGGACGAGGCCTGAAAGCTTCACCATGGCGCCGTTGCGAACGCCCGCAATCTCTTCGTTGCGGCGATAGCCGGCGTCGGCGAGTTTCTCGCGCAAGAACCGAACGGGGTGCGCCTTGAGAGAGAGCCGCAGCGTCTTGTAGTCATAAGCAACTTCCTCGCCGAGCGGCATCGCCGGCAGCGCGGCTTCTTCTTCATGCTGAATATCGGCCTCATGCCCGAACAGCGGCAGGATATCGTCGCCCCTGACCGGATCGAGGCCTTTGACCGCCCATAGCGCATCGCGCCGCGAGAGCCCCAACGAGCCGAAGGCGTCGGCGTCGGCGAGCCGCTCCAGCGTTGCGCGGGGCAGCCTTGTGCGCAGCCAGAACTCGCGAATGGAATCGAAAGGCTCGGCAACCGGCAACCGGCAACCGGCAACCGTGAGGGCGCTCAGTTTAAAGGCGTCATTCCAAAGCGCATTGACGGAATTTATCATCCAAGGCGCTTCTGCCGATTGCCGGTTGCCGGTTGCCGGTTGCCGACTCCGCGCCGCCATGATCGTCCTCGCTTCGTCCTCGGGCAGCCCCTTGATCTGACGGAAACCGAGGCGAACCGCGTGCGCGGTGCGGATGTCCTTGCGCATCGACTGATGGCGCGGATGCACCTGCGGAAAAAAACCGCCGCTGCGTTCGTCGCGCTCCAGCGTGCAGTCGAAGTCAGAGAGATTGACATCGACGGAAAGAATTTCGACGCCATGCTCGCGCGCGTCGCGCACGATCTGCGCCGGGGCGTAGAAGCCCATGGGCTGACTGTTGAGAAGCGCCGCCGCGAAGACATCCGGATAATGGCATTTCAGCCAGCATGAGACATAGACGAGAAGAGCGAAACTCGCCGCATGGCTTTCGGGAAATCCGTATTCGCCGAAGCCCTCGATCTGCTTGAAGCAGCGTTCGGCGAAGGAGGGCTCGTAACCGCGCGCGGTCATGCCGTCGATGAGCTTTCGCCCGAATTCCTGGATGGTGCCGGCCTTGCGGAAGGTCGCCATGGCGCGCCGAAGCTGGTCCGCTTCCGACGGCGTGAAACCGCCGGCGACGATGGCGATCTTCATCGCCTGCTCCTGGAACAGCGGCACGCCGAGCGTCTTGCCGAGAACCGCTTCGAGTTCCGGACTCGGATAATCGGCCTTTTCCTCGCCCCGCCGCCGGCGCAAATAAGGGTGAACCATGTCGCCCTGAATGGGACCTGGGCGGACGATCGCGACTTCGATGACGAGGTCGTAGAATTTGCGGGGCTTGAGGCGCGGCAGCATCGACATCTGCGCGCGGCTCTCGATCTGGAAAACGCCGATCGTGTCCGCGCGGCAGATCATGTCGTAGACTTCCGGCTCTTCCGGAGGGATGCCCGCGAGATCGAGATCTATCCCGTAGTGAGCGCGCAAAAGCGCAAAAGACTTGGCGATGCAGGTGAGCATGCCGAGGCCGAGAACATCGACCTTGATGATGCCGAGCGCATCGAGATCGTCCTTGTCCCACTCGACGAAAGTGCGCTCGTCCATGGCGGCGTTGCCGATGGGGATCACTTCATCGAGCGCTCCGCGCGTGATGACGAAGCCGCCCGTGTGCTGGGAGAGGTGTCGCGGAAAGCCGAGGAGTTCGCGCGTCAAGGCCAAGGTCCGGCGGATGGCGGCGTCGTCGGGATTGAGGCCGAGTTCGGCGACCTGCCGGCGGTCGACGCCGTCATCGACGATGCCCCAGCTCGTCTTGGCGAGGCCTGAAATCATGTCCTCGGAGAGCCCCATCGCCTTGCCGACCTCGCGCACGGCGCTGCGCGTCCGGTAGGTGATGACGGTCGCGGCGATGCCGGCGCGCTCGCGGCCGTATTTCCGGTAGATGTGCTGGATCACTTCCTCGCGCCGCTCATGTTCGAAATCGACGTCGATGTCGGGCGGCTCGCCGCGCTCTGCCGAAATGAAGCGCTCGAACAGAAGATCGATCTTCGAGGGATCGACCGAGGTGATGCCGAGGCAGAAACAGACGGCGGAGTTCGCCGCCGAGCCTCGCCCCTGGCAGAGAATGCCGCGCTCGCGCGCCGCGCGCACGATGTCGTGGACGGTGAGGAAGTAAGGAGCGTAGGAGAGTTCGGCGATGAGCTTCAGTTCATGTTCGACAGCGGCGGCGACCTTCTTTGGCATGCCGGTCGGGTAGCGTTCCCGGGCGCCTGCAGCGGCGATCAGTTCAAGCTCTTCTTGCGGCGTGCGTCCGTCCCGCGCTTCATCCGGATATTCGTAGCGGAGTTCGTCAAGCGAGAAGCGCGCGCGATCGAGGAGCCGCGTCGTCTCTTCAATCGCGTACGGATGATCGGCGAACAACCGCGCCATTTCTTCAGGCGCCTTCAAATGACGCTCGGCGTTGGCCTCAAGAGCGCGTCCGGCTTCGTCAAGCGTCACATGCGTGCGGATGCAATGCAGAATATCCTGCAGCGGCCGGCGGAGCGGGTCGTGATAAAGGACGTTATTCGTCGCCAGCAGCGGCGCCTGCGTCTTCTCCGCCTGGCGCGCCAGGCGATTGAGGCGGGCGCGGTCCTCGCCGGCGAAAGCCGGCGAGGCGGCGAGCCAGAGAGACTTCGGGAAGGCGGATTTCAGTTTTTCGAGCGCGAGGACGGCGCCGGGATGTGCAGCGTCGCCGGGAGCGGCGGCGAAAAGCTGCCCGTCGCCGAATTCGATCGCATCTTCAAGGGTCAGCGCGCAGTCGCCTTTGGCGGCGGCGCGCTTGCCTCGGGTCAGAAGCCGGCACAGGCGCCCATAGGCCGCCCGCTCGCTCGGGTAGACGAGAAGATCGGGCGCGCCGCAGATGAATTTGAGGCGCGCGGCGACGACATAACGGATGTTCGCCTTTTTCGCCGCCGAATGACCGCGCACGATTCCGGCGAGCGTGTTTTCGTCGGCGACGGCGACGCCCCGATGCCCAAGCCGGGCGGCGGTGAGGACGATTTCATCGGGGTGAGAGGCGCCCTTGAGGAACGAGAAATTCGACAGGGCGGCGAGTTCGGCGTACATCGCGCGTCATCCAAAAAATCCGTGCAGAAACCATTGCGGCCGCTCATCCGCACCGAAGAATCCTTCGCGATAAAGCCAGAAACGGCGCCCGCGCGGGTCCTCGACGCGGTAATAATCGCGGGTTTTCTCACCCCCGTCGCGGCGCCAGTCGCCGGCGATGCGCTCCGGCCCGCTCGCCTTCCTCACCGTGTAAGGAACGCGCCGCCAGGTGAAGCGCATAGGCGGTCCGTCGGGCACGCTCGCGACGGCGTCGACTTTTTCGGGGAAGGGAAGGAGGGCGACGGGACGTGAAGCGAAGGGAGAGGAAGGCGGGGCGAAGCTGGAAGGAGGCGTCTTCGTTGCTGGCGCAAACGCCGCCGATCGCTCCGGCATGTGGGCGTTCTCGAAACGGAGCGCGCAGACTTTCTTTTCACCCAAACGATTGGCGAGGCGGGCGACGAGGGCGGAAAGATCGCCCTGGCTTTCCGGCGCGTCGAAAGTCGCAGGCGCGCTCGCCTCGTAAGGCGCGCAATCGAAGGCGGCGAGTTTCAAAAGATCGTAGCCGAAGCCCGCATCGCGCTCATCGTGAATGTCGGCGAGACGGTCCTTGAAGAGCCGCAGCAGCACGGCCGGGTTCCTCTCGGCCCGCGCCGTTCCGACCGCGATGCGGCCGAGGCGATTGTCGATGCGATAGAGAAACAGCGCAAAGCGCCGCGCGCCCTTGCCATCGCGCTCCAGCAGGGTTTGCAGGTCGCGAGTCATTCTTTCGAGGCAGATCATGATCGCCTCAGCGGAAGAAATAGGCTCGATCAGGGGCGCGACGGCTGCATATTCCGGAGGCGGAAAAATGGGATCGATCGGCTCGTCTTCTGTTCCAAGCGCCTGCGCGAGGCGCCGCAGAAGTTCGCTGCCCATGCGTGCGGTTAGCGGCGCGCGCGGCATGTCGTAGAGCTGACCGATGCGTTTCAGCCCCAGGCGCCGCAACGTTTCAGCGGTTTTCTCCTCGAGCCGCAGAGCAGCGACGGGAAGGCTTTCAAGCGCGGCGCGTGCGCCGCCGGGAGGAACGATCCGCATCTTTCCATAGTGAGCGGCGGCGAAGGCGGCGCCGAGGCTGTCGGCGATTGCAGCGCGGGCGGTAAAGTCGATGCGGGCGAGGCGCGCGCACGCATCTTCAAGAAGCGCTCCCTCGCCGCCAAACAAGTGCGCGCAGCCTGTCACGTCGAGAAAGGCGTCGCCGACGGCGAATGCGCCGACGAATGGAGAATAGCGCGTCAGAGCGGCGCAGAGCGCGCGAAAATCCCTCGCCTCGCCCTGAGGGACGGCGGGCGCCAGCGTCAGCGACGGTTCGATCGCCCGCGCCTCGGCGAGCGCTTGACCCGGATAAAGCCCAAGCTTTTGGGCTTTCTCGTCGAGCGCATAAAGGCGCAGCGCATTGGCCGCTTTTTCATAAAGCACGAGCGGCGCCGGGCTCGCGCGCAGCGCGGCGTCCTTGCGCTTCAGGCGCTCCGTCGCCCAAAAGGGCAGGAAGAGGGAAAGGAAGCGCCGCGGCTTCTTCGAGAAAAACGTTTCGGCCGTCATGCTTGATCTCCGCAATAAAAGGCGCGCCGCCGCAAAGCCTCGTCCCGGCGCGACAGCGTTCGAGAAAAACGCGCCAGCGCGGGCTCCCTGGGGATTTTTCATCGTCTGCAGGCGGGAGGGACGGGGCGGATTCGATCCGCCAGCGGATGAATGCGGCGGTCGGGGCCGGGCTCGCCATGGTCCGCACCAGAAGGGGAGAGGCGCCGGACGCTTCCGCCGCGAGCGCAAGACGCCGCGTCGCGGTCAGATCGATAAGCCTCGCCGTCTTTGGCGCCTCGGCGATGACAGCCGCGACGCTTTTCTCGCGCGCGGCTTCTTCAAGCGCCCATAGCAATTGCTTTTCGTTGCGCACAAAGGCGACGACGAGACGCGCGGGATCGACGCCGAGCGCGGCGAGCCCGCGCGCGAACAGCGCGCCCTCGCCGCGCGCCTCATGCGCCAGCTGCAAAAAAACGATGGCGCCGCTTTCCTGCGCACGCATGCCGGCCCGCGCGCGCATGCCGGCAAGAGCGAGTGCGAAGGAGAGCGCTGAAGGTCGCTCGCGCCAATCCTCGATGCGGATCTCGTTGAGCGCGCCTGCGACGAGTGCGAGCGGGGCGGTTGGCGCCGCGTTGACGCGCTCTCCTGAAGACGCGCCTGTTGCGCGGAAAACCGGCTCCCACTTTTCCGCCAGGCGCTCCAGATGCGCCTTCGCCCTTTCCAGCTGGGCCTTGC
>JBEBFW010000157.1:0-7775 GCA_040081755.1 Parvularculaceae bacterium
CAAGATCATGTGTCTAGTGTGGCTTATGGATTTGAAATTCGCGTCAGGACTCGCCGAAGTTGTGGAGCGAATTTCAAATCCGCCACACTAGCGGCAGATCGATTCCGCTCCGAGCGCGGCGGACTGCACGTGCTTGGGCAACGCCTGCCAGGATTCCTCGATCGAGGATTTGGCGGCGCTGATTTTCGTCGCGTAGGCGGGATAAGCGCGACGCTTCCAGTCCGGCAGCGCCGACTCATGCATCAGGCGCGCCGACATGTTCTCCTCGGCCTGATCGAGCGCGAGGCGCGCGAGATTGACGTCCTTTTTGAAGCCCAAGCCTTCCGAATACATCATGGCGAGGTGGTAGTAGGAGACCGGGTCCGCCTTCTTCACGGCGGCGTCGCAAACCACCTGACGGATTTCTTCCGGCGCGAGGAAGCGCGTTTCAGGGTGGCCATAGGCGGCCTGCGCCCGGCGCGCCGCCTCGATGGTCGATGGGCCGTAGTCGTTGTCGGGGCCGTTCACGAACGTGATGTAGCCGAGCGATTCGAGCGCGAACTGGACCGCCGTCGTCGCGGCGCGGCCGGTGAACTGAAGGCCGTCCCCGTTCGCGCTGGCGAAGCCGAGTTTCTCCAGCCGGCCGAGCGCGGCTGCGTCTTCGAGCGCGGCGAGGCGCGCCGGATCGGCCTGCATCAGGGCGTCCTTCTCCATGCCCATGCGGCGCTTGTCGATTTTCGAGAGCGCGGCGATGCGCTTGTCCGCCTCGCGTTTCAGATCCCAGTCGCCCTGCACGGAATGACCGTAGACGGAGGTGTTTTCCGGGCGCGCCCAGGTGTCGGCGGCCGCCGACCACACGGCGGCGCTGTAGCTGTCGCTCGCCGCGAATTCCTTGCAGGTCGTCATTTCGGTGAGGCGCAGAAGGCCAGTGGCGCCCATGCGGGCGAACTGATCCGCCAGCTGATCGCGCGCTTCCGCGAGTTCCATTTCGCTGGCGCTCGCCTTCAGCCTCGCGAGACGGGCGTTGAGGTCGGCGACCTGACCGTCGCGAATCTCGATCAGCTTCTTCTCGCGCGCCGTCCAGGTTTCATCGTCGGTGATTCCGCCAAAGCGTCGGAACGAAATGTTGCTCTTGTATTTGAGCTGGCGGGTCATCTGGTCGCGCGCCGCGTTCGGCGACGAATCGCAGGCCGCCAGCGTCAGCCATTTCAACGCGTAGACTTTCGCCGCCGGCGCCATTTCCGAAACGGTCGTCGGCGCGGCGCACTGTCCGATCGCATATTGCGCATGCGGATCGCCGCCAAGCGCGGCCCATTCGAGAATCAGATGCTCTTCAAGCTTGAACTGTTCGGAGCATTCGCGCTCCTCGCCCGCGATCGCAGAGCCCGACAACACCGCAGCCGAAACGGCCGCACAGAACGCAATGCGCGTCAACATCCCCGTCATGCCCCTCAAATTAGACCCGAAGCCGTTAACCTATTATCCCTCAAGCATGAAGGCAACGGCGCCGAGCGACTGAAAATTCAAGGCATTAACGCGAGTTAAGGAGATGACGCCGGAGGTGCGGCCTTCCGGCAACCCTTTCCTAAGGCGTCGCCGTCGCGGCGACGCTCGCCCTCGACCAGTCGCGTTTGACGCCGGTGAGAAGGAGGAACGGCGCCGCAACAAAGAGCGAGGAATAGGTGCCGATGACGATGCCGAACATGATCGCGAAACAGAACCCGCGCAGCACCTCGCCGCCGAATATGACGAGCGCGCCGAGGGCCAGAACCGAGGTCCCGCCGGTGACGACGGTCCGGGTAAGGGTCTCGTTCAGCGAGAGGTCGATCAGCTCGGCGAGCGGCATCTGCTTGTACTTGCGCAAGTTCTCGCGGATGCGGTCGTAGACGACCACCGTGTCGTTCACGGAATAACCGATGACCGTCAGGATGGCGGCGATGACGTTCAAATTGAAATCGAAGCGAAAGAGCGCGACGAGGCCGACCGTGATGATGGTGTCGTGGATGACGCCGATCACCGCGCCCGTGCCCCACTGCAGCTGAAAGCGGAACCAGATGTAGATGAGCATCATGGCCGTCGCCGCAAGGATCGCCGCGAGACCGCGCCAGATCAGTTCGCCTGAGACCGTCGGCCCGACCACGTCGATGCGGCGGAACTTGACGTTCTCGCCCAGAACCGAGCGCAAGGCCTCCTGGACCTTGGCGGCGACCGCCTGCTGTCCCGCGTCGGCGTTGGCGGCGCCGTCGGCGCTGCTCTGTTCGACGACGACGACGACGCCGTTCTCGACTGCGCCGACAAGCTCCCCGCCCTGTATCTCCTGCACTTTCGATTCGCCATAGCCGAGCGCGCTCACGGCCTCGCGCACGCGGGCGACGTCGATGGGCTCGGCGTCAGCCGCCTCGATCGTGATGCCGCCCCTGAAATCGACGCCGAAATTGAGGCCCGGATAGACGAAGATCGCGACCAGCGCCGCGGCGAATACAGAGAGAGTGAGGACCAGCGCGCCCCAGCGATACTTCGTGAACGGAATTTTCGTATCGTCCGGAATGAGCTTCAAGAGTTTCATGGGGATTCCTAAAGGACGATCTTCGCCGGACGTTGCGAGAGCAGGTACTGGCCGACCATCATCCGCGTGATGAGAATTGCGGTGAAGACGGACGTCACCACCCCGATCGATAGGGTCACGGCGAAGCCGCGCACGGGGCCGGCCCCGAGCATCAGCATGATGAGCGCCGCCAGCAGCGTCGTGATGTTCGAATCGGCGATGGCGCTGAACGCCTTTTCGAAGCCGAGTTCGGCGGCCTTGATGACCGGCTTGCCCGCGGCGATCTCTTCGCGGATCCGCTCATAGATCAGCACGTTGGCGTCGACCGCCATGCCGATCGTCAAGACGATGCCGGCGATCCCCGGCAGGGTCAGCGTTGAGCCCAAAAGCGTCAGCGCGCCCATGATCAAGACGATGTTGGCGAGAAGCGCGATGTTCGCATAAAGGCCGAACCGGCCGTAGGTCACCAGCATGAAGATGACGACGAGCGCGAAGGCGATGATCGAGGCGATGCCGCCCGCACGAATGGAATCCGCGCCGAGATCGGGGCCGACGGAACGTTGCTCCAGCGTCGTCAGCGGCGCCGGCAGCGCGCCGGAGCGAATGAGGAGCGCAATGCGGGTCGCCTCTTCGGAGGAGAAGTTGCCGGTGATGCGTCCAGAGCCGCCGGTGATCGGCGTCTGGATGCGCGGCGCCGAGATGATTTCATTGTCGAGAACGATGGCGAAGATCTCGCCGACATGCTCGCGCGTATATTCGGAAAAGCGCAATGCGCCGCGATTGTCGAAGCCGAAATTGATCTGGAAGCCGCCGCCGTCCTGGTCGAGCCCCGCCGAGGCCGACTGCACCATATCGCCGGTGACTTCGGGCTCCTCGTAGAGGACCATCATGCCCTGGTCGCCCGCTCCGGCCGCGAAAGGAAGCGCGATTCGTCCGACAGCGCCCGCCGCCGCATCCTCGAGAGAGACGGCCGGATCGGCGCGATGGAAGCTCAGCTGTCCGGTGCGGTTGATCAGCGCTTTCAGGGCTTCCGGATCGTTGTCGCCCGGAACCTGCACCACGATGCGGTCGGCGCCCTGCGGCTGGATCGAGACTTCCTTGTTGCCGGCCGGATCGATCCGTCGGCGGACGACTTCGATCGAATCCTGCAGCGCTTCATGCGCATAAAGGCGGCGCGCCTCGGGGAGAATGCGCGTCAGGACGCGGGCGCCTTCAACCGTCACGTCATAGGAGCGCACGGCGCCGGGGATGAGGCCGGCGCGAGTTATGTCGCGCACGCGCTCCGCTGCCTGCTCGGCCTCGGCCGGGTCCTTGACGACGAAGGCGACGACGCCTTCCGCCCCGTTGACCGTCGGCAGCGACGAAAGCACGATGCGCGGATTATCGCCGCGCCGCCGCATTTCGCGCTGGATGTCCTGTCGGAGCGCCGTCAGCCGATCGGCGATCACCTTGCTGGTGTCGACGCCGAGCAAAAGATAGGAGCCGCCCTGAAGGTCGAGGCCGAGATTGATTGCGCCCTTGGGCAGGAAGTCCGGCAGGCCCTTGCGCGTTTCCTCTGAAAGCAAATTAGGCGCGGCGAAAACCGCGGCCAGCGCGATCACGCCGAGGATGAAGGCCGTCAACCAGGTTGAGAGCTTAAGCATGTGAATTCCTGGCGCCGGAGCGCGCGCTTCCTGTCTATTGATCGTTCGCCGGCGCAGCCTTGCTGCGCACATCGGTGAGGGTTGATTTCAAAACCTTCACCGACACGTTGTCGGCGAGCTCGACCATGATCTCGTCGCCCTCGAGCACCTTGGTGACCTTGCCCACGATGCCGCCGGCGGTGACCACCGTGTCGCCGCGCTTCACATTCGTCACCATCTCCATGTGCTTCTTGCGGGCCTGCTGCTGCGGACGGATGAGCAGGAAATAGAAGATCACGAAGATCAGGACCCAGGGGATGAGCATGTACATCGGGTTCTGGGCGGCCGACGGCGCGCTCGCCTGCGCGTAGGCGGAGGAAATGAACATCTGAAGGCCTCTCCTCGTCTCGGGAGTTCATGGGTGAGAGGGGCGTCGGCGCTGAACCGGCCGGCCCGGAAGTCGGCGTGTATATAGCGAGGCGCCCACGCCTTGCAACGCCGGGCGCGGTGAGGAGGCTCGTCGCCTCCTCGCGACGAACGTCAGCGGATCGTTTCTTTGCGGAAAACACAGAAGTCCATCGCGGGCGGGCGGTCATTTCACCTTCAAGCCGCCCATCCCGGCGAGGAGCGCCCATTCCGCCGGCGCGACGGGCTGCACGGAAAGACGCGAGTTCCGCACCAGCACCATGTCCTTCAGCCTCGGCTGGGCCTTGACCGCCGCCAGCGTCACCGGCTTCGGCAATGCCTCCACCGCCGCGACCTCGACCAGCGGCCACGCTTCGTCTTCCGGGTCTGGATAGGCCTCGCGAACGACCTTCACTACTCCGACGACGGACTTTTCATCGCCCGTGTGATAGAAGAAAGCGAGATCGCCCTTCTTCATCGCCTTCATGTTGGCGCGCGCCTGCGGGTTTCGAACGCCGGTCCACGGCGTCCCCTTGGCGCCCTTCTTCACCTGCTCGCTCCAGCTCCAGTCGGAGGGCTCGGTTTTCATCAGCCAGTAAGCCATCTGATCACCAATTTTTGCTCTGCGGGCGAGGTTGTGATACACTCTGCCGATGCAGACAGTTTCGCGTCCGCTTTCGGAAGTAATCGGCGCCGTGCGAGAGGCGGTGGCAAAGCACTTTCCTGATCGCATAATCGAGCATGTGGACGCTCGTCGCTCCCAGGATGAGTTTGGCGAACCAATCGTATTCGTATATTGTCAGGTGAGTTCTTTCGAACCTCGGTCGGACATCAAGCGATACATCGGCGCGCGTGACGACCTTGTTAGGCGACTGATGCCCGCTGAGTATCCGCGACTTTACGTTTTTGACAAGGCGGACGCCATGGCGCCGATCGACATCGTATGAATGTCGATGAGCTATTGGCTCACGCGGAAGGACTCCCGATAGATACTCAGGCGTCGCTGCGGCGCACGACGAGCGCTGCTTACTACGCCATTTTTCATGAGCTCTGCTCATTGGTCGCCGACCAGTTCATCGGCCGAGATCGCCGCGCAACCAAGGAGTATGCAAGATGTTATCGCACGCTGAATCATCAGAACGTAGCTAAGGGAGCTGCCTTGTATGCGAAGGCCGGCGGTGCAGATGAAAGCGCACATTTCGTGTGCAATACAGCCAAGGACGCACGCATTGAACGCAATCTTGCGGATTATGATCCTCATTATCAGGCGACGGCGGACAACGTTTTGATGATGGTTTTCACGGCGCGCATTTGCATAGATACGCTTCGTGCGATGAGTTCCGAAGAACGCTTGAGGCTGGCGACCGCGCTGGTGTTTTCTGATCGGGAACGACGGGACTAGCTGCATAGTCATTCTCTCGGCGCCGTGTCGCGCACGGACGCGCGCTTCGTCGCCTCATTCGCAAACGCCGCGACAGCGGGGAGCTTTTTCAGCCAGGCGATGTGCGCGAAACGAAACGCCGTGTAATCGAGGAGGCAGACAAGCGCAATGGCGCTGAGATCGAAGGCGCCGAACTCGGCGATGTTCGCGTCGGCCCAGGCGAAGACGGCCTCGGCCTTGTCGATCTGGTCGTCGGCCCAATCCTTCCAGCGCCGCTCCTCGGGGCGCAGTTTCATTTCGTACATGGCCGAGACCAGCGCTTCCGTCGCGCCCGAGACGATCGCGTGGCGGTTGAGGCAGTCGATGCGCGCGCCGGCGTCTTTCGGGATCAGCGGCCCGTCGGCGAGGCCGTTCAGGTACTCGACGATGACGCGGCTGTCGACGATGACGTCGCCGTCGTCAGTCTCCAGCGCCGGCACGCGGCGCAACGGATTGACGGCCGTGCCGTAATCGCGATTGGGCTGCGTCGGCTTGACGACCGTCATGGTGAGTTCGATCCTCGCGCCCAGCCCAAGCTCGATCGCCGCAATCCTCACGGTGCGGACGAAAGGCGACGTCATGGAGCCGTAGAGGATCATGGCTTGCCAGGGAAAAGGGACAAGGAAAAAGGGAATAGCGAGGGCGGCGCGCCTCGCGGAACAGCATCCTTCGCGACGGCCCGCGAGTGCGCTGCGCGTCCCGCGCAGGCTGACGAGCGGGCCTCCTCAGGATGAGGCGGAATTTGTTGCGCGAGTCGCAGCCGGACGTGCGGAACTGTCTGTATACGCCCCAACAAGACACTCCGCCTCATCCTGAGGAGGCTCGCCCATCCGCTTGCAGCGCCGTTGCAACACACGCGCGGGCCGTCTCGAAGGATGCTGTTCCGCGACATCGGCGGGGCGACGGTTTTCCTTATCACGGCAACACCAACTCTTCCTCGCCCAGCGGCGCGAAATAGCGCGCGATGTCGGCGGCGCTCACCTCATCGAGCGCGCTCGGCCGCCACTTCGGCGCCTTGTCCTTATCGACGATGGTCGCCCGCACGCCTTCGAAGAAGTCGTGGCCCTCCATGACGCGGCGGACCATTCGGTATTCCATGCGCATCGCGTCATCGAAATTCAAGAGCGCGCCGCGCTTCAACTGCTCGAACGTCAGTTTCATCGAAGTCGGCGACATGCGCGCGAGAGTCTTGGCGATCTCGATCGAAAAGACGCTGTCGGTCTTCTCGATTCCGGCGACAAGGCTTTCGAAGCTTTCATGGCCGGTGAAGAGATCCTTTATCCAGCCGCGGCTGTCGTTGATCGGCACCGCGCCCGGGTCGCCGACATGGGCGTCGAGAACGGCTTCGATGTCGGCATGCGCATGACCGCCGAAGGAGTGCGAGAGGAGATCGCGCTCGAGTTCGGCGCGGTTGTCGCTCGGGACATAGTGCGTCGCGATCCCCGCCGCCATGCAGTCGGCCGCCTTCGCGCGCGTCCCCGTGAGCGCGTAATAGAGGCCGAGACCGTCATGGAGGCGCGGCAGGAAGTGCCCGCCGCCGACATCTGGAAACAATCCGATCGCCGTCTCCGGCATGGCGAAGAGCGTCCGGTCGCCGGCGACGCGGAAGTCTCCGTGCACGGAGAGACCGACGCCGCCGCCCATGACGACGCCGTCAATGAGCGCGACATATGGCTTTTCGAAATGATGGATGAGGGCGTTGAGGCGATACTCTTCATGGAAGAATCCGCAGGCGTGTTTGGGGTCCGTTCGCGCCGTATCGTGCAGCCAACGAATGTCGCCGCCGGCGCAGAACGCCTTCTCG
>JBEBFW010000330.1:0-1959 GCA_040081755.1 Parvularculaceae bacterium
AACTCGACCGGAAGCCTTTTTCTACCACCGGCCGAACCATCTCGACGTCTGCCAGTTCCCGACGCCGGTACGGCCGGTCGCCGCGCAATGACGGAGATCAAGGCGCCGCCGACCGTCGGTCCCTGGCGCGTCGCGTCCGCCCGCCTTGCCTTCGACAATCCCTGGATCAGCGTCATCGATCACAAAGTAACGCACCCGGACGGATCGCCCGGCGAATACGGCGTTGTGAGATTCAAGAACCGCGCGATCGGAATCTTGCCGATCGACGACGAAGGCTGCACCTGGCTCGTCGGCCAGCACCGCTTTCCTCTCGACCGCTATAGTTGGGAGCTGCCGGAGGGAGGCGGGCCCTTGAAGGAGGCGCCGCTTCAGGCGGCCAAGCGCGAACTCGAAGAGGAGACGGGGCTTACCGCCAAAACCTGGCTGCCGCTTGCCGAGATGGACCTCTCCAACTCGGTCACGGACGAGGCCGCGATCTCTTTCATCGCCTGCGATCTGCACGAAGGAAAAGCCGCACCCGAATCGTCCGAAGCGTTGGCTTTGCGAAAAGTCGCGTTTTCCACTCTTCTGGACGAGATCCTTGCAGGAAAAGTCCGCGACAGCCTCACCATCCTGATGGCGCTCTCGGCGCACGCACGGGCCTTGAAAGGCCGTTTGCCCGAGCGCATTTCTAGGCTTCTCATGAAGTGACGGAGGCCGCATGTCTGCGCCGCAGAAGATTGTCAAACTGACGACCGATCAGACGTGGTCGCGCATGCGCGTCGAGGCCGCGACCGCCGCCGCGCAAGAACCGGTGCTGGCGAGCTTCCTGCACGCGCATGTGCTCAATCACGCGAGCTTCGCCGATGCGCTCTCGTATCGCCTCGCCGCCAAGCTCACGGACGGCCAGATGAGTTCCATGCTTTGGCGGGATGTTTGCGCCGACGCCTACACGAGCGATCCAGCCATTGTCGAAGCGGCGCTCGCCGACGTTCTCGCCTGCTATGCGCGCGATCCCGCGACGTTCGAATACGTGCAGCCGTTTCTCTATTTCAAAGGGTACCTTTCATTGCAGGCGCAGCGCGTCGCGCACTGGCTTTGGAAGAATGAGCGGCGTCCGCTGGCGCATTATCTCCAGAGCCGCATGTCTGAACTTCTGCAAGTCGATATTCATCCGGCCACGGTCATCGGGAAGGGGATATTCCTCGATCACGCCACGGGCGTCGTCATCGGAGAGACTTGCGTCATCGAGGATGACGTCTCGATCCTCCAGAATGTGACCCTCGGCGGCACGGGCAAGGAGTGGGGCGATCGCCACCCGAAGATTCGCCGCGGCGCCCTCATCAGCGTCGGCGCCAAGGTGCTTGGAAACATCGAGGTGGGCGAGGGCGCGAAGGTCGCGGCGGGCAGCGTGGTGCTGGAGTCGGTGAGAGCCCATTGCACGGTTGCGGGGGTTCCCGCCAAACCCGTTGGCGAGTGCGGGAAGATGGCGGGCGAGACCATGGACCAGAGCCTTTGAGTCGGCCGCAGGACAGCGCCCCCGGTGTCGGCCCGCCGCCCATTTTCAGTCGCAATTCCCTGACATCAGGCCGTCCGGCGCTCGGGCGTCGGACTTGGGCAGCAAGAGGAAGACATGACCGGATTTCAGAAATTCGCAGTATTGTTGTCGGCGTTCGCGGGATTGACGCTGCTCGCGCCATCGTCGGCCCGAGCGTCGTCGGGGGGCGACATCATCGACATCATCATCGGCGAGGGAGATCTGCTCGAGAAGCTGATCGCGCTCGACGGGCAGGGCATCGCCGATTTGCGCGGCGGCCTCGATGACGCCCGCCTCGAGATTGAACGCGCGGCCGACGACGTTCGAGGCGCCCGCGAGGACCTGAAGTCAGGGCGCGGCAACCGTTTTGTCGTCATGGCCCTGTCGATCGCCGCCGAAGAGATCGATGCCGTCGTCGGCGAAGCCCTCGGTTCGGCCTATGC
>JBEBFW010000158.1:0-7761 GCA_040081755.1 Parvularculaceae bacterium
TCTTCGACGCACGCTCCAGAACGCAGGCTGGCTCCTCAGCGGCAAGGGCGTCGGCGGGCTCTTCAGCCTTGTCTATCTCGGTCTCGCAGCGCGCTCGCTCGGCCTCCACGATTTCGGCGAGTTCGCCCTGCTTCTGTCGTTCGGCCAGGCGATCGCGAGTCTCGCGCAGTTTCAGACGGCGGAAGTCGTCATCAAGTTCGGCGCGCCGCACCTTGCGCAATCGAGGCTCGACCGTTTCGGCAGGATTCTTGGATACTCGGCGGCGCTCGACGCGTTGTCCGCCCTCGCCTGCATCGGTCTCGCGCTCGGCGTCGCCTACGCATTCGGCCCCTTGGTCGGCGTCGTCGGCGCCGATCAGCAGCGGGCGGCGCTCTTCGGCGCGAGCTTTCTGTTCTCGCTGCGCGGCGCGCCCCTCGGCGTCTTGCGCGTGCTCGATCGCTTTGACATCGCGGCCTTGAGCGAGACGGCGCTTCCTGCCTGCCGTCTCGTCGCCGCGCTCTTGTGTTACGTGCTGTCGCCGACCATCGACGGCTTCCTGATCGCCTGGGCGTGCGCCGAACTCGCCACGACCGCGGCGATGTGGGCCGCCTCGATCGCGCTTCTGTCGCGGCGCTACGGCAAGATAAAGATCACGCCGGGCCTTGCCGGCGTCACGGAAGACAATCCGGGCGTCTGGCGCTTCGCCTGGTTCACCAATCTCGCCTCGTCTGTCAGCTTCCTCTGGCAGCATGCCGGAACGCTCGCCGTCGGCTGGGGCGCGGGCGCCTCCGCCGCCGGCGCCTATCGGGTCGCCATGCAGATCGCGCAGTCCTTGTCGAAACCCGTGGTCTCGCTGTCGCGCGCCGCTTTCCCTGAGCTGACGAACATCGCCATCCGGGACGGCGGCAAGGCGGCGGCCCGGCTCGCCTCGAAGCTGTCACTGGTGTCCGGCGCATTCGGCCTCGCCGCCGTGGCGCTGGTCGCAATGACGGGCGCCTCGCTGCTCACGCTCGTGGTCGGCAAGGAGTTCGCCTTCGCCAAGGATCTCCTCCTGCTGCTGACGATCGCAGCGGCGATCGAGTTCTGGGGCTTCGCGCAGGAGCCGGCGATGCTCGCCATTGGCCGCCCCGGCGCGGTGCTCGCCGCGCGCGCCGGCGTCGGGGTCGCCTATTGCGGGCTGCTGGTCGTGCTCCTTCTGCGCTATGGCGCGGAAGGCGCTGCGATCGCGACCGTCATCGGCCGCCTCGCCTACCGGGTCGTCATGACCATCATGCTCAGCCGCGCGAAGTCATGACCGGCGCGGCCTTGCGAACGGCCGCCCGCTTCAGCCGATAATAGCGCGCGGCGAGAACGGGCGCAGCGAGGAGCGGCCATTTCCGCTCCCAATCGTTGACCGGCAACTGGAAACCGGCATGCCGGCCGATCTTCCAGGCCATGTAGTCGACGCCGCCCTCGAAGGTGAACGACGCCTTGAGGAGACGCGCAGCTGAGAGAAATCCCCCCTGCACGGCGCGCAGGCGCCAGGCGGTCTCCTGGCCGCGCGGGCGGAGGGCGGGAGCGAGGCTCGCTTTCTGCGGCCAGTCGCCATAGCTCTCGAGAAGCTTGACGACGCGGCCCGGCTGTTCGGCGCGGAGCTCGGCCTTGTAGGAGCGCGAAAGGCCCTCGCGCCAGAGCGCGCCGACATCGGGCCCCGCGCCGTCGAGACCGGCGGCGTTGGCGGTGAAAGAGTCGATGGCCGTCAGCACGGCGCCCTCGATGCGCGCGCGCAGGTCGGCGGGCCCCGCGACAATGCGGCAGGGCTGCGCGAAACGCGCCCAGAAATAGGAGTGAAACGTCCGCTTGCTGACGAGCCTCTCGAAATGCGCGATCGACAGCACGGCGTATTTGCAGCGCAATCGTCCCTGCGGGCTGTCGCATTCGAGATAGAAGACGTTTGGCGGCAACAGCCAATTGGCGAGCCGCATCAGCGGCGAGCGGTAGGCGGCCTCATAGCTCGGCGCGATCGCATAGAAATCGAAGAGGACGTCTTCAAGCGCCGCCGTCTTCATGACGCTGTTGCCGGATCCGTAGAGAAGCACGGCAGCGCCTCGATGCTTCGCGCAAATGGCGGCGGCCAGCGCAGCAGGTGCGCTCTCGGGCGGCGAATTCAGATAATTCCTGACGAAGGCGGCGCGCTCGCCTTCTTCAGTGCAGGAAATCGACATTGTGGGACGTTCCAAAAACGATGTCTTCGCCCCCTGCCGCCTCGAACATTTCGCCGTCGAAGACGAAGGGCGCCTCGAAGCGAGCGACGATCCTGTCGGTCCGCCAGCTTCGATAGCCCTCTGCCTCGAACCAGGCTTTTTTCTTTCCGCGGACAACCGCCGGCGCTGCGCTCATGATGCGCCGCGCCGGGCAATCGACCGTCGTCGCGGCGATCGCGCCCTCGCCCTCGCCCCAGAACGGATAGATGCCGGCGCCGAGCTTCGAGAGCGTCGTCGCAAGATAAAGGGTGAGTTCGGACGAAGCCGGCGCCGCCGGCCCGCCTTCGTCGAAATCGACGCGCACGGAATCCTTTTGCGCCTGCGCGTCGAGCGCAAATTTTGCAATATATCCTGCAACGCTGAGGCTGAGCGCCAGCGAGCGCCTGGCGCCGGCGGCCTGCACGTGGTCGCGGCTGAAATTGACAGCCGTATGAAATGCGCCCGCGCCCAGAAAGAAACCATGCACGGGCTCGCGCGACCCCCGCGTCACCGAGAGCAGCGAGCGGCGCGCAGCGACCGCCTCGCCGGCTCTCCGGCGGCGGAGAAACCGGTCGAGCGATGAAGCCGGCGAACCCTTGAGGCCGCAATCATTGGCGATGACATTGGTCATGCCGCAGGCGAGCGCCACGTATTTGGGCTCGTGCTCGAAGCGCCGGTTGTTGATCGCGTCGGTGAAGGCGGCCTGAATGGTGCCGTCGCCGCCGCCGAGAATGAGCGTATCGACGCCGCGCCCGTTCATGCCGATGAGCGCCTTGTCGAGCCCTTTTACGCCGTCGAGGACTTCGACGCTGACATCGCGAAACTGGCGCGCAACGCCAAGCACGTCGGCGAGCACGGACTGCGTCCTATTGCTCCGCCCATTGATGATCAGCCCGATCGCAGTCAACTGCGTTACTCCGCGAGCCAGGATTTCAGAGCCCCCTGCGGCGCCGAAAACTCGGCCATGGCGAGCCGAACGGCGTGGAAAGCGACCGAACACGCCGTCCATACGGCGACTGCCGCAAGGCCGAGCGCCGGCGCGCCCAGGGCCGCCGAAACCGTCAGCATGACGAGGTTCGGATTGCGCCGCGACGTGATGTGCCGAAACCAGTAGTCGATCGGGCGCCAGATATGAATCTCGATCTTGAAGCGGCGCACGAAATAGCCCTCGATCAGGCGCCCGGAGACATATCCGACGAGGATCGTCCAGAACGCCGTCCACACGAGCGCCTCGCCAAGACCCGAAAGATTGCCGCTGGCGATGACGCCCGCCGCCCACGCCCAGTACCAGAACGGCGGGTGGATGAGGTCGATGCCGTGATCGTAGAAATTGCCCCACTTCGACGACTTCAGCGTGACCCGCGCCAGTTTGCCATCGACGGTGTCGAGAAAGCACATGAGCCAGCCCGAGACGAGGCCAATCGCAAACTCGCCGCGCATGAAGAGGAAGAATGTCGACAGCACCAGCAGGAGGCTTGCGGTGGTAATGAGGTTCGGGTGGAGACCGAGCGCCGCCGCGGCGCGCGTCACATGAAAGGCCGGTCCCGGCAGCACGAATTTGGTCACGACGTCGGTCGCGCCCTTGTAGGAGCCCTTGAACAGCCGGCGCTCGATCTCGTCCTTGCGGGCGAGCGAGGCTCTGGCGACGAGGGGGTCTTCCTTCTTGCGCAGGCGCTGGTTGTAGGCGCCGCTGATTTCCGCCGCCGTGTAGACGGTGACGCCCTCGCCTTGCGGGATGGCGTCGCATTCGGCGCCGGACGACAAGATCTCCGTCCAGCGCCGCGCCTCGGCGGCCCGGCAGACGGCGGCGGCGAGGAGCTCGCGGCCGTTCTCGTTGTTCGCAGCAAGCGCCGAACGGCGCGTCTTCATGAAATCGGCGACGACCCGCTCGTCGAACACATAGCCCGCATGGGCGACGATGACATCTTCGTAGTTCTGGGCGTGATCGACTGTCTCGACCACGGGCACGCCAAGGCGCTCAAAGGTCGCGCGGAGCCGGTCGCGCCCGGACAGCGCGAATAACGGCGTCTCCGACTCGCCGACGGGGAGTGCGGCGATTCGATGTGTTCTGGCTTCCAAGATCGACCAATCTCCGCCTTGTGGGGCGTGACGCAAAACGCTGGCGAATGTGTCATAAATCGGTCATGCCGCAAAGCACGGCTCAAACACGAACTATTGTTCTAAGTTGCGATCGACGTATGGCGGCCCGGCTGAAATTCGCTCATTTGACCGACATCCACCTGCCCATCCCAGGGCGGCCGGCGCCTCACGACCTGATGAACAAGAGGGTCCTCGGCTATCTCTCCTGGACCCGAAAACGTCGGCATTGGCACAAGATGGAGGTCTCGGACGCCCTCGTCGCCGATATGCGCCGGCAAGGCTGCGATGCGGCCTTCCTGACCGGCGATGTCGTCAACATCGCGCTCAAGGCCGAGTTCGACGCGGCGAGATCGTGGCTCGACCGCTCCTTTGCGGGGCTGCCGCTCGTTCTGTCACCGGGCAATCACGACGCCTATGTGCGGACCCCTTGGGAATCCTCGCTCGGAACTTTCGGAAAATACATGATCGGGTCGAGAGCGGACGACCCGGCGATGCGCGCGCCCAAGGGCCCCGATGACTTCCCCTTCAGCGTCGATTTCGGACCGGTCCGGGTCACGGTCGCCAATTCCTCCCCGCCGACCGCGCCGGCTCTCGCGACCGGCGCGCTCGGCCGGGCCCAGATCGAACGCATCGGGCGCGAGCTGTCGCGAGCCGGGCGCGAAGACCGTTTTCGGATCCTCCTGGTCCACCACCCGATCGTCGAGGGAATAGTCTCGCGGCGCAAAGCCCTGACCGACCGCGCGGCCCTCGCCGAAGCGATCGCCGGCGCCGGCGTCGATCTTGTCCTGCACGGTCACGCGCACGTGCCGCACTTTGAAGAAATCGCGACGCCGGGAGGACCTGCGCCGGTGATCGGCGGCGGCTCGCTCTCTCATCCGCGCGGCGGCGGCGACAAGACGCCGGGCCGCTATAATCTGTTCACGCTCGAACGATCCGGGCGCGACTGGCGCCTGTCGCTTGACGTGCGCCAGTTCGACCCCGCGACCTCGGGCGTCGTTTCCGTCGATGCGCGCTTCTATGACCGCAAGACCAGCGCCGCCGCTCCAGCCCTGAATTCCGCAATGAGTCCGACATGATCCCGCGCATCACGCCGACCATGGAGAAATTCGGCTGGCCCGAAACGCGCATCGGCGAGACGGAGTGGTGGGCGCTGTTGTTTCGGCGCAAGCAGGTGACGCTCGGCGCGCTGGTGCTGGCGGCGAAATGCGAGGTCGCGGCCTTCGCAGAGTTGCCCCCCGCGGCCTTCGCCGATCTCGGCGTCGCTGTCGGGATCACAGAAAAACTGTTGAGCGCATTCGTCAGTTACGAGCGCATCAACTATCTGATGCTCATGATGGTCGATCCGCACCCGCATTTTCACGTCCTTCCGCGTTACAGATCGGCCCGCAGCTATGGCGACGTCGGCTTTCCCGACGCCGGCTGGCCGGGACCGCCCGCGCTCGATCGCGCGATAGAGCCTCCGAGGGAAGTCGAACTGGCCGCGATCGCGGAATTGCGCGCGCTGTTCGGCAAAGCGGGTAGGCCATGAGCGAAACCGCTCCGACGCTCACGGCGCTGGTCCTCGCCGGGCGCCGTCCGGGGCCGCCGGACGCCATGGAAGCGGCCGAGGGCGTCACGCACAAGGCGTTCATCGACATCGGCGGCGCGCCGATGATTTCGCGCGTCTTCGCAACGCTCGAAGCTGTGGACGCTGTCGCCGATATCGTCGTCGCGGCGCCGGAAGAATCCAGGGAACGATTGAAAAAACTCGCCGGCGCCAAACCTCTCTCATTCACGCCCGCGGCGGGAACGCCGGCGACGAGCGTCTATGAGGCGATTTTGAAATCCGCGCGCGGACTATTGGTGACGACGTCCGACCATCCATTGCTGACGCCCGGCATGGTGCGTCATTTCCTCAGAAAGATCGACCCGACCGCTTTCGCGGCGGCGGCCGCGTGCGTCGATGCGCCGACTTACACGAGCGCCTATCCCGGAACGAGGCGCACATTCATTCGCCTCTCCGATCTGCAATTCTCCGGCGCCAACCTCTTCTGGTTCAGCAAGGATGCGGCGGAGCCGCTGCTCCTCTTCTGGCGCGCACTTGAAGCCAGGCGAAAGAACCCCGCCAGCATGGCTGCGACGATCGGCTTCGGCACGCTCCTGCGCTACGCCGTCGGCGCGCTTTCGAGCGCGGCGCTGGTGAAAACGATTGAGGCGAAGACCGGCGTGGCGGCGCGGCTCGTCCCCCTCCCCCAGGCCGAGGCCGCCATGGATGTCGATAAGCCCGAAGACCTTGAACTGGTGCGGCGCGTTTACGCGGCGCGCGCGGCGAGGCCCGGGCCGTCGCGGGAGACCTGAGCGCTCACTCCGCCGGATGCGCTTTCGGCGCCGGCAGATAGAGGCCGACGATCCAGGCGACGGCGTTCCTGACGTCGCGGCCGATGAGATAGAAGCACGGCGTCAGGATCAGCGTCACCGGCATGCACAAGAGCACGCCGTAGGCGAGCGCCAGCGCCATGGGTTTGAGGAACTGCGCAATCGCCGCCTTTTCGAAAATCATCGGCGACAGGCCGATGAATTCAGTGACCGAGGTCAGGAATATCTGGCGGAAGCGCGAGACCGTTCCCTCATAGGCGGCGTCGAACGCGCTCTTTCCTTCCGATCGCATCAGGTTGATGCGGTCGACCAGGACGACGTTGTCGTTGACGACGACGCCCATGGCCGCGATGGCGCCGAGATAGGAGAAGAGCGCGAAGGCGGTGCCGAAAATCCAGTGCCCGACAATCGCGCCCATGACGGCGAAGGGAATCGCCGAGAGGATCAGCGCAGGCTGGGAATAAGACCTGAACACCACGGCGAGCAGGAAATACATGCCGCCGATGGCGATGATCAAAAGGCGCCCGATTTCGCCGAGGAACTCGGCTTCGCCCTCCGCCTCGCCGACGGCGCGGCGCGAGACGGTCGGATAGGCCTTGTCGAAGGCCGGGAAGAAGGACTGGTCGAGATCGCGCATGATGTCCTTGCGCGCGTCCTTCGGCGCTTCCGCCTCGACCGTGATCGAGCTGAGGCGGTCGCGCCGGGTCAGCGACACGACGCCCGGCTCGAACGAGACCTCGGCGACCGTCGCGAGGGGAATTTCGCGCCCGTCCGCCGTCCGCACCCGGAACTCATCGAGGCTCGCGAGCGAGCGCCGGTCATCCGCCGGGTAGCGCGTGTAGACCTTCTGCTCGTCGCCGTCGCGCGGCAGGCGCTGCACTTCCTCGCCGAAAAAGG
The DNA here is from genome assembly GCA_040081755.1 of Parvularculaceae bacterium. Classification (GTDB taxonomy): domain Bacteria; phylum Pseudomonadota; class Alphaproteobacteria; order Caulobacterales; family Parvularculaceae; genus Amphiplicatus. The sequence goes on from JBEBFW010000158.1 coordinate 7,554, forward strand.
CCTGGCGCACCTGGCGCGTCAGCGAGGCGAGCGTCACGCCCAGCTGCTCGGCGCCCGGCTTCAGGGTGAAGCGAAGCTCTTCGTTCGCCGCCTCCTCGCTGTCCCGCACGCTGTAGACGGCGGCGAAGGTCTGGAGTTTCGCCTTCACCTCCTCGACGGCGGCGCGCAGATCCTCGATGTCCTCGCCGTTGAGCGCGATCTGGATGGC
>JBEBFW010000159.1:0-7737 GCA_040081755.1 Parvularculaceae bacterium
TTTATGGTGATGGTCGCCCTTGCCGCCGGCGCCGCGATCTCCTCGTTGCGGCAGCCCCGCGCCTCGACATTCAGAATGTCGGCGGCAAAAGCCTCGTCTTCGCCTCATGCGTTGCGGCTTTGGCGACGATCGTCGCGCTGCTGGGCGGCCCGCACAAATGCACAGCGCGGCTCGCGGCGGTCTTCGAGGGCGTCTCCCGCCGCGCCGGACGCATCGTGATGTGGCTCGTCTTCGCCATGGCGCTGGTCCAGTTCGGCATCGTCATTCTGCGCTACGTGTTCGGCGTCAATTCGATCTTCATGCAGGAATCGATCACCTACATGCACGGCGCCGTCTTTCTGCTCGCGGCCGGTTATGCGCTGCTGACGGACGATCATGTTCGCGTCGATATTTTCTATCGGGCCGCTTCGCCGAAGCGAAAGGCGCTGGTCAATCTCGTCGGAACCTATCTCTTTCTCTTCCCGGTCGCGCTCGCTGCGCTGTGGACGGGGAGCGAATATGTCGGGCATTCGTGGGCGGTGCGCGAGGGCTCTGCGGAACAGTCCGGCATCCAGGGCGTCTTCCTGTTGAAGTCGCTCATCCCGCTCTTCGCCTTGCTTGTCGCCATGGCGGGCTTCGCCTGCGCCGCGCGCGCGGGCGAGACCTTGCGCGGGGAGCGTTAGGCCATGGAGAGCTTCGCCGGAGATGTCGGCTTCTGCGCCTGCGCGGTGACGCCGTATCTCGACCTTCTGATGGTCGCGGCGTTCTGCATTTTCCTTCTGTCGGGCTTCCCCGTCGCCTTCAGCCTCGGCGGAACCGCTCTCATCTTCGCCGGCGTCGGGCTCGCTTTCGGCGTCTTCGATCTCTCCTACATTCTCCCCTTCCCGCAGCGCATCTTCGGCGCCGTCTCCAACACCAGCCTCATCGCCGTGCCGATGTTCGTGCTGATGGGCGTCATTCTCGAAAAGTCGAAGATCGCCGAAGAGCTGCTCGACGAGATGGCCAAGCTCTTCGGCTCGATGCCGGGCGGCCTCGGCATATCGGTGACGCTCGTCGGCGCCTTGCTCGCGGCCTCCACCGGCATTGTCGGCGCGACCGTCGTCACCATGGGTCTCTTGAGCCTGCCGACCATGCTGAGGCGGGGCTACGATCCGGCGTTCGCCTCGGGCTCGATCGCCGCCGCCGGCACGCTCGGCCAGATCATTCCGCCTTCGGTCGTTCTCATCCTGCTCGGCGACGTCATCTCCAACGCCTATCAGAAAGCCCAGCTTGAACGCGGCGTCTTCGCGCCGGAGACGGTTGCGGTCGGCGATCTCTTCGCCGGGGCGCTGATCCCGGGACTCCTGCTCGTCGCGCTCTACGTCGCCTACCAGCTCTTCGTGGCGCTGACCGCGCCGCACAAGGCCCCCCCTATTCCCGCCGCCGAGCTCGGCAGCCGGGCGGAGGTCTGGCGCGCGGCGATGAAGACGCTGCCTGCGCCGGTCATTCTCATTGTCGCCGTGCTCGGCTCGATCCTCGCCGGCGTTGCGACCCCGACGGAAGCGGCGAGCGTCGGCGCGATCGGCGCGCTCCTCATTGCGGGCGTGCGCCTCGCCCCGAAGGGCCGGGCCTTCTCCGCGCGCACGTTCATCTTTCTGTCGGCCGGCGCGATCGTCGCTCTGCTGGCGCTCACGTCGTTCATCGACCTTCGGCTCGGCCGGACAGGCATCTCCAGCGGCGACACGCTCGGAACGCTGCTCGCGTTCGCGCTATGCGCGCTGGTCCCCGTCGGGCTCCTCGCCAGCCTCAATCTGCTGCGGCGGGAGAAGTCGCTGGCCGCGGTTGCGGATCAGACGACGCGCGTCACCACCATGGTGTTCACCATCCTCATCGGCGCCGCGCTGTTCTCGCTGGTCTTTCGCGGCCTCGGCGGCGATGAGATGATCGAAAGCGCCTTGAAGGCGCTGCCGGGCGGCGCCGTCGGCGCCATGTTCGGCGTGATGCTCGTGATGTTTCTTCTCGGATTCTTCCTCGACTTCATCGAGATCACCTTCGTCGTTGTGCCGCTTGTCGCGCCGTCCCTGCTGGCGATGGGGCTCGATCCCGTTTGGCTGGGCGTGATGATGGCCGTCAATCTGCAGACGTCGTTTCTGACGCCGCCCTTCGGCTTCGCCTTGTTCTATTTGCGCGGCGTCGCGCCGCCATCGGTGACGACCGGGCAGATCTATCGGGGCGTCATCCCCTTCATCGGCATACAATTGGCGACGCTCGTCATCCTCGCCCTCTTCCCGCAACTCGCCACCTGGCTGCCGGATCAGATCTACAAGGACTGAATTCCGGTCAGCCGCCGGTCCGCTCGCCAACCCAGATGTCGAACCCCCCGCGCGCCGGCTGTTTTGACGCCGGAGCGGTTTTCGGGGCGTAGGGATTGGCGGTTCCGACTGCAAGGCCGGCAGGCGTCGGCTCGATCGCGCAGATTCCGCAATTATCCGGGTTGCCGAAGCCGTCGGTCGTCACCGGAATCCAGTTTTCTCCGTCGGCGCTGCGATAGAGTTCGCCGCCCGCGAGCTTCGGCGCGATTCCATCCGTACTCAGACGGCCGTGGAACCGGCGCGCCAAGTCGGGGTTCTCGCCGGAGGCGCCGCCATTCATCAAACTCCACTTGTAGGCGCCGACATAGAGCCAGCCGTTAGAGGAGCCCATGCTCCAGTAGGAGCCCGCGCACAGGCTGTCGAAACCCGGCCCGAAATAAGACAAGGGCTGTCTCGGTCCGTCCGGCGTCAGCCTTCCGGCGCCGACGATCAAGTCCCAGCTTTCGTCTTCGTTGATGCGAATGAGTTCCGGTCCGAAGGCGCCCGCGTTCGCCGTCGTCGCGATCCCTCCAATCGGCGAACCGCCGCCGAGATAGAGCGCATCCTTGTGCACGCACATGCTGGCGAGACTTCGATTCTCCGCGCCGCGTCCCGCGCCGCCGTCGATGAGCTTCATCCAGCGACCGGGCGCATCGCCTTCAGCGTCGGTCCGCCACAACTGGAACCCGTCGGGGTTGGCGATTCCCGCGTAAAGCCGTCCGGCGAAAACCGCCATGGTCACCGCGCCAAGATTGCCCTTGTCGCCAAAGCCGGCGGCATTGGCCGCCGCCCAGCGGCCGCTCGCGGGATCGCGCGTTTCGACTATGCGCCCGACTTCTCCAGGTCCGGCGAGCGAGCCGAAGAGGCGCCCCTTGAAGGGAGTGAGCGCTTGCAGGCTGGCAGCGTCCTTGAATTCCGGCGGCAGAGCGACGGGTGAGAATTCCTCGCCATCCGCGCAGCGCAGGAGGCCGCAAGCGCCGCGCGCCGGGGCGATCGTGCTGACATAGAGCGCGGGGCTCGCGTCGGTCGCGCCCTGGAACTCCGCGCAGCCGCCATAGCCCGCCTCGCGCGCGCCGCGCGCAACGCCAGAACGCTGCGTCTCGCTCCAGACGCCGCCCGACAGCGCATGGATGCGCGCCCGCAGGTCGAGGTCGCCGGTCTCGCCTGCCCGCTCGACCGGTCTGGCGACGCCGACATAGAGCGCGCCGCGAAACTGCTTCATGAAATGCGGGTAGGCGTTGAGCCGATCGCTGACGCCGCCCGAGCCGACGCATTTGAAATCGGGACCACCAAGGCCCGGCGGCGGCGCCTGACCGCGCTTTCGCGCAAGGGCCGCTTGCTTCAGGTTCCTGCTCATGCTGATTCGCCCAAGGTCTCGCCGTCGCCGAAAGCTCATGGCATGGCAGCCGCATCTCGCGCTACTGCCAAATCGAGAGAGAGCGGCCCTCGGACGGCGCCGCTTTCCCTTGGCCGAGAGCCGCGCTAGGACCCGTGCATGAGTTTTCCACCGCCAGTCTTCATCCTTGCGCCGCCGCGCTCGTTCACATCCGTCGTATGCGGCATGATCGGACAGCACCCGCAAGTGTTCGGGATGCCCGAGCTCAACCTGTTCCAGGCGGACACCGTGCATGAGTTCTGGACCGGCCAGCGCGCCAGCGGGACGATGCGCCAGCCGTTCTGGAAGCTCATGCGCCACGGCGGGATTTTGCGTGCGATCGCGGAACTCTACGCTGGCGAGCAGACGATCGACTCGATCGAGATGGCGAAACGGTGGGTCGCCGCGCGCCTCGATCGGACAACCGCCGAGGCGCATTACGAGATCTGCGCCAAGGCCGCCCCCCAAATTCTGCTCGACAAAAGCCCCGGATATGTCCGCAAGCGGGAGTATCTCGACCGCATCGTCGAGGCCTTCCCGGACGCGCGATTCATTCATCTCGTCCGCCATCCCCGGGGCTTGTGCGAATCCGTCATCAAGGCGGAGGGCGGCGCTCTCACCGCATTCTTCCTCGGCGCCATCGATCGCACGGTCGATCCGCCGGTCGTCGATCCGCAGATCGCCTGGCGCGACGCCCAATTCGTGATCTTGCGTTTCCTCGCGGATTTGCCGGCGGACCAGTGGACGAGGGTTCGCGGCGAGGATTTCATCCGCGATCCTGTTGCAGGCGCCGTCGGGATATGCCGATGGCTCGGGATTTCGGATGCGCCGGACGCGATCGAGGAAATGAAGCATCCCGAGCGTTCGCCCTTCGCCCATATCGGGCCGGCGAATGCGCGGCTCGGCAACGATCCGAATTTTCTGGAAAGCCCCGAGCTTCGGCCGGCGCGCGTCAAGGAACAAAGTCTCGACGGAGCGCTGTCTTGGCGGCCGGACGAGCGCGGCTTCCGTCCGGAGGTCGTCGAACTCGCCCGCTATTTCGGGTATCGTTGAGCGCAGAGCGCGAAGGGTGAGCAGTGGCGGATAAACGCAAAGCCGGGTCGTCGGCGCAGTCGGCGGAAATTCACGAGTTCGTCGACGATCTCGAATCGATTCTGGAGGGCGAGCCGCGCGGCATGTCTGTCGCCGAACTCATGTACGACCGCCAGCTGCAGCGGCTCGGCATGCAGTTATGGGGCGAGATTCAGTCTCGCGGCGCAGGTCAGCAGAGTTTCGAGGACGCGCTCGGCAAGGAGAGCCTGACGCCGGCCGAACTCTGGTCCGCGGGCGGCGCCGACGCGTCGGCGAGCACCACCGGCGAGATCGCGCGCTACAAGGCCAAGCTCAGACTGCGCACCGACATTTTGACGGTCCTGCTCGAAGAAACGATCGAGGAACTCGAGAAGGCCGAACGCTGGGTCGGCTGCGACGCCGGCGCGGCGCCGCCCGAAAACGCCTAGTACCCGGGCTCACAATTTGCTGACACGCTCGCGACGAAGCGTCCTTCGTGACGCGATGCTTCGCATCGCTCCTCAAGATGAAGGTTCAAGGCAGCTTCACCCTGAGGAGCGCCGAAGGCGCGTCACGAAGGGCGGAGCGACCTCACTCACTCATTTCGAAAAGCGGGTAATAGTCCGCGTAAGGATTTCATCCTTGCGCGCATCGCTCAGCGGTGATGCCGCGTAACAAACAGGCACCGATAATCAGGGCTTGGGGTGCGCCTCGAAGAACTTCCAGGCTTCCGCCGTCGCGTCGAAGGATTGCGTGATATAGACGTCCATCTTCTGCTGCCAGCCCAGTGCGGGCTTGCCGGGCCAGCCGTGACCGCCGCCCTCGATCAGGCAGAGAGTCACATCGCGCGAGCAGGAATAGGCGCGGCAGGTGGTGTCCGCTCCGACCTTGGTCGCGGTCTCCTTCGGCTGGCACTTGTCCCGCGACTTCCAGAAATCGATGGTGCGCGCGACGGCGGGATAGCTGTAGCCGGGGCCAGTCATATCGCCCGATCCGCCTTCGAGCGGCACGTTGCGGTCCTTGGTGCCGTGCACATGCAGAACCGCGACGGCCTGCGCCGGCTCGCAGCGCGGATTGACCATCGTCGCCGAGACAGGCGCGATCGCCGCAAACTGATCCGACATGTTGCAGGCAAGATAATAGGCGAACATGCCGCCCTTCGAGACGCCGGTCGCGTAGATGCGCCTCGGATCGACCGTGTACTTTGCTTTGATCTCGGCCAGCATGGCCTTGACGAATCCGAGATCGTCGACCTCGCGCTTTTCAGCCTTGCCCATCCCTTTGCCGCTGCCCGTATTCCACGTGCCGCCGCCCTTGGGCCCGCCGGTCGTCCCGTTGGGGAAGGCGACAATGAAGCCTTCCTTTTCGGCGAGTTCCGGAAAGCCCGTGTGCTCCGCCATCTTCCCGGCGTTGGCGCCGCCGCCGTGGAGAACGACGACAAGAGGAGCGGCCGCGCCCGGCTCCAATGACTTCGGGACGTAGAGCAAATAGTTGCGAGGCGAACCGCCGACGCTGATGTTGACCGTCGTGAGCCCCGCAACCGTGCTCGTCGATCCGCTGTCTTGCGCCTGGCGCTGTTCCTTGCGCGCGGCGGCGCGCTCCTGGCGCTTCTCGCGGAACCTGCCGGCGGCGCTCGACTCGGTGGCGACGGCGCCGACAAAGACCGCAAGGCATGACGCGAGCCAAAAACGCGGGCCGAACAGGAACCGTTTCATGCGCAATCCTCCAACCTCGGACGTCACCGCTTCGTCCCGAAAGACGGCATTCTCAAGGCTTGATCAACAGGCCAAAGGCAGATTGCTCATCAGGGCTTGGGATGGGTCTCGAAATACTCCCAAGCCTCTCCCGTGCCGTCGAACGTCTGCGAGACATTGACCTTCATCTGGCGCTGCCATTTCACGGCGGGCTTGCCCGGCCATCCGTGGCCGTGGCCCTCGATCAGGCAAAGCTTCACGTCGCGCACGCAGGACCTGTAGGCGTAGCAGGTCGTCTCAGGACCATCCTTCGTGACATCTTCTTGCGCCGTGCAGCGGTCGCGCGATTTCCAGAAATCTATGCCGCGCGCAACCGGCGGATAGTTGTTGCCGCCCGCCGTCAGATCGCCCTTGCCGCCATCGAGCGGCACGGTGCGGTCGGCGGTTCCGTGCACGTGCAAGATCGCCACCGGCTGGGTCGGCTCGCAGCGAGCGATCGTCATCGTCGCGGAGAACGCCGCGATCGCCGCGATCTCGTCGGACATCCTGCAGGCGAGCGTGTAGGCGAACATGCCGCCCTTCGACATGCCCGTCGCGTAGACGCGCCTCGAATCGATGTTGTAGTCGCGCTTGATCCGGCTCAAGGCCGCGCGAACGAAGCCGACATCATCGACGCCGCTCTTTTCCGATCGATCCTTGAACTGACCGCTTTCGGTGTTCCAGGAAGCGGAGCCCTTGAGGCGCATGGGCGAACCGTTGGGAAAGGCGACGATGAACCCTTCCCGCTCGGCGAGCGCCGAGAACCCCGTTTGCCCCGCCATCTTCTCGGCGTTGGCGCCGCCGCCGTGAAAGACCATCACCAGGGGGGTCGGCGCGCCGGGCTTGTAGGACCGCGGCACGTAAATGAGGTAGTAGCGATTGTCGCCGCCGACATTGAGCTCGACGCGGGTGAGGCCGGCCGCCGTTGCAGACGCTGCCGACTCTTGCGGCGCGCTCCCGTCCCGCTCCGCCCGGCGCTCGGCCCGCGCCTCGCGGCGCATGGCGCCCGCCCCGCAGGCGGAAAGCGAGACCAGCCCCCCGACAAACACCGTGAGGCAAAGAACTCGCCAAAAGCGATGGCCGACCATGACACTTCTCATTTCGAGAATTCTCCCCAACTGGGCGCAACTGCGCTCCATCCAAACATCCCGGGGGGAAGTGTGCAATGCGAAAATTCGCCGGCAGCGTGTGAAAGGGCGCAGATTCGCGACTGCGACGACAAGTTCATCATTTGGCGCTCCATCGTCGGCGACGCGCGCGCGCAGACCGT
>JBEBFW010000160.1:0-7670 GCA_040081755.1 Parvularculaceae bacterium
GTCGTAGACTGCTCTCCGGCGGTCGGCTTGGCCGGCGCGTTGAGGGGAGAGCGATAATGTCTTTGAAACGATGGATTGGCGTCGTCGGCGCGCTGGCGCTCGCCGGCTGCCTCACCAGCGACGGGCCGCTGTTCGATGCCGAGAACGCGCGTGCGCTCGCCTTCGCCGATGGCGACTATGAGGCGTGCCAGGTCGATGACGGCGTCGTGGGCGACTGCAACGACGTGAACATCACGCATGACGCCTCGGGCCTCTATACGTTTGTGATGGCCATCGAGGACGAGAAGCCGAGCTTCGCCCGGTTCAAGGCGGTCGGCGCCGACAAATGGGCGGCGCAGCTTTGGGGCATGGACGATGACGATCCGTTTTATTTTCTCGCCTCGAAGGCTTCTGACGAAACGTCGCTGTCGATGATCGACTGCGAAGGGCTCCCGGAGTCTTTCAAGAAGAAATATGTCGCCCGAGGCAAACTCGAAGTGCGCGAGGAGACGACGTGCGTCGCCAAATCGGCTTCGGCAGTCGTCGCGGCGACGAAGGCCTGGGCGAAGACCGACGCGGCGCGCACCGGCGACCGCGTCGCCTACAAGAAAAAAGCCGCAGGCTGATGGCCTACTTCCCTCCGGTTTCGCCCTATGCGGCGGGCCTTTCCGGCAAGTGTCCGCGCTGCGGGCAGGGGGCGCTGTTTGAAGGCTACCTCAAGATCAAGGATCGCTGCGCCGCTTGCGGGCTGGACTTCTCGAAGGCGGACGCGGGCGACGGCCCGGCGGTTTTCGTCATCTTCATCGTCGGCTTCGCCGCAGTGGCGCTCGCTTTCGTCGCGCGCTTCGTATTCTTTGCGCCGATCGCCGTCGCCTTTTTGATCGCCGGCGGCTTCGCCGTTCTGGTGATCCTCGGCCTGTTGCGCCCGATGAAAGCGACCCTGGTCGCGCTCCAGTTCCGCCACAAGGCCGAGGAAGGGCGGCTGGAGGGCTGAAGTCGCGCCGTCAGCTGGACGCCAATCGAACCTGCCCGCCCGCATGGGCCGCAAGAGCCTTGATGCGCTTGTCGATCGAGGGGTGCGTGGCGAAGAGCCCCGCGAAGGGGCTCGCATTGTGGATCATCATCTGCTGGACGTCGGCGGGCGCCGCGACGACGCTGTTCGTCGATATCTTCTGCAGGGCGCTGATCATCGCGTCCGGGTTGCGGGTCAGCTCGACCGAGCCCGCGTCGGCGAGAAACTCGCGCTTCTGCGACAGTGAGAATCTGATGACCAGCGCCAGAAGGTAGGCGGCGACGATCGCCGCGATGGCGATGATGATGAGAATGCCGCCGCCGCGGCTGTCGCCCTTTCGGCTGCGCGTATGGCCGCCGATGTGAACGCCGCGATTGAAAGTCCCGCGGAACAGCATCTCGCCGAAGAATGAGAAGATGCCCACAAAGATGACAGCGATGACGAGGAGCCGCACGTCGCGATTGCGGATATGCGTCAGTTCATGGGCGATGACGGCCTCAAGCTCGCTCTTGTCGAGGCGATCGACGATGCCGCGCGTCAGCGTCACGGTGTAGGATTTCTCGCCGATGCCGCTGGCGAAGGCGTTGAGCGCGTCGGTGTCGATGATGGCGAGCTTCGGCATGGTCATGCCGCCGGCGATCGAGAGATTCTCGAGGAGGTTGTAGATTTCCGGCGCCTCCTTGCGCGTGACGCCCTTGGCCCCGACCGAGGCCTCGATCAGTTTTTGATGGAACGCCCAGGCGATGAGAAACCAAACGGCCGCGCCGATCAGCGCGAACGGCCAGATGCGGGTCATGCGATCGAGGGTCAGCCGCAAGCCCTCTTCGAGCGAGGAGAAGTCTTCCGCCGCGCCGACATAGCCGGCCGTCAGCCCAAAGAGCAACAGGAGGAGCAGAACCGGAAATCCCGCCATCAGCAGGATGGATTTCAGATTGTTGTTCCAGATGTGGGTTGAAAGGCCGTATGCGCCCATGGCTCGCTCAGGAAAATGCGAAGGCCGACGCCGCGGCGGCGTGAAGGCGCGTAGTGTCGAATACGGGAAGCGCCGAATCCGAGGAGGAGAGAGAATGAGCGACAGCTCCGTGCAGCCGTGGATGACGCCGTCGGCGCCCTCGCGGCACGCTTTTTCGATGACGCCCTGCAGCGCGGCGCGCGACGAAGCCTTGACTTCCGCGTGCACCAGCTCCTCGAAAATGATGCGGTTCGTCATGTCGCGATCCGCCTCGTTCGGGACGAGCGCATCGACGCCGAATCTCGTCTTGAGGTCGTTTCTGTAGAAGGGGCCGCTCATGACGAAGCCGGTCCCCAGCAGCAGCGGCCTCCTTGCGCCGCAACGCTCGATCTCCGCCGCCAGCGCATCGACGATGTGGATGAGAGGGAGCCTTGTCGCCGCCCGCAGCGCTTCAGCGGCCAGATGCGTCGTATTCGAACAGATCATGAGGCCGTCGGCGCCGGCCCGCTTCAAGGCCTCGCCCGCCTCGACGACGAGCGCGCGATAGGCCGTCCAGTCGCCTTTGGCGTAGGTCTCGTCGATCGCATTGAAATCGAAAGACCAGAGGAGGAGCCTCGCCGAGTGCTTCGCTCCCAGTCTCACGCGCGCGGCCTCGTTGAGGAGCCGATAATAGATCGCCGTCGATTCTGGGCTGATGCCGCCTATGAGGCCGAGCGTTTTCAAGCGTCAGAACTTGACCGCCGGCGCGGCCTCGACGGCCGCGCGGTTTGTCTCCGGAATCTCGAAGAACTCGCGCTTCTTGAAACTGCCCATGGGCGCGATGAAGTTGCCGGGGATCTGCTGGATCGACGTGTTGAACTCCTGAATGGCGTTGTTGAAGAAGCGCCGCGCGGCGGCGATCTTGTTCTCGACATCGGAGAGCTCATTCTGGAGCGCGAGGAAGTTCTCGTTCGCCTTGAGCTGGGGATAGGCTTCGGCGAGCGCAAAGAGTTTGCCGAGCGCGGCGTTGAGAACGCCTTCCGCCTGACCCTGCGCCGCCGGTCCGTGCGCGTTGACGGCCGAATTGCGCGCCTGAATGACGGCGTCGAGCGTGCCGCGCTCATGGGAGGCGTAGCCTTTCACGGCCTCGACGAGATTGGGAATGAGGTCGTGGCGCTGCTTCAATTGGACATCGACATCGGCGAACGCTTGATCCGCGCGCTGATTGAGGCCGACGATGCGGTTGTAGATGCCGACGGCGATCAGGCCGACAAGGACGATGGCGCCGAGAAAGATCCAAAGAGCCATGAAAGTCTCTCCCATTCGGCGCACTGGCGCGCCATGATGACGTTCGGTGACCGGCGTTGTATCGCCTGATTTGTCCGCTGCGCAATTATCGAGGAGCGAAAATCCATGGAAATCATCGCCGAGGGCCTGGAGTTTCCGGAGGGACCGCTGCTCCTGCCGGACGGCTCGCTTCTCATTGTCGAGATCAAGGGGCGACGGCTGACCCGCATCGAGTCGGGGCGAAAACCCGAGACCGTCGCTGAGTTCAGGGGTGGGCCCAACGGCGCGGCTCTGGGGCCGGATGGCAAGGTCTATATCTGCAATAATGGCGGCTTCGAGTGGCGCGAGATCATGGGGCAGACGATCTCCGGCGACGCGGCGGCGGACTATTGCGGCGGTTCGATCGAACGGGTCGATCTCGCATCCGGAAGTGTCGAAACGCTCTACACTCATTGCGATGGTCATCCGCTGAAAGGCCCGAACGACCTCGTCTTCGACCGGACAGGCGGCTTCTGGTTCACCGACCACGGCAAATCCTGGGGCCGCATGCGCGACTATGGCGGCCTCTATTACGCGAAGGCTGAGGGCTCGAAGATCGTCGAGGCGGCCTATCCGATGTATTCGGCGAACGGCGTCGGCCTCTCGCCCGATGAGAAGACGCTCTTCGTCGCCGAGACAATGACCTCGCGGCTGTGGGCGTTCGATCTCGACGCGCCGGGCGTTGTCGCCCCCTCCGCTCTGCCGATTCCGGGGCGGATCGTCGCGACGCTCCCCGGCCTTCAATTGCTCGACTCTCTCGCCATTGAAGCGGATGGCCGCGTGTGCGTTGCGACGCTCCTGAATGGCGGCGTCACGACATTCTCGCCCGAGGGCGCGCATGAACATCTGGCGCTGCCCGATCTGTTTCCGACCAATATCTGTTTCGGGGGTGCTGACAGACGCGACGCCTATGTCACCTTGTCGGGAACCGGACGCGTGGCGAAACTGCGCTGGCCGCGCCCGGGACTGAAGCTGAATTTCGGACCGTGACGCGGTTCAGACGGCGCTGTATCATCGTTGCGCTTGAAGGGGTTTCAGAATGATTCGGTCTCTCGCACTCGCTTTCGCGGCCGTTGCGACGCTCGGCGCCTCCGGTTGCGCCTCCACCTATTATGCGACCATGGAGAATTTCGGCTTCGCCAAGCGCGAAATTCTGGTCGATCGCGTGAAGGAGGCGCGCAAGGAACAGGCGGAGACGCAGCAGGTGTTCGCCTCCGCGCTCGACGAATTCCGCAGCCTGGTCGATATCCAGGGCGGCGAACTGGAGAAGCAATACGACAAGATGAACGCCTCCTACGAAGGCGCGCAAAGGCAGGCGGGCGAAGTTCGCACCCGGATCAAAGCTGTCGATGATGTCGGCGTTCGCTTGTTCAAGGAGTGGGACAAGGAGCTCGAACAGTATGAGAGCGCCGATTTGCGCCGGCGCAGCGCCGAACAGCTCGCGCGCACGCGCGCCGACTACGACAAGCTTCTCGCCGCCATGAACAAGGCCGCGAGCAAGATGGACCCCGTGCTCGAGCTCTATCAGGACCAGGTCCTGTTTTTGAAACACAACCTCAACGCCCGCGCCATCTCCTCCCTCGAGCTCGAAAAAACCAGGATCGAGGAGCGCGTCGATGCGCTCATCAGCGAGATGAACGCCGCCATCGCGGAAGCCGACGCCTTCATCAACTCGATGGATGGCGGGGCCTGACACGCGCCAACGCTTGAATCGCGCGGGCGCCTGCCCATTTGTGTCACGCAGCAATGAAAGCGGACCCATGTTCGACGCGCGCAAGGTTCTCGAGGAAATGAAACGGCAGGCTTCCGACCTCGCCCGCGAGGTCGATCTCGACGCCCGGCTCGGCGAGGCGAGGGTGGCCGCCGACAAGGTGAAGGCGCGGCTCGAGACCGATCCGAAGGCGCGTAACCTCGCCGCCGGCGCCGGCGGCCTGTTGCTGCTCGGCCTCATCGGCACCGAAGGCGGCCGCAAATTGCTGGGCGGCGTCGCGAAGACCGGCGTCGTCGCCGGCCTCGGCGCGCTTGCCTACAAGGCCTGGGCCGACCGCCAGGGACGCGCTGCGTCCGAAGAGCCGCAGGCGCAGGACCTCAAGGAGAGCGGCTTTCTCCTGGAAACCGAAAAGGATCCGGATTTCGCCATGGCGCTGGTCCAAGCGATGCTCGGCGCAGCCTATGCCGACGGCGAGCTCGACAAGCGCGAGCGCATCGCCATCGACGCCGCGCTCATTCGCGCTGGCGCCAGCGACGACGATCGTCGCGCGCTGATGAATGACATGCCGGAGAAAGAGCGCATCGCTCTCATCAGGAAGGGCGCTCGCTCGCCCAACCACGCCGCCGAACTCAATGCAGCCGCCGCCGCGACGACGGGCGAAGAAGGCCCTCAGTCGCCCTATCTGGCGCGTCTCGCCGATGCGCTCGGCATTCATGCCGACCATGCGAGCGCGATAAGGCGCAACATCGCCGCGTAGCGCGCCGGGCGGCCCGTGCCGTCAAAGCAGCGAGAGTTGCGCGGTCTTCTCCTCCGGCCGCCGGAAGAGATCGTGCCGCAGCTTCGGCGGCTCTTCGTCGAGCTTGAGGCGCCGCGTCGCTTTGGAAAAGCGCTCGGCGATGAGCCGGGCATAGACCGTGCGCGGCTCGCGCGAGCGCGACCACTGCGGATCGTAGTCGCGCCCGCCATTCATCTCGCGAATGGCGCGCAGCACCTTGCCGGAGCGAGCGGGATATTTCGCTTCGAGCCATTCCCTGAACAGGGTTGAAACTTCAAGCGGCAGACGGATGATGGTGTAGCTGGCGAATTGCGCGCCAGCGGCCTTGGCCGCATCGAGCAGCGCCTCCAGCTCCTCGTCATTGAGGCCGGGGATCATGGGCGCCGTCATGACGCCGACTGGAACGCCTTCGGCCGCCAATCGCGAAATCGCTTCGAGGCGACGCTTCGGCGCCGAGGCGCGCGGCTCCATCGCGCGCGCGAGTTTGGGATCGAGGCTCGTCACCGACAGCATGGTCTTGACGACGCCGAACCCGGCCATAGCCTTCAGCAGATCGATGTCGCGGACGATCAGCGCCGATTTGGTCAGCACCGACACCGGGTGACGGAAATCGAGCAGTGTCTGAAGTATGCCGCGCATCAATTTGAGGCGCTTCTCGGCGGGCTGGTAGGGATCGGTGTTGGTGCCGATCGCGATATGCTTCATGCTGTAGGCCTTGGCCGACAGCTCGCGCTTCAGGAGAGCGGCTGCGTTCGGCTTGGCGAAGAGCTTCGTTTCGAAATCGAAGCCGGGGGAGAGACCGTAATAGGCGTGGGTCGGCCGGGCGAAACAATAGATGCAGCCATGCTCGCAGCCGCGAATGGGATTGATCGACCTGTCGAACCCAACAAACGGGCTGTCTACATAGTTGATGATCTTGCGCGGCGTTTCGAGCGTCACTTCGGTGCGCGGGTCCGCCGGCGGCTCATCCATCTCCCAGCCGTCATCGACGCGCTCACGCGCCGCTGGCTCGTAACGGCCCGAGGCGTTGGACTGCGCGCCGCGCCCATCCCCCATCTGCGGCGGCATACCCTCGGAGGTCGGCGGACGAGGGGCGGGGGTCTTGAGCGCGGCGCGAGCCATGGAGCGACGTTAGCTTCAACATCGGAACAAAGCAAGAACAGATTTTCCACATGATCTCGATCGTCGTCCCTGCGCTCAACGCGGCTGAGTCGCTCTGCGCGACCCTTGCCGCCGTGGAGGGAAGCGATGCGGCGTTGGTGCGAGAGATCGTCGTCTCCGACGGCGGCTCGACCGACGAGACGCGGGCCGTCGCGGCGAAGGCAGGCGCGCAGATCATCGTCGGCCCAAAAGGCCGCGGCGGACAATTGAAACGGGGCGCGGCAGCGGCGACTGGCGACTGGCTCCTGTTTCTCCATGCCGACACCGTTCTTGATCCAGCGTGGACGGACGAAGCGCGCCTGATCATGCGCGAGCCCATGACCGCGGCCGCGTTCACGCTCGCCTTCGATTCCGGGTCCGTCGGCGCGAAAGCCGTCGCCTTCGGGGCGAACATCCGCACACGCCTGTTCGCGCTGCCTTATGGCGATCAGGGTCTTCTCATCTCGCGCGCGCATTACGATGCGGTCGGCGGCTATCGCGACATGCCCCTGTTCGAGGACGTCGATATCATCGACCGAATAGTGGCGCGCGGCGGACGAAGGGCGCTGCGGCTCCTCAAGACGAGGGCGGTCACCTCCGCCGAGCGTTACGAGCGGCGCGGCTATGCGCGGCAGGTCTTTGACAACCTGGCGGCGATCGCGCGCTATCGCCTCGGCGTCCCGGCGGAGAATATCGCGGAGGATTACGGCAAATGAAGCGCGGAACGCTGATCGTGTTCGTGAAGGCGCCGCTGGCCGGCCGCGTAAAAACTAGACTGGGGCGCAATATCGGCCAT
>JBEBFW010000161.1:0-7665 GCA_040081755.1 Parvularculaceae bacterium
GCCTCGAGGCGATGCTTGCCGACGAAGCCGGCCACTTTCGCGCCGAAGCGGAATTGAACGCCGTGGCGGCGGTGAAGCTCGGTGAAATAAGCGGCGACTTCGCCGCCAGCGACGCGCGCGAGCGGGCGCTCGAGCGCTTCGATGACGATGACGTCGCGGCCGGCCTTGCGCGCGGAGGCGGCGACCTCAAGACCGATATAGCCCGCGCCGACGATCGCGATGGCTCCGGGCGCCTGCAGCGCCGGGCGCAACGCGTCGCTGTCGGCGATGGTGCGCAGATAGCGGACCCCGTCGAGGCCGGCGCCGGAAACTTCGAGACGGCGCGGCGGCGCCCCGGTCGCAAGAGCGAGCTTGTCGAAGGCGAGCGCTTCTCCGTTATGGAGGCGCGCAACTCCGGCGCGCAGATCAAGGCTCTCAACGCGGGCGCCGAGGCGCAGCTCGATAGCGTTCAGCCGGTAGAATTCGGGCGGCCGCAGATAGAGCCGCTCCTCTTCGAGCGCGCCCTGGAGATAGGCTTTCGACAGAGGCGGGCGCTGATAGGGGGGCCGCGTCTCTTCGCCGACGAGAGTGATGGCGCCGGCGAATTCGGCCGCCCTGAGGCTCGCGGCGATCTGCAGGCCAGCCTGGCCGGCCCCGATGATGAGGATTTTTTCCATGCGCCCGCCCGACTTAGCGGCGGGTTTGCAAGAGCGTCAACAATGGGGAGAAGCCGCCATTGCCGCGCCCGGGATTGCCGATATTTTCGCCCGGTGCGCGAAATAGAAATCCAGCTGCCCGATGCGGCCGCGACCATGGCGCTCGGCGCCGTGTTCGCGAAGCTCCTGCGCAAGGGCGATGTCGTTTGCCTTTCCGGGCCATTGGGCGCTGGCAAGACGACTTTCGCGCGCGGCGTCGTCGAGGCTCTCGCCGGCGAACGGGCGCCAAGCCCCACCTATATGCTGGTCGAGATATATGAGACGAAGGAGGGCCCGCTTGCCCACTTCGATTTCTATCGGCTCTCCAACGCCGCGGAAGCGATCGAGCTTGGCCTTGACGAGGCGATGAGCGAGGGCATGTGTCTCATCGAATGGCCCGAACGGGTCGTCTCGATGCTCCCTCAGGACGCGCTCGTCATCCGGTTCGAGACGGTTGGGGCGAGACGGAAAGCGCGCCTCGTCGGCGGCGGCGACTGGGAGGCAAGGCTGAAGCCGCTCGCAGGGCCGAGGGAATCGACTAGGAAAGCCCGATGACACGCACCGCCGTCGCCCGCGCCGAGGAGCGCGCCGATTTTCTTGAAGGGACCGAGTGGGCCCGCGCCGAGGCGACGCCGCTTGCCGGCGACGCCTCGACACGCAGCTATGAGCGCCTGCGGCTTGGCGCTCGTGCGGCCCTTCTCATGAATGCGCCGCCTGCCGCCGAGACAGCCGCCTGCCCGCCCGAGGCCAGTCCCCAGCAGCGGCGTGCGCTCGGCTATAACGCCATGGCGCGTCTTGCGGGTCCAAACCTCAACGCCTTCACCGCGATCGCCGCGGCGCTGCGCAGGGGAGGCCTCGCCGCGCCGGACATCTATGCCGCGGACGCAGCGCGGGGCTTCGCCATCATCGAGGATTTCGGCGACGATCTCTTCGCTCGCGCGATCGAGAGCGGCGCCGACGCCCAGACGCTTTACACAGCGGCGGTCGATGTCCTGCTGCGCATGAGAGAGACGGCGCCGCGCGTCGAGGCCTTCCGTCACTACGCCATGCTCACCTATGACCGGACGGCTTTTGAAGCCGAGATCGGCCTCGTGCCGGACTGGTACTGGCCGTTCCGCAAGGGCTCTGCTCCGGGAGCGGACGCGCGCGCCGACTACTTCGCCGCCTGGGACAGTGCGCTCTCCTGCGTCTCGGCCCCCGCCGCGATGGTGCTGCGCGATTTTCACGCCGAGAATCTCTTGTGGATGCCGCACAAAAGCGGCGTCGCTCGCGTCGGCCTCATCGACTTCCAGGACGGCCTCGTCGGAAACGCCGCCTATGATCTCGTTTCGCTTCTTGAGGACGCGAGGCGCGATGTCGATGAAGGGCTCGCAGAACGCATGATCGCCCGCTATTGCCACGGCGCACGGGGCGACGGGCCGTTCGACGAGGAGGCGTTTCGCCGCGACTACGCCGTTCTCGCCGCGCAGCGGAACGCCAAGATCCTCGGCATTTTCGCGCGGCTGGTGAAGCGCGACAACAAGCCGAAATATGAGGGTCTCCTGCCGCGCGTCGAGGGCTATTTCAGAAGAGACCTTCAGCGTCCGGAGCTTGTCGATGTGCGCCGCTTTTTCCGCAGCGCTTTCCCGGAGCTCGGCCTGTGAGGATGCCGCAATGCGCGATGGTTTTGGCGGCCGGTCTCGGCAAGAGGATGCGGCTCCTGTCGGGGGACGCCCCCAAGCCCCTCGTCAAGGTCGCGGGCAAGGCGCTCATCGACTACGCGCTTGACCGCTTCGCCGATGCGGGCGTCGAGCGCGCCGTCGTCAATGTTCACTACCGCGCCGACGACGTCGCGGCGCACGCCCTGCGCCGCAAGCGGCCGAAGATCTCGATTTCAGACGAGCGCGGATTGCTGCTCGAAACCGGCGGCGGCCTCATGAAAGCCGCGCCGCTTCTCGGGGCCGGCGCCGTCTTCTGCACGAACACCGACGCGATCCTCCTCGACGATCCGGGCGGCGAGGCCTGCGCGCGCCTCGCTGCGGCGTTCGACCCAAAGACTATGGACGCGCTCCTCCTCCTTGCGCGCAAGGATCGCTCAAGCGGCCTCGACAGCAGCGGCGACTTCGATTTCGGCGACGACGGCCGCATCGCCTTTCGCGCGGGCGCGGCGGCCGATCATTTCTACACCGGCCTGCAGATCATCAGCCTGTCGCTGCTCGAAGGCGCGCCGGCCGGCCCCTTTTCGATGCGCATCCTCTGGGCGAGGGCCCAAGAGGCAAAAGGGCTCTTTGGGCTCGAACATCGGGGCTTCTGGATGCATGTCGGCGATCCGGACGGTTTCCGCTCGGCCGAGGCGCGTCTCGTCGCGGCGTCGATATGAGCCGCGCGCCGGGGCTCTTTGCGGCGCCGGCCCCGCGGGTCTACTCGATCGACGCCGGGCGGCCTTTTTTGTCCGATCTCGCCGACGCCTTGAAGGAGGAGATCGCCGATCCCTTCCGCCTCGCGGCGTCGCAGATTTTTGTGCCGACGCGCCGCGCGGCGAGCGCTCTCGCCGAAGCGTTCGCTCAAGGGGGCCCCTCGCTCCTGCCGCGCATCAAGGCGCTCGGCGACGTGGACGAGGACGAGCTTTTTCTCGGAGCTGACGCCGGCGCGGACGATGCGGACATTGCGCCGGCCGTATCGGACGTCGAACGCCGGCTCGTCCTGGCACGATTCATCTCGGCCGCGGAAGAACAGTTTCCGGGGCAGGCGAGTTGGGCCGCCGCGCTCGCCGCCGCCGAGGAAGTCGCGGGACTTCTCGACAGTCTCTACACAGAGGAAATAGATTTCGCACGGCTGAGGACGCTGGCGCCGGTCGATCACGCCGAGCACTGGGCGGTCCTTCTGAAGTTCCTCAAGGTCGTGACCGACGTCTGGCCGGCCTATCTCGGGGCGCAAGGCCTTGAGGACCCGGCGCGCCGGCGCGCGCTTTTGATCGACGCGCAGGGCGACCGCTTCGCCATGAGCCCGCCCGCGGCGCCCATCGTCATCGCCGGCACCACGGGCTCCGTTCCAGCGGTGGCGCGACTGATGAAGATCGTCGCCCGTCTGCCCGAGGGCGCGGTCGTCTTACCGGGCCTTGACCGCGCGCTCTGCGCCGACGCGCGCGGCTGGGAGCTGATGGATGACGGCCATCCGCAAGCCGGCGTCCGCGCGGCGCTGGCGGCGATCGGCGTCGCGCCGGGCAAGGTCCGGTTCTGGCCCAGATCGGGCGAGCCCGCGCCAAGGCTCAACATGATCTCGCTGGCGTTGCGCCCCGCAGCGGCGACGGACGATTGGCTGGCGCTGGTCGGCCGGGCGACGAAAGACGATCCGCACTTCGCCGCAGCGCTGAAGGGCGTCTCCTTCGTCGAGGCGCCGCATGAGGAAGCGGAAGCCGCCGCGATCGCTCTCCTCTTTCGCGAAGCGCTGGAGACGGCTCGCTTGACCGCGATGCTGGTGACGCCTGACCGGGGGCTTGGCCGCCGCGTCGCCGCGCGCATGCGGCGCTGGGGCGTCATCGTCGAGGATTCGGGCGGCGTGCCGCTGGCGAGCACCGGGATTGGCGGCTACCTCCGCCTTGTCGCGGAGTGGCTCGTCGCGCCTGCGGACCCTTTGCGCCTGATAGCCCTCACCCGCCATCCGCTGGCAAGCTGTGGCTCGGACAACCCCTTGAGCGCGATCGGCCGGCTTGACCGCCGGTTGCGCGGCCCTCAGACCACAGACGATTTCGGGAAGCTCGCCAACGGTCTGGCGGCGCTCGATTCCTCGATCGAGCCGCTCATCGAGACGCTGAGGCAGGCCCGCAGCCTGTGGCCGAAGGCGGAGAGGGCGGAGGCGGCCGACCTGATCGACGCTCATCTCGCCGCCGCCGAAGCGCTGGCGGCGACGGCCTCGCGCGAGGGCGCGGCGCGCTTGTGGCGGGGCGCGGAGGGCGATGCAGCCTCGCGGCTGCTTGCCGATATCCGCGCGCAGGCGCCCGCGCTCGGCGCCATCGATCCGGCGAACTATCCGGAAGCCTTCGTCCAGCTCATCTCTGGCGCAAGCGTGCGCAGCGCCGACGACGCGCATCCGCGCCTCGCCATCCTCGGACCGCTCGAAGCGCGCCTCCAGTCGGCGGATATCGTCATTCTCGGCGGTCTCAATGAGGGCGTCTGGCCCTCCGATCCGCGCATCGACGCCTTTCTGTCGCGACAGATGCGCGAGAGCGTCGGCCTGCCCTCGCTGGAACGGCGCATCGGCCTCTCGGCGCACGACTTCGCACAGCTCGCGGCGGCGCCTCGTGTCGTCTTCACCCGCGCGCGCCTCAGCGACGGCGCGCCGGCGAGGCCCTCGCGCTGGATCGTCCGTTTCAAGAACATCCTCAAGGGCGCCGGCGCCGAAGGCGCGGGCGATGCGACCGCGCATCTTGCCGCGCTGGCGTTGGCGGCGGATCGGCCGGCGCGGGTTGTTCCCGTGGGGAGCCCGGCGCCGCGGCCGCCGCTTGCGGCGCGTCCGCGACGGCTCTCGGTCACCGAAATCGAGACGCTCCTGCGCGATCCCTACAGCATTTACGCGCGTCGCGTGCTCGACCTGAAGCCGCTCGACCCGCTTGGCGAGCCGCTCGACCGCCGCCGCTTCGGCATCGTGCTGCACGCGGTTTTCGAGAAGTTTTCGGTCAGCGGCGTCGATCCGGACTCGGCCGGCGCGCGCGGCCATCTCGACGCTCTGCTCGCCGCAGAGGCGGGTCGAAGCGGCATGGATGCGGCGTTCCTCGCCCCCTGGCGCGCGCGCCTTGGCGCCGCGCTCGCCTGGTTCTTGCGTTTCGAGCGGGAGGCCAAGCGTCGCGGCGGTCTCAGTTTTGCCGAAACGCCGGGCGAGGCGACATTCGCGGTCGGCGCGGGCGCCTTCACGCTCGCGGTCAAGACGGATCGCATTCTCGTCGAGAACGGCGGCGCGACCATCTACGACTACAAGAGCGGGTCCTTGCCGACGCTCAGCCAGATCGAGGCGGCGTTCAATCCGCAACTGCCGCTGTCGGCGCTCATTCTGGAAAAGGGAGGGTTTGCGCAAGTCAGCGCCGCCGCCGGCGACGTCGCGGTCCGGGGATTTGTCTATGTGAAGTCGCTGAACCGCAAGGAGGACGGCAAGGACGAGACGCGCGCCGAGGGCGATGACGCCCGCCGGATCGTCGCTGAGGCGGAGGCCGCGTTCAGCCGTCTCATCGAGACCTATGACGATCCGGATACGCCGTATCTTTCCCAGCCCCGGCCTCAATTTCTTCATAAATACGGGAAATTCGATGTTCTCGCGCGCCGGCGCGAATGGGCCGTCGAGAAGGATGACGAGGCATGACGCGCGCCGGGCAGGAGGCGTATGTGGAGGCCGTCGCCGCGCAACAGCGCGCGTCCGACCCTGACGTCTCCGCCTTCGTCGACGCCAACGCCGGCGCCGGCAAGACGGCGGTCCTCACGGCCCGCGTCGCGCGCCTCCTGCTCGCCGGCGCTGCGCCAGCGAAAGTTCTCTGCATCACCTACACCAGGGCCGCGGCCGCGGAGATGGCCGCGCGGCTCTTGAAGCTGCTCGGCGAATGGGCGCTTGCGGACGACCGACGGCTGTCCGAGAGCCTGAACGAACTTGAAGGGGCCCCTGGCAAAGCGCGAAGCGCCGGGGAGCTGGCGCGTGCGCGCGGGCTTTTCGCTCGCGCGCTCGAAACGCCGGGCGGCCTCAAGATTCAGACGATTCACTCGTTCTGCGAAACTGTCCTGCGCCGGTTCCCGCTGGAGACGGGCGCCGGCCCTGGCTTCTCGGTGCTGGACGAAACCGAATCGTCGGCGCTTGCGCGAGCGGCGCTGCGCGCGGTCAGCGCCATGGCGGTTGAAGATCCGGCAGTTGGGGACTCGCTCGACCGGCTGATGCGGCTGCAGGAACCGGACAAGATCGCCCTTCTTCTCATCGGACAGCTCCTGTCGCGCCAGAAGATGGACGATGCGCTCGCTCACGCCGGCGGTTGGTCGGCCCTCAAGAACCGCTGCCCGGACCGCTTCGACGTCGCCGCGGCCGATACCCCGGACTCGATACGCGCCGCCGCCCTCGCGGCGATCGGCGATGCGGCTGTTGCAAGGCTCCAGGCGGCGTTTCGCGCGGGCGCCAAGGTCTGTCAGGGGTATGCGTCGAATGAACTGGCGGAGTTTTTGACGCCGAACGTCTCGACGGACCGTTTCGCGCTGCTGGTCCGTGTGTTCCTCAAGGCCGACGGCCAGCCGCGGAACAAGTTTCCGGATGCGGGCGTCAAGGCGGCCCATCCCTGGGCGGAGCAATCGTGTCGCGACCTGTCGGCGCGCCTGCAGGCCGCTGCGGAACGCGCTCATGCGGCCGGGAACTGCGCCGACACCATCGCCCTGCTGACGTTGCTGGAAGAGGCCTCCGGCGGCTATGCGCGTCTCAAACAGGCGCGCGCAGGGCTCGACTACGATGACCTGATCTCGAAGACCCGCGCGCTCTTCAGGAGCGGCCGCAACGCCTGGGTGCAGTACAAACTCGACCAAGGCGTCGATCACATTCTGCTCGACGAGGGCCAGGATACGAGCCCCGCGCAGTGGGATGTGATCGAGGGTCCGCTGCAGGAGTTCATCGCCGGCGAAGGCGCGCGAGCGGGTCCGCGCACATTCTTCGCCGTCGGCGACAAGAAGCAGTCGATCTATTCGTTTCAGGGCGCGGACGCCGCGCTTTTCGATGAAAAGATGCAAGATCTCGGCAAGACGCTCGGGGCGTCGCAACGCTTTACGAACGAGCCGCTGCGCCTCTCCTTCCGCTCGACGGCGCCGGTCTTGTCCTTCGTCGATGCGCTCTTCAACCCCGAGGAGGCGCGCGAGGGCGTGACCATCGGCGGGCCGCTGCGCCACGAGGTGCGACGCGTCGGTCAGGCGGGCAGCGTCGAGCTGTGGCCCCTGACGCCGAAGGCCGACAAGGAGAAGGTGCGCGCCTGGGACGCGCCGCTCGACATGATATCGGA
>JBEBFW010000162.1:0-7642 GCA_040081755.1 Parvularculaceae bacterium
CGATCAAGTAGAGCATGAACACCAGCGCTGCTCCGCGCTCGGTTTCGTTGCGGAGCCAAATAAGCGCGATCGACGGGGCCAGAATGTAAAAGGCGCCAAAGCCCGTCCACAGGGGCCGCCTTGCTCCGTGAAGAGAGCGTTCGGCGGCGGCGACGGCGGAGATCGCGCATAATCCGTAGGCCGCAGCGTAGTTTCCGGCGCCGGCCGCCGCGAACGCGGCGGCGCCGCCGAGCGCCAGCGCGAGGAACGCCTGCGAGAAATCGCGCTTCTCAATCATGCGCGTCCACTCGAACGCCATAAGCACGCCGAGAAATGCAACGAGTGCGGAGAATACCGCGCCCCCGAGATGCAGTGCGCCCAGAGTGAGGGGAATGAGCACGGCCGCCGAAGCAATCCGTTTCCACAGCGCGCCGTCGTCAGCGCGCCCGGTTCTTGTGGAGCCTGGCGTAGTGCGGGCTATCTCATCCGTCATGCGGGGCTTCAAGCCAGCCGGCCGCCGAAGCGTCGCTCGCGTCGCCTGAACTCTGTCAGGGCCTCCTCAAAATGCGACCGAGAGAAATCCGGCCACAAAACATCCGGGAAGACGTACTCGGCGTAAGCAGCCTGCCAGAGCAGGAAATTGCTGATGCGCTTCTCCCCACTCGTCCGGATGACAAGATCGGGATCCGGGGCGTCGCCCGTGTCGAGAAACTTCGAAAACACCGCCTCATCGACGGCGGACGGCTCCAGAGCGCCGGATTTGACAGCCTTTGCAATCGCCCGGGCGGCGCGCAGAATCTCGTCGCGACCGCCATAGTTGAAGGCGATGCTCAACTGAAATCTGCTGTTCTGCTCGGTCTCCGATTCAGCGCGCGTCACCAACAGTTTCAGCTCGCGGTCCAGCGATTCGCGGTCGCCAATGATGCGAACCTTGACGCCCTCTTTCTTCAGGGTCGGCAGGTCTGTTGTGATGAATTCGCGCAAGATGCCGAGGAGTTCCGCAATCTCGCCCGCAGGCCGGCGCCAGTTTTCAGTCGAGAAACTGTAGAGCGTCAGGAACGAGACGCCGAGGTCGCGCGCCGCTTCGACCGCGCGCTTGGCAGCCTCGACGCCGGCGCGATGACCCTTCGCGCGCGGCAACCCGCGTGCAGCCGCCCATCGGCCGTTGCCGTCCATGATCACGGCGACGTGGCGGACCGGCTGTTCGCCGCCGCCGTCCGCCTCGATCGACATGTCCGGCGCCGTTTCTGCGGTCACCTTTAGCTCCTTAGGCTGATGAACGCTCCGGCGTTCTCAGACCTGCATGATCTCCGCCTCTTTGGCGTGAAAGGCTTCGTCTATATGCTTGACGGACTCATCGGTCAGCTTTTGAATTTGGTCCGAGAGGCGCTTGCCTTCGTCCTCGCTGATCTCCTTCGACTTCTTTACGGCTTCCATCGCCTCGCGTCGGACATTTCTGACAGCGACACGCGCATGCTCGGCATGCTTGCCGGCGACCTTCTTGAGTTCAACGCGCCGCTCTTGAGTGAGTGGGGGAATTGGTATGCGCACGAGCGTGCCATCGACGATTGGATTGACGCCGAGCCCGGAGTCGCGAACCGCGCGCTCCACCGCGCCGACGAGGCCCTTGTCCCACACCTGAATAGAGAGAGTGCGCGGCTCGGGCACGCCGACTGTGCCGACCTGGTTGACCGGCATCATGGCGCCGTAGGCGTCGACCTTCAGATGATCGACGAGCGCGATCGAAGCGCGCCCAGTCCGCAAACCGCCGAATTCCGTCTTCAACGCCGCCAGCGCGCCATCCATGCGCTTCTTGACATCCTGGAGATTTATCTTGTCGGTCATGTCACGCTCTCCTGCCAGTTCAGGCCGCTGTTTTCACGGCGATATTTTGGCGATCTTCAGACGTTGACGCAACTATTTGTCAGAGATGAGCGTGTGCGGTCCCGAGCCCGTCAGCGCGCCCACTATTCCACCCTCCCGCGAGAGTGGGAAGACGACGATCGGGATGTTGTTCTCGCGCGTCAGCGCGATCGCCGCCTGATCCATCACCTTGAGATCGCGCACCATCACTTCGTGATAGGACAGTTTATCGAAGCGCTTGGCGTCCGGGTCTTTCTTCGGGTCCGCGGAGTAGACTCCATCGACTTGCGTCCCCTTCAGGAGAACGTCACATCCCATCTCGGCGGCCCTCAGGGCGGCGGCCGTGTCCGTTGTGAAGAACGGATTGCCGGTGCCAGCGGCGAAGATCACGATCCGCCCCTTCTCTATGTGCCGCATGGCGCGCCGTCGAATATAGGGCTCGCAAATCGCCGTCATTTCGATCGCGGAAAGCACGCGTGTATAGAGCCCGATGCTTTCCAGCGCATTTTGCATCGCCAGCGCGTTCATGACCGTTGCCAGCATGCCCATGTAGTCGGCGCTCGCCCGTTCCATGCCGCTCGCCGAGGCGCTCATGCCGCGAAAAATGTTGCCTCCGCCCAGCACCAAGCAGAGCTCGGCGCCGATGTCGCGCGCGGCGCGGATGTCATCGGCGATCCGCCGGACCGTCGGCAGGTCGATCCCGTATTGGCCGGGGCCCATCAGCGCCTCGCCGGAGACCTTCAGAAGCGCTCGCTTGTAGAGGGGTTTCGGCGATGCGACGGTCGTGGCCATTTGGTTGCCTTCGGTTTTTCTGCCGCCAACAGCAAAACGCGGGAGCTTGCTCCCGCGTTCCGCCCTAATCCTGTTCTTCGGTTTTTTCGACACCCTCGCCGAGTTCGAGCCGCACGAAGCCGGCGAATTCGATCGGGCCTCCGATCTCCTTGGCGGCGTTCTCGATCACTTTGGCGATTTTGGTCTCGCCGTCGATCACGAAGATCTGCTCAAGGAGAACACTCTCTTCGTAAAACTTGCGGATGCGGCCATCGACCATTTTTTCGATGATCGCGTCGGGCTTGCCGGAATTGCGCGCCTGATCGAAGAGAATGTCGCGCTCGCGCTTGACCACTGCGGGATCGAGCTCTTCCACTCTGCCGGCGAGCGGGCGGGCCGCCGCGACATGCATGGCGATTTGCTTGCCCAGCGCTTCCAGCCTCGCTCGATCGCCTTTCGACTTGAGGCCGACCAGGACGCCGATCTTCCCCGCGCCGTCGGTTACAGCGCCATGGATGTACGAAGCGATCGCCCCTTCGGACACCGAGATCACAGCCGAACGGCGCAGCGCCATATTCTCGCCGATCGAGCCGACCATTTCAGAGATATGCTGTTCGACCGACTTGCTGGCCCCCGGAAACACTGCCGCGCGGATCGCCTCAACATTGCCCCTTGTCGTCAACGCCGCCTGAGCGATGTCAGCGACCATCTTCTGGAAAATGGCGTTGCGGGCCACGAAATCGGTCTCGGAGTTCACTTCGACCAGCACCGCCTTGGCGCCAGCGCCCGTTCTCTCGCTGGCAGCCGCAACGAGCCCCTGGCTCGCGGCGCGACCCGATTTCTTGGCGGCCTTGGCGAGGCCTTTCTTGCGCAGCCAATCGACCGCCGCCTCCATGTCGCCTTTGGTCTCGCCGAGCGCGGCCTTGCAGTCCATCATGCCGGCGCCGGTCATTTCGCGCAGGTCCTTGACCATCTTAGCCGTAATGTCGGCCATGTCGTTCGTTCCTTTCTGCTCGATCCTTCAGCCGTCGCGAAGGGTCTGCCGACAGGCAGCCCTCGAACGACAGCGCCGCGTTGCGGAGATTGGCCTTAGGCGTTCGCGGCGGCGCGCAACTCGACATCTGCGACAATCGGCTCGATCGGCGCGTTCGCCATGGCGCCGACATCGACGCCGAACGCGCTCTGGCTCGCCGAAATGCCGTCGATGACCGCGTCCGCGACCAGATTGCAGTAGAGCGCAATGGCGCGGCTCGCATCGTCATTACCCGGAATGACGTAATTGATGTCGTCCGGGCTACAGTTGGTGTCGACGACCGCGACCACCGGAATGCCGAGCTTCTTGGCCTCCTTCACCGCGATCGCCTCTTTCTTTACGTCGATGACGAAGAGGAGGTCGGGCAGGCCGCCGAGTTCGCGAATGCCGCCGAGCGAGGCTTCGAGCTTTTCTTTCTGTCGCGCGAGCTGGAGCAGCTCTTTTTTTGTGAGGCCCTTGCCAGTCTCGCCGAGACGCTCCTCGATATCCTTCAGCGTGCGGATGGAATTTGAAATCGTCTGCCAGTTCGTGAGCGTGCCGCCGAGCCAACGCGTGTTCATATAGTACTGCGCGCAGCGCTGCGCCGCTTCCGCGACCGGCGCCTGGGCCTGCCGTTTCGTGCCGACGAAGAGCACGCGCCCACCGGCCGCGACGGTGTCGCGTATCTTCACCAGCGCCTGGTGAAACAGGGGTACGGTCTGGGACAGGTCGATGACGTGAATGCCATTCCGCTCGCCGAAGATGTAGGATCGCATCTTCGGATCCCAGCGATGGGTCTGGTGACCGAAGTGAACGCCAGCTTCCAAAAGCTGGCGCATGGAAAATTCTGGCAGCGCCATGAGTTGCTCCTTCAGTTGTGCCGCCGCAGAGCCCTTGAACCGTGAAACCGGGAAAACCCGGCCGACGGCTCAAAACCCTCCTGCGCCAAGCCATCATGCCGGGCGCTCTCAGGTCACCGAAGCCGGCGCTGCGTGAGAGATGGCGGGGCGTATAGCGGGGCAAACGGGGAAATTCAACCCATCGGCTATCGACACCGACCGGCGGAGATACCCACCGACGGGAGCGGCCCCTCTCGCCGACCCCTAAACGAGTTCTACGTCCAAGACCCCGTCCACCGCCTTGAGGGCGCCCCGCATCGCAGGTGTGCAGGCGGTAGGCTCGGGCAAGGCGATTTCGACCTCGCGCCCCGACTCTGGAAGGCGAAGCGCAATGACGACCCTGCCGCTTTCCTGACGCGTCGCGGGTTTGACGGCTTGCAGGCGGCGCCTCACGCCTTCGAACGCCTCTGGCGTGGCGACCGACACCTTGAGGAGTGAGGTCGTCTGCGCGGCTGCTGCATCGAGCCGTCGCACACCCTCGCAGGTGAAACGCACCTCGCCCTCGCGGTCTTCCGCTGTGAGCGCCAGCAAGAGCAGCGCGCCCGGCTCAAGCAGGTCGCGCGAGGCGGCGAGCGTTTCGGAAAAAACAGTCATCTCGAAATCGGTCGTCGCGTCCGAACACTCGACCCAGGCAAAAGGCTTGCCGGCCTTCGAGCGGCGCATGCGCACGCCGCGCACCACCGCAGCGACCGAGACCCCGAGCCGTGCGCCAAAGGCGCGTTCCCTCGCCTCAGCCGCGGTGACGACATTGAGGCGCTTCAACTCCCTCTGGTAATCATCGAGCGGGTGGCCGCTAAAATAAAAGCCGAGCGCTGCGCGCTCCTGGTTGAGCTTTTCGAGCGGCGGCCACTCGTCATCCTGCGCCAGCCGCGGGCGTTCGAGCGCTGGTCCGGAGCCAAGATCAAATAGCCCGCCCTGCGCACTCGAACTCTCCTCGCGCGACTGCGCGGAGAAGCGCATGAGAAGATCGACAGATCCGAGCATCGCGGCGCGGCTCCGTCCGAGGCCGTCCAGCGCGCCGGCCCGTACGAGATTCTCGAGCGCGCGCTTCCCGATTGATTTCAGGTCAATCCGCTCGGCCAGGTCGTAAAGGTCCCTGAACGGACCGCCGCTCTTGCGTTCGCTCTCGATGAGCGCCATCGCGGCCTCCCCGACATTCTTGACAGCCGAGAGCGCATAGAGGATGGCGCCGTCCTCACCGACCGAAAAGTCCGCGTCCGAACGGCTCACATGCGGCGCCTTCACTGCGACGGCGCTCGCCTTCGCCTCCGACAGGAACATGGCGAGTTTGTCGGTGTTCGAGCGATCGAGCGACATCGAAGCTGCGAAAAACGCCGCCGGGCGATTGGCTTTCAGATAGGCCGTTTGATAGGCGATATATGCGTAGCAAGCCGCGTGCGATTTGTTGAAGCCGTAGCCGGCGAATTTTTCGACCAGCTCGAAGATCGAAGACGCCTTGCCCGCCTCGACGCCGCCCTCGGCGGCGCCTTCAATGAAGCGGGCGCGCTGGCGGTCCATTTCCGCCTTGTCTTTCTTGCCCATGGCGCGCCGCAGAATATCGGCCTCGCCGAGGGAATAGCCCGAGAGGATCTGCGCGATCTGCATCACCTGTTCCTGATAGATGATGACGCCGTAAGTCTCCTTGAGCGCGGCTTCCAGCTTGGGGTGCAAATAGTCGGGCGAAGCCTTGCCCTGCTTTCTTTCGATATAGGTCGGAATGTTCTCCATCGGGCCCGGCCGGTAGAGCGAGACCAGCGCGATAATGTCTTCGAGGCTGTCCGGCTTCATCGAGCGCAAAGCAGACCGCATCCCAGCGCTTTCAAGCTGGAACACGCCGACCGTCGCACCCTCACCAAGCATGTCATAGGTCTTTTGGTCATCAAGGGGCAGCGCGTCGGCATCGATCTTAAGGCCCGCGGCATTCGCGAACTTCACAGCCTTGGCGATGACTGTCAGCGTCTTCAACCCGAGAAAATCAAACTTCACGAGACCGGCGGGCTCGACCCATTTCATGTTGAACTGCGTCGCCGGCATATCGGAACGCGGGTCGAGATAGAGGGGCGTCACTTCCGCCAGCGGGCGATCGCCGATGACGACGCCGGCGGCGTGGGTCGAGGCGTGACGATAGAGCCCTTCAAGCTTCAACGCGGTTTCGAGAAGGGCCTTCACCGCCGTGTCGCGATCGCGCTCGTCCCTCAACCGGGGCTCGGTTTCGAGCGCCCTTTCGAGCGTCACGGGATCCGCAGGATTGTTGGGAACGAGCTTGCACAGCCGATCGACCTGTCCGTAGGGCATGCCCTGCACACGCCCAACGTCGCGCAGCACGGCGCGCGCCTGCAGCTTGCCGAAGGTAATGATCTGGGCGACGCGATCGGCGCCGTATTTCCCCTGAACGTAGCGGATCACCTCGTCGCGCCGGTCTTGGCAGAAATCGATGTCGAAGTCCGGCATCGACACGCGCTCGGGATTCAAGAAGCGCTCGAAAAGCAGCCCGAAGCGCAACGGATCGAGATCGGTGATGGTGAGCGACCAGGCGACCAAAGACCCGGCGCCCGACCCCCGGCCGGGTCCGACCGGAATGCCTTGCGCCTTCGCCCATTTGATAAAGTCGGCGACGATGAGAAAGTAGCCTGGAAAACCCATTCCGTTGATGACGGAGAGTTCAAGCGCCAGGCGCTTGCGGTAAGACTCCTCAGACGCACTTAGATTGCCGCGCGCCAAACGTTCGCCAAGTCCCTCGCCGGCTTGACGTTCAAGCTCGCGCGCCTCCGCCGCGGCCTCGCCCTGGACAAAGCGCGGCAAAATGGGGCTGCGGGTCTTCGGACGGAAGGCGCACCGCCTTGCGATCTCCAACGTCGCGCCGATCGCCTCGGGAAGGTCCGAGAAAAGCTCGGCCATTTCCGCCGCCGATTTGAAAAAGTGATCCGGCGTCACGCGCCGCCGGTCTTCCTGATGCACATAGGCACCCTCGGCAATGCACAAGAGCGCGTCGTGGGCTTCGTAGTCCGTCCGAGCTGCAAAAAAAGGCTCGTTGGTCGCGACGATCGGGAGCTCGCGCTCATAGGCGATTTCAACCAGATCGGCTTCGGCCGAAGCGCGGCCCTCATGACGCTGCAGC
>JBEBFW010000163.1:0-7565 GCA_040081755.1 Parvularculaceae bacterium
CGGCGAGGCGTGGAGCGATCCATTGGCGCCAGGGGCAGGCGCCGAAATCTTGCTCGCAGCGGAGGAGGAAAGGTCGTTCGTCGGCATCGCCTCGGGATCGACCGTCTCATCCGGCGCAGGAGCGCCTTTTTGCTCCGTCGCGTTCTCGTCGTGACTGGCGTAAGCGGGCGCGGCGACGGCGCTGAGAAGGAAAACGGCCAGAACCGCGGGGGGCGTGCGAAGTAACAACATGGGCCCATGTTTCGCAGAAATGCAGCCGGAATGCAAAGACAGGGACCTCACGCCTCAAGGCGCTTGCGATAGACGGCGCGGGCGCCGGCGGCTGCAGCCAAATTGAAGCCGGCCGCCTCGAAAAGCGCCGGGACGCCGGTGTGGACGAAGGCGTCAGGCGCCTTCACGCCCTCTTTGACTGTTGAAGGATAGCCCTCAACGAGGCGCGCTTTCTTTCCTGCGGCGTAATCGACAGCGGCGTCGAGAAGCGCGCCGGCGACGCCCCGCCATCGAGCCTCACGCTTCACGAAGAAGCAGGTGACGCTCCAGGTTCTCTCGTCCGCCGGCGGCGGCATTGTCCGTGAGCGTTCGAAATAGGCGAAGTCCCGGCGTGGCGCGACAGACGCCCAGCCGACCGGCGCCTTGCCGTCGAAAGCGAGAACGCCCGTCGCAGCGCCTGTCTCGACAAGTTTTTTGAATGCGCGCCGATTGCCCGCGCCCTTCTGCGCCGCCCAGTATTTGCCGCCGCTCTGGACGCGCCAGAACATGCACCAGCAGCCGCCGCAGGCGCCGTTCGCGCCGAACAGCGACTCGATGTGCGACCAATCCGTCTTCCTGAGCGGTCTCGTCGAGATCACGTTCGACCATCCCCAATTCGGCGTTGTCGATCAAGTTGGCCCGCATGGCCGGCGGCCAAAAGCACGTAGCGTGCGGCGCCCGGTTCGTCGTAAACTGCCGCAAACAGGCCGCCGACATGATCGCCAAACTCACCGACGCTGAACGGTCGGACTTTCTCCGCGACCATCCCGCGTGGACGCCGGCGGGAGACCGCGACGCCGTCACGCGGTCGTTGAGGTTCGCGGACTTCAGATCGGCTTTCAGTTTCATGACCGCGGTCGCGCTCGCCGCGGAAAAGGCCGATCACCATCCCGAATGGTTCAACGTCTACAATCGGGTCGATATCACGCTGACGACGCACGACGCCGACGGCCTCTCGAAGCGGGATGTCGCGCTCGCCGGATTCATCGAAAAGGCGGCCCTCGCGGCGGGGGCCCGCTAACCCCGCGCGTAAACGCCGCGGGCCTGAACTCGGGCGCCGCAAATCCGCCGCCCTCGCGCCCTTCGGACGCCGCCCCCGGGGCTTACCTTATCCCCCTGAAATGGCGTAAGATTCTGGAAAAGCCGGGAAAGGCCCTCTCAATGGCGACCATCGCTCTCGTCGATGACGACGAAAACATCCTGACCTCCGTTTCGATGGCGCTCGAGGCGGAAGGCCACAAGGTCAAGACTTATGAGGACGGCGCTGCGGCGCTGACCGACATCGCCGCCAACCCGCCCGATCTCGTCGTTTCCGACATCAAGATGCCGACCATGGACGGGATGGAGCTCTTGCGTCGCATCCGCCAGAGTTCCGATCTGCCGCTGATCTTCCTTACCTCCAAGGACGAGGAGATCGACGAGGTGCTCGGCCTCACCATGGGCGCCGACGACTATGTGAAAAAGCCGTTCTCCCAGCGCCTGCTGCTGGAGCGGGTGAAGGCCGTGCTGCGCCGCCGCCAGGCGAGCCCGATCCCGACCGCCGAAGAAGAAAAGAAAATCGTCCGGCGCGGGGAGCTGACGCTCGACCCGATGCGCCACGCTTGCCTCTGGAAAGGCTTGCCGGTCACGCTCACCGTCACCGAATTCCTGATCCTTGAGGCGCTCGCGCAGCGGCCGGGCTATGTGAAGAGCCGCGATCAGCTTATGGATGCGGCTTATGACGATCAGGTCTATGTCGACGACCGCACCATCGACAGCCACATCAAGCGCGTTCGGAAAAAGTTCCGTGTGGTCGATCGCGAGTTCGACTCGATCGAGACGCTTTACGGCGTCGGCTACAAATACAACGAAGTCTGACCTCAAAGGGGCCGGCGCCTGATGGCCGACAGCGCCGGCAAGAGGCGTCGTCCGGGCGCGCCGTCGATCTCGCGCCTGACGATCACGATCGTGCTGGCGAACCTCATCGGGCTCGTCATCCTGCTGCTCGGCTCGTTCGGGCTCACGCAATATCGGGACGGACTGATCGCGGCCAAACTCGAGGGCGTGCGCGCGCAGGCCCAGCTTTTCGCCGACATTCTCGCGCAAACGGCGATCGACGCGAACGCCTGCGGCGAGGCTGACGCCGAAACGGCGAGCGCCGCCGGCGCGTCGAACGAGATCTGCGGCCTGACGCTCAACGAAACCTATGCGACGGACGTGTTCAATCGCGTCTGGGACAGTTTCGAAGGGCGCGTGCGCATCTTCCGCTCGCCGGGCGCGGAAGGCCCGGTGCGCGATGCGGCGGCGCTCCTCGTCGAGGATGTCGTCTTGCGCCGCGACCAGATCGTGGTCGAGGAATTGAAGCCGATCGACGCGCCGGGCGCCACCGGCGCCCTTGCCGCCTTCCCGCGGCGCGCCTCCGAATGGCTAAGAGATCTCCTGTCGAGCGGCTATCGGCGCGCGGCGGCGCGGCGCTCGATCGAGAGCGAACTGTCGGATGCGATGGGCGCTTCCCCTTTCGCCGACGATCGCGGCGCGGCCTCTGTGCGCCTCAATGAGAATGGCGAGCTTGTCGCTTCCGTCTCGGTTCCCATTCGAAAGGTCCAGGCGATTTACGGCGTCGTCACGGCGGAGGCCGGCGGCATCGACGCGGTCGTGGCCCAGACCCGGCAGGCGATCCTGCCCTTTTTCGGACTGGCGGCGACGGCGGCGATTCTCTCGTCCCTGCTGCTCACTGCGGCGATCGCGCAGCCGATCAGGCAGCTCGCCCTCGCTGCGGACAAGGTGCGCGAGGGCATCGCGGTCGCCGGGCGCGCGCGCATTCCGGACTTCACCCACCGCAAGGACGAGATCGGCGAGCTTTCCCTGGCGCTGCGCTCGATGACGCGCGCCATCTACGCACGCATTGACGCAATCGAGAGCTTCGCCGCGGACGTCGCGCACGAGTTGAAGAATCCGCTGACCTCCATCCGCAGCGCCATCGAAACGCTCGACATCGCCAAGGCGCCCGAGGCGCGCGCGAAGCTGATGAGCGTCATCAAGAAGGATGTGGCGCGCATGGACCGTCTCATCACGGATATTTCCAACGCCTCGCGACTCGATGCGGAACTGGCGCGCGGCACGCGCACCGCCGTCGATCTGCGCAAGCTTATCGCCGACGTCGTCGATATCTATGGAACGACGCTGAAGGAGGGCGAGGCGCGCGTCGCTTTCGACCCCGGCGGCCTGCCCACATATCTCTTCGGCAATCCCGGCGCGCTCGGCCAGGTGTTCCGCAATCTGATCGACAACGCGCGCTCGTTCAGTCCGAAGGGCGGCGAAGTGCGTGTGGCGCTGGTCGCGAGGAACGACGGCGCCTTGACCGTGACAGTCGAGGACGACGGCCCGGGCATTCCGCCGGATTTGCTGGAAAGGGTCTTCGAGCGCTTCTACACCAAGCGCCCCGCGGGTGCTGCTTTCGGAAACAATTCGGGTCTCGGCCTCGCCATCTGCCGGCAGATCGTCGCCTCTCATGGCGGGACCATCGTCGCGCAAAACCGGCTCGCGGATCCGGCCGACCCGGCGAGCCATCGCCTCGGCGCGCGATTCGTCGTCGAACTCGCGGGCGCATGACGTCCGGAACCTTCGCCGGGGCGGCGGATTTGAAACTCGCTCCGTAGCTTCGGCGAGTCTTGACGCGAATTTCAAATCCATGAGCCACACCAGACACATGACCTCGCCAGTGTCCTCATCGAATCCGAAGTTCGCTCGGGACTCGCGACAAATGGTGCGAACTTCGGATTCGGGACACTTGGCGCTCGCGCCGGAGTCGGCCTACAGCATCGGACGATGGGTCGGCATCGGGCCGACGCTATAAATTCTCGCCGGCCCGCCTTTTCGCGAAAAACGGATCCTGCTTTTTCGCCCGGCGGCCTTTAACGAAACGCCCGTGTGGAGTTCGCAAGACGAAATGGCAAGCAAGACATCAAAAAAAGACGGGCCCGATCTTTTCGGCGACGACTACACGGCCAAGGACATCGAGGTCCTCGAAGGGCTCGAGCCGGTCCGCAAGCGCCCCGGCATGTATATCGGCGGCACCGACGACAAGGCGATGCACCATCTTTTCGCCGAGGTGCTCGACAACGCAATGGACGAGGCGGTCGCCGGCCACGCGTCGCGCATCGAAGTCGAGTTGAAAGAAGACGGGTACCTCGCCGTCACCGACAACGGCCGCGGCATCCCGATCGATCCGCACCCGAAGTTCAAGGACAAGTCCGCACTCGAAGTGATCATGACCATGCTGCATTCGGGCGGCAAGTTCGACGGCAAGGCCTACACGACGTCCGGCGGCCTGCACGGCGTCGGCGTCTCGGTCGTCAATGCGCTCTCTGACGATCTCGTCGTGGAGGTGGCGCGCAATCGCACTGTCTGGCGCCAGCTCTATTCGAGGGGCAAGCCCAAAGGAAAACTCGTCAAGGTGGGCGAGACGCCAAACCGGCGCGGCACGCTTGTCTCTTTTCATCCGGACCCGGAGATATTCGGGGCGAAAGCGCAGTGGAAGCCGGCAAGGCTTTTCCGAATGGCGCGCTCCAAGGCCTATCTCTTCGGCGGCGTCGAGATCCGCTGGCGCTGCGCGCCCTCGCTCATCAAGGACGAAACGCCGGCCGAGGCGGTCTTTCACTTCGAGCAGGGCCTCACGGACTATTTGAAGTCGCTCATCAACGGCAAGCCGACCGTCGTCGATGACATTTTCGCCGGCAAGATCGAGCGCAAGGAGGACGGCGGCCACGGCGCGGTCGAATGGGCGGTCGCCTGGGGCGCGGCGGGTTTCGGTACCCAGGACGCCGACTCCGACGGCTTCATCAATTCCTACTGCAACACCATCCCGACGGGCGAAGGCGGCACGCATGAGCAGGGCTTGAGAGCCGCGCTCGCCAAGGGCCTCAAGGCCTACGCCGATCTCGCCGGCAACAAGAAGGCCGGCGTGGTGACGCCTGAGGATGTGATGGGCACGGCGGGCGCGTTATTGTCCGTGTTCGTCAGAAACCCCGAGTTTCAGGGCCAGACCAAGGACAAGCTGGCGACCGCCGAAGCGACGCGCCTCGTCGAGAACGCCGTGCGCCCCGCCTTCGACCACTGGCTCGCGAGCCACCCGAAGCAGGCGAACGAGCTTCTCGACTGGATCGTCACGCAAGCCAATGACCGCATGCGCCGGCGCCAGGAGAAAGAGGTCTCGCGCCAGCAGGCGACCCGCAAGCTGCGCCTGCCGGGCAAGCTCGCCGACTGCTCGCAGAAGGATCGCGAGGGCACCGAGATCTTCCTCGTCGAGGGCGATTCGGCGGGCGGCTCGGCCAAGCAGGCCCGCCATCGCGCGACGCAGGCGATCTATCCGATGCGCGGCAAAGTCCTCAACGTCGCGTCGGCGACGCGCGACAAGATCATGGCCAATGAGGAAATCCAGAACATCGCGCAGGCGCTCGGCGTCGGCCTCTCGGCCAAGTTCGATCTTGAGGATCTCCGCTACGAGAAGGTCATCATCATGACCGACGCCGATGTCGATGGCGCGCACATCGCGGCCCTCCTCATCACCTTCTTCCACCGGGAGATGCGGCCGCTCATCGACGCGGGCCGCCTCTATCTCGCCCAGCCGCCCCTGTTCCGGCTGACCGCGGGCGGAAAGTCCGTCTACGCCATGGACGAGGCGATGCGCGACCGGCTGATCAAGTCGGAGTTCAAGTCGAACCAGAAAGTCGAGGTCGGCCGCTTCAAGGGTCTCGGCGAGATGAACCCGGACCAGTTGAAGGAAACGACCATGAATCCGAAGACGCGCAGCCTGGCGCGCGTCGTCATCCCCGAGGACAAGGTCGAGTTCTCGGACGGCCTCGTCGAGCGCCTGATGGGGCGGAACGCCGAGCCGCGCTTCCAGTTCATCACCGAGAACGCGGCGTTCGTGCGCGAGGAACTCGATATCTAGGTTCTTAGCCTGACGCTCAGGCGGCTACTCGATCAGCTTGGCGTTGACGACGGTGATCTGCTGCGTCGAGTTCTTGCCCATCATCGAGGTGTCAGCGGTCGCATAGAGATCGCCCGAACCCGACACGGTGATGGTGTCCGCGATGATCGCCGCATAGCTCGGCGTGCTGACGTTCCCCGCGGCGCGGCCGGCGATGTCGAGCGCCTGACGCGGCAGATAGATGATCCCCGGAAACTCGAAGCGCCCTTCTCCGGTGATTTTGCTCACCTCGCCGAGCGGCGCCGCGCGATCCTGCATGACCGAGAACCCTGCCGCGGGGCCGGCCAAAGGCGGCGTCGTCACCACCTCGCCGGAGCCGGCGATATCGACGCTCGCCGTGCCGCTGAGAATGATCGAGACCTCATCGCCGAGGACCGATGCGCCGCTTCGAACGAAGAGCGGTCCATCGATCATGAAATAGAGACCCGGAGTCAGCGTCACCACGGCGTTGGCGGTCACGCTGAGGCCGCCGCAATAGACGCCGGGATTGAGCGTCGTGTTCGAGTTGATCGCCAGATTGTTGAAGCCGCAGGGGCCCGCCGCCGGAACGGCGACCGCCGCGAAGGGATCGTTGATCGGCGGACACGAAGTTTGCGGCATCGGGCTGTAGCCGGCGCCCGAATAGCCGCCGACGACGCAGATGTGGTTCGCCGTGATCGTTCCGGAATTGGCGAGGGCGTCGCCGTCGTTCGAGTTCACATAGATGGCGCAGTTCGTTCCCTGGACGATCGCCGAGCCGTTGCCCTTCAGCGCTTGCGGCGCGGTCGCGTTGAGCGCGTAGATGCAGGCGACGGTCTTGCCGGCGACTTTCGCCGTCGCGCTGGCGGAGAGCCTCGACTCTCCGTGGAAGAGCAGCGCCGAAAGCGTCTTCTGCGCCGGCATGTCGAAGGAGACGGCGACGGTTCCGGCGTTCTTGTCGACGGAGACGACAGGCGTCGCGCCGGCGATGGCCGAGCCCTGGTTTGCCGCACTGAGGGCCTCTGCGCGCTGGCTGGCGCGATTGACGACGCCTGCGCCGCCAAGCCCAAGCTCGACGGCCCCGGCGAT
This sequence comes from Parvularculaceae bacterium, assembly GCA_040081755.1. Lineage (GTDB taxonomy): Bacteria > Pseudomonadota > Alphaproteobacteria > Caulobacterales > Parvularculaceae > Amphiplicatus. The sequence continues at coordinate 7,268 of JBEBFW010000163.1, forward strand.
GGCGCCCGCGTCAGCGGCTTCCTGCAGCGCGGCGCGCTGCGAACCCCAGCGCATGTAGTCGATTGCAAATCCGCCCGCGCCGACGATCAAGACCCCCATCAAGGCGAACAGGATGGCGATGTTGCCGCCTCGTGCAGCGGCGAAGGATCGTAGCGACGCTTCGGTCATGGGGCATTCTCGCGCCGAGAAGTTAATTCGGCCTTAGAGCCCGTTTGAGAACCTGATTCCCTGACGGGACGATTTGTGATTCAAGCTTGCTATGTGGACACAAGCAAGCCGTGGCCGGATGGCCAAGATT
>JBEBFW010000164.1:0-7565 GCA_040081755.1 Parvularculaceae bacterium
GCGCCGGCATAGTCCGAATTCTGCAGCTTGCTGTTGCCGCGCGTTGTGTAGTCGGCTGCCGAGGCCAGGCCCGTCGTGCTGGCGGCTCGCGAACGGACAGCAAGCACGTGCTCATTTGCCAGCTCCTTCAGGGCCCGTCTCACCAGATCGCCGACGCTCGCTTCCTCATCGAGATTTTGCGCCGCGAGGCCGACGGCGCGGCGCGCATCGGCGCCGTCATAGCCGAGATTGGCGAGGGCCGAGACGGCGTCTGACTTCGCATTGGGCGCGCCGCCCTCCGCCTTCTTGCGGGCGGCGATAGATAGCACCGCGCCCGAGCGTGCGACGCCGCCGACCTTGCCCTGCAATTCCGTGGCGATGCGTTGCGCGAGCTTCTTGCCGACGCCATGCGCGCGGCTGATCGCGGTCACGTCCTCGGCGGCGACCGCATCAAAGAGATCGTCCGGGGGCAGAACCTGCAGCACCGAAAGCGCGTGGCGCGCGCCGACGCCCTGTACGGATTGCAACAGCCGGATGGCCGAGCGCTCGGCCTCGCTCTCGAAAGCGTAGAGCCGGATCAGATCCTCGCGCACCAGCGTCTCAATCGCGAGCGTTGCGCTCTCGCCAACGCCAAGGCGTCCGAGCAGGCGCGCATGACCGTAAATCTCGTAGCCGACGCCGCCGACATCGATGACCGCCGTGTCGGTGTCGAGCGCGACGATGACGCCCTTGAGACGGCCGATCATGGGGCGACCCGTTGGGCAAGGGGCAATGGGCAATGGGCAATGGGGCCGATAGTCGGCAACCGGCAACCGGCAACCGGCAACCGAAGAAATCGCATTCCATCTCGCTTGCGACCTGGCAAGCCTCGTCTGTTTTGCGGTGTAGGCGGAGCAAATCCGGTTGCCGGTCGCCGGTCGCCGGTCGCCGAACGCCCATCGCCCATCGCCCATCGCCTATTGCCAGAAATCATGCGCAAATCCTCCGCATTCCCCGCGCATGCGCGTGCGCGATGGCGACGGCGAGCGCGTCGGCGGCGTCGGCGGCTTGCGCGCCCGACATGGGCAGCAGCACGCGCACCATCGCCTGCACTTGCTCCTTGGCGGCGTGGCCGCGCCCGGTCACCGCCTTCTTCACCGAATTCGACGCGTATTCGGCGACAGCGATCGACGCCGTCGCCGGGGCGAGTAAGGCGACGCCGCGCGCTTCGCCGAGCACCAGCGCGTCCTGCGGATTGGAATTGACGAAGGTCGCCTCGACGGCGGCTTCCTGCGGGCGATGCGCCCGGATGAGGGCGTTCAATTCGGCGAAGATGAGCGCGAGTTTCTCGGCGCGAGCCGAGCCGCGCTTCGGCCTGATGACGCCGGCCGCCACAAAAGAGAGCCGCGGGCCGTCAAGATCGAGGACGCCCCAGCCGGTCGCGGCGGAGCCGGGATCGATCCCCAGAATGCGAATCACTTCGGCCATGGGGCGAGCATAGGCCGTTTGGAACGAAACGGGAATCTTCTCGGCGGAGCCCTATTGCCGAAGCTGGGGCTTGCGGGCGTCCCTGGCGAGGCGCGCGCGAAGGTCGCCGGCGTTAAGGCGCATCGAATCGGAGAGGCTGTCCGAAGCCAGCAAGGCCTTGTCGAGCCACAACAGCGCCTCGGCCGGATTCTTGTTGCGCCCGTCGCCTTCCGCAAGGGCGACCGCGTAGAGGAACTGCCCCTGCGGATCGCCCGCCCGCGCGGCCTTCTCGAACCAGTCGGCCGGCTTTTCCGCCTTGGGCGTCTTGCCGTTATGGGCCATGAGGCCGAGCGCGACATAAGCCTCGGGCAATTCGGCGTCCGAGGCCGCCTTCATCAATGCATATGTCTTCGCAAGGTCCGGCGGGCCGAGCCGGTCCGAATCGTAGAGAAGCGCGAGATTGTATTGCGCTTCGGGGTGTCCCTGTTCGGCCGAGCGCGCATAGAACTCCGCCGCCTTTTTGAAGTCCTGCTTGACGCCGTCGCCCTTCAGATAGGCGTTGGCGAGGAAATACTCTGCGCCCGGATCTTTCGCCTCCGCCGCTTTCCCGAAGAACGAAACGGCGAGACGCGCATCCTTCGCAACGCCGAAACCGCTGGCATGCATCTGGCCCAAACGCGCCTGCGCGCCCGCATGCCTGTTCTCGGCCGCCATACGGTACCAGCCGAGGGCGCGCGCATAGTCCTGCTTCACGGCGCCGCCATTGAAGGCGAGTTCGCCAAGCGAGAACTGGGCGTCGGCGCCGCCCGCCACCGCAGACTCGTAATAGAGTTCGATGGCGCGCTGCATGTTCCTCGGCGCTCCAAGGCCGCGCTCCTCGAGAAAGCCGAGCATGTGCATGGCGTCGCGGTCGCCGGCCGCGACGAGCGGGGCAATCGAGGCGCGCGCGGCCGCGTAGTCCTTCGCCTCGATCGAGGCGAGCGCCTTGACGAGTTCCGGCGGCGGCGCCGCTGGCTTCGATTTTTCGGCCGCATGGGCGAGGCCCGCGGCGAACAGGAATGCGAGAACAGCAGCGAGAGTTTTCATGAGCAAAACACGTGAGGGGTCACGCCGATATCGCCGATTTTGCGCGGGCGCGCCATCCGCCGTTCACTCTACTCTGGCGCTCGCGATCGCCGTGGCGAAGGCGCGCACGGCGGCGACGGGCCCTTCGGCATGCTCCCAGACCGCGCTCGAAACGGCCAGAAAGTCGGCGCCGGCGGAAACCAGGGCTCCGCAGTTTGCGGGGCTGATCCCGCCGATGGCGACGCTCGGGACTGTGGTCGCGATGCGCCACCAGTCGAGAATTTCAGGGGCCGCACGCGTCGGCGCCTCCTTGGTTCGGGTCGGAAAGAACGCGCCGAAGGCGACATAGTCGGCGCCCGCCTCAGCGGCCGCGATCGCTAGATCCTTCGAGTCGTGACAGGTGGCGCCGATGGAGGCGGTCGGCCCCAGCAGCGCGCGCGCCTCGGCGATCGGCGCATCCTTCTGGCCGACATGAACGCCGTCAGCGCCGGCGCGTTTCGCTAGATCGGGACGATCGTTGATGAGCAGTGCGACATCGCGCGACTTACAGATCGGCAGCAGCCTTTCCGCGGCGGCGAGGACGACATCATCCGCAGCAGGAACGCCGTCGTGCGATTTGAGGCGAATTTGCAGGCAGGCGACATCGCCTGCGCCCAGCGCCGCTTCAAGCGCCGCGGCGAAGGCGGAGAGATCGGCGATCGCGGGAGGCGTCACCAAATACAAGCGGCAAGCAGGCGTCATCTCTGCGGCCTTCGCCTGCCGACCACACATCGCGAGGCCGGCACGGCCTGCATCACAAAGGGCGATGGCGACGCCGCCGCCTCATTCCGAGGGGCGATCAAGCATGCGCCGCGGCGGCCACGCCCTCGCGCTCGGCCTGGGTCTTCTTCACGGCGGGCTTCAGAACGCCCGCTTTCACGTCGGCCGGAATTGCATTGTATACGGACGGTGTGATGAAGCCGAGCTTCTTGCGGACGTCCGCGAGCGGCTGCGCGAGGAGCGCCTCGACATCGTGCTGCAGCAGGAAGTCGACGCTCGCGCCCATGCGCTCGGCTTCGCGGAACGCCGCGAGCACCGGCACGCCGGGGCTCGACAGCTTCTGCGCCACGAGACCGACGCGGTTGATGAAGGCGATGCCGGGGTTCTTCGTCTGCGCGCGCGTGAAAGCGAGATTGCAAAGCTCGCCGAGCGCATCGCGGCCATAGCCGGTGAGCACATGCCAGAGATCGTGCGAGATGTTGATGTGCAGGAAGAGGCGCATGAATTCCGGAAACTGCGTTGGCGCGTCGTAGTCGACGCCCGCTTCCTTCGCGGCCCCCAGGAGGCCGTCGGGCGTCAGGTTCTCGCCTTCCATGAAGTCGAGATAGGCCCGTCCGACGCTGCCGTCTGGCAAGGTGCGCAGGAAGGCGCGGTTGCTCAAAATCTCTTCGAGCTTCACCGGCTCACTGACCACGCGCCGCCCGTAAGGGGTCGCGACGAAGCGCTGGAAGAGGCGCTTGCCGGCACCGCCGGCGAGAACGTGGATGACCTCGTACACCTGGCGGGTATCCTCCTTGTTGAGGATCAGCTTGGCCACGGACGTCGCCGCGTGGAACGGGCGGATAGGGAGGTCCGGCGGGGCGGGAAGACCATCAACCCATTGAATCTGTTCGGCTGGGACTTCGACCTGGGTCTTTGTCATGGCTTGGCTGTCTTTCGTGACTTGTTATCTGGTTACACTGACAAGTTTACCTCTAGATGAAGTGGGGCGGCAAGCCGCTTCATTCAAGGGGCGCTGCGCCGCCCATTTCCGGCAGGCGGACCGTCACCGGCAACCCCGGCGTCAGGTGCGCCCCGTCGCGCGGCCGGGCCTCAATCAGAAACACCAGCTTCGCGCGCTCATCGACCGAGTAGATGACCGGGGGCGTGAACTGCGGCTCGGCCGCGATATAGGTGATCCGTGCGCTGAGCGGTTCGCCGCAGCGGTCGCAGGCGATGGCGACCTCTCCGCCGACAGCGAGCGTCGAGAGCACGGTTTCAGGCGCATAGAAGCGCACCTTGAGATTGCCCGGCGGCAGCAGCGCCACCACGGGATCGCCGGCCGCGACCATCTCGCCCGCGCGCCGATAGACCCGTTCGATGGTTCCAGCCTCCGGCGCCGTCACGGCGAGATCGGCGAGGCGCTTCTTCCAGAGCGCGGCCAGCGCTTCGGCGGATTGAGCGTCGCGCGCCGCCGCATCGCGCTCGGCCTTGGCGCGGGCGAGGCGCGCCTCGGCGCCCTCGTAAGCCGCGCGATCGGCGTCGATGCGCGCCTGCGTGACGACGCCCTGCTTCTTTAGAGACGAGGAGCGGCGGTAGCTGCGCGCCGCGTTGTCGAACTGCGCTTGCGCCTCGGCGACGGCTTCCTCAAGGGGCCCGCCCTCGCCGACGCGGGCCCGCGCGGCGCCTGCCGCCGTAGTCGCCTGCTCGACCGACAATTTCATGCGCTCGGGATCGATGCGGAACAGCGGCGCGCCGCCGGCGACGGCATCGCCCTCGACGACGGAAAGCTCCGCGAGGACGCCTGCATCTTGCGGCGCAATATAGAGAAGCTCGGATTCCACATAACCGGCGAGCGAGCCGTCCGACTTGTCCGCGCAGCCGGCGAGCAGGGCGCCGCCCAGGAAAACGGAGAAGAGCCGGCGCTGCATCCCGGGAACCGCGCCGCTCCTGGTGCGATCCCCTTGCATCTCTAGTAGCGCACCAGCGCCGCGCCCCAGGCGAGGCCCCCGCCGAGGGCCGCGAAGGCGAGGAGCTGGCCGCGTTTGATGCGCCCGTCCTTTATGGCGACATCGAGCGCCAGGGGGATCGACGCGGCCGAGGTGTTGGCGTGGCGGTCGATGGTGACGACGATCCGGTCATGGTCGAGGTCGAGGCGCTTGGCGCAGGCGTCGATGATGCGGATATTGGCCTGATGCGGCACGAACCAGTCGATGTCCTTGATGCGCACGTTCGATTTGCGCGCCACCTCGATGACCGAGTTCGAAATCTGCTCAACGGCGTTGCGGAAGACCTCCTTGCCGTTCATGCGCGCCTTGCCGACGGTCGCCGTGGTCGAGGGGCCGCCATCGGAATAGAGGTGCTTGGCGAGCCGTCCGTCCGCCGAAATATGCGTACCGACGATTCCGCGATTTGGCCCGAGCTTGGCGCCTTCCTCGGCGGAAAGCACGACGGCGCCCGCGCCGTCGCCGAATAGGACGCAGGTCGCGCGGTCGCTCCAGTCGAGGAAGCAGGAAAGCTTCTCCGCGCCGATGACCAGCGCGTGCTTCGTTTCCCCCGAGGCGATGAATTTCTGCGCGATCGACAGGGCGTAAATGAACCCGCCGCAGGCCGCCGAGACGTCGAAGGCGGGACAGGCGGGAACGCCAAGCTTTTCCTGGATGTAGACGGCTGAAGCTGGGAACGTCTTGTCGCCGGTGACGGTCGCCAGAATGATGAGGCCGATGTCTTCGGGCCGGACGCCCGCTTCCGCCATCGCCGCGCGCGCCGCTGCAGCGCCCATGTCGGAGACGGCCTCGCCCTCGGCGGCGAAATGGCGCGCGCCGATGCCGGAGCGCGAGCGGATCCACTCGTCATTGGTCTCGACGATCTTCGCCATGTCGTCGTTCGTCACAAGGCGCGCGGGCAAATAGGAGCCGACGCCCGAAATGACCGCCTCGAGTTTCATGAACGAACCGCCCGCCGAACTTGTGTAGGCCCCGCCCGCACCATGGCATGAAAATGCTGCACTGCAAAGAAGGGAGCTTCGGGGTGGGCGCCGGCAGGTGATCGCGGAAAGTCGCGACGCATCAAAATTCGCAGTCAAGGAAACGGCGACGGAGCCTCTTGCCATCCTTCGAGACGGCCCTCGCGAATGTGGCGGGTGCGGAGCATGTAGCGCGGCGGCCCCCCTAAGGATGAGGCCTTTTTTCTTTTGCTATCAATAAGATAGGCCTCACGCTGAGGAGCGCGCCTTGAAACTTGTTCCCCGCGCGCCCTCGCGCGCCATAAGGGGCGCGCGTCCCGAAGGATGGCGTGGCGCGTCGCTGCGCCATTCCGATCGGCCTCGCACGCGCCGCGCTGCCGCTGTGCGAGGCCAAGCCGGATCGGCGCTCGGCCTGCGTCGCATGGGCGTCAGGCGCGTCGCGCACGCCTCCCCATGTGGTATGCACTAACCATCAGGAGCGCACGCCTATGGAAAAACTCGTCTTCTTCCTCATCCCCGTAACGCTCGCCGCGACGGCGGTCATTCTTGGGATCGGCATTTACTCGCTCGGCCGGGGCGGGACGTTCGCGGCGAAGAATTCCAACAAGCTGATGCGCCTGCGCGTCGCCGCACAGGCGGTCGCCATCGCCGTCTTGATGCTGTTCCTCGTGCTGGCCGGGCGCGGGCCGGGCTGAGCCCTTCGGCGCCGCAGCACGTTGAAACGGCCAAATCGCGCCGCTATGGTCCGCGCGCCTGGAGCGGCGCCTGCGCCGCTTTTCCATGAATTTTCGGCCCTTAAGGGCCGGGCGAGGAGCCCCATGAAAGTCGTCGTCCCCATCAAGCGCGTCGTCGATTACAACGTGAAGGTCCGCGTCAAGTCCGACGGCACGGGCGTCGATCTCGCCAACGTCAAGATGTCGATGAACCCGTTCTGCGAGATCGCCGTCGAAGAAGCGGTGCGCCTCAAAGAGGGTGGCGTCGCGACCGAGATCGTCGCCGTTTCGATCGGACCGGAGCGGGCGCAGGACCAGATCCGCCAGGCGCTCGCCATGGGCGCCGATCGCGGGCTTCTCATCAAGACCGACGACGAGGTCGAGCCGCTCGCCGTCGCCAAACTCCTCAAGGCCGTCTGCGAGCAGGAGAAACCGGGCCTCGTCATCTTGGGCAAGCAGGCGATCGACGACGATTGCAATCAGACGGGCCAGATGCTCGCGGCCCTTCTCGGCTGGCCGCAGGGCACTTTCGCCTCGAAGATCGAGAAGGCGGGCGACAAGCTCAACGTCACACGCGAAGTGGACGGCGGCCTGCAGACCGTCGCGCTCAATTTGCCCGCCGTGGTGACGACCGACCTGCGCCTCAACGAGCCGCGCTA
>JBEBFW010000012.1:0-26360 GCA_040081755.1 Parvularculaceae bacterium
TTACAACTGGCATCGACCCCATGGCGGCATCGGTTCAAAGACGCCTATCAGTCGCCTCGGCTTGGTCGGGAACAACCTATTGAGGCTCCACATCTAGCTCAACGGTCACGCCAGCGTAGACCTCGAACATATTCTGATCGACCCGCAAGTCGATGCATTTGGCGAGCCTGAAAGCCATGCGGCCGTGAGATGTATGCTGCGCCGCCATCGGAACAACTTCTCCGTCAATCAGCTCCCAGCGGCCCTCGGGGTCGAGAACCCCCGCGTCCGTCATTCGGTCGAGGTCCGACACAGAGAAGCGATGGCGCTCCAGCCCTTCGGCAGTCATGGTGAATGCTCGATTCATCGCGAAGACCGTATCCGAAGTTGGAAGAAAAGTCAGCACCGGAAGTGCCTTCTGCGATGGTTAAGGCGCACCGCATCGAAGGCGTCATCGCCAACACCATGTTCCGCTCGCGCGCCGGCAAGAGGCTCTTCGCCATCGCCGCCGCGACGACCGCGGTCGAGCGCGACGCCGGCCAGCATCTCGAAGAGTCGCTCGCCGCCGTGCTCGGAAGCCTCAAGGCCGCAACGCCGCGGACGGCGGAGCGTTGAGGCTTGACCGAACGCCTCGCTGCCACTTAGCTCCTCGCGGAGGTCAGTGTGAGCCAAGTTGCCGGCACGAACTGGACGGAAGCGGAGATCCGAGTCGTGATCGCCGAATATCTCAAGATGCTCGGTCTGGAGTTGTCTCACAGGCACTTCGTCAAGGCCGACCACAATCGCGCGGTGCAAACGGCCACGGGCCGCTCCAAGGGCTCGATCGAGTTCAAGTTTCAGAACATCAGCGCCGTCTTTGCGAGTCTCGGCCTTCCTTGGATTGACGGTTACGTTCCTATGGCCAACTTCCAGAAGGCGCTGCTCGACGAAATCGAGGCTGCGTTGTCCGGGTCGTCCGCCTTCGACATATTCCAAAGCCCTGACCGCGATGGTTTTTCCGAGGACGAATTGCTGTTTTTGGAGCCGCCGCCGCCGCCCGTTACGAAGGCGCCATTGGAAATCGATGTCAGACTGGGTCGGCTCATCGCCAAGTTCGATCCGGCGGAGCGGGATGCGCGGAATCGAGTGCTCGGCCTCAAAGGCGAGGAGCGTGTCGTTCACATGGAGCGTGCGCGGCTTATGAGCCAGAGACCGGATTTGGCCAGCAAAGTACGGTGGGTGTCGCAAGAAGATGGCGACGGCGCAGGCTTCGATATCTTGTCATTCGAACCGAGCGGGGAGGAACGGCTGATCGAGGTCAAGACCACGACGGGACACGAACGAACGCCGTTCTTCATCACCTCCAATGAGTATGCGGTGTCAAAGGAGCGTCCCGACAATTTTCGGCTGGTGAGAGTCTTCAATTTCCTGAGGGCGCCTCGGGCGTTTGAACTTAGAGCGCCGCTTTCGCCTCCGCTGCAGTTGAACACGCACATTCGGCAAGACAGCCGCCGTGATAGTTGCCTTCTCATCAATCTCTCTCACTACCGCGCTTGCGCGATCTAAAGAAGTTCGACCCAACTTTGAAGACGAGCACGATGAGGCTACCGCAAAGGTTTAGCACAAGGGCTTGTCGAATAGAGACGGTCGGTTCTATATTTGTAATTATAAGTATCAGAAACCAACCGTATGCAAGAAACCCAATAGACTCCCAAAAAGCAGCGCGCATTCTACGTTACCCTTCAATTTGATTCTATAGCGACCGGCCCATCGCAGAACGCCATCGCTGCGCCGTACCCGAGAAGGCCAACCACAAGCAACGCAATTCGAACGTTGGGAGGAAACCCGAGTGTAGCGCCAAGGAATCCAGCTGACCCCACGACCCTCGCTACGTTGCACGCAAAAGCCCGATTATTATTTATCTGCATCTGCTCTCTACAACTAAAATCTTGCTCGCATGTCCTAGCCGGCGGCTCAGCGTTGGGAGTCGGGTCGTTTCCTTGAGGATAGCACCGCTCGTATTGGACACACCCTGCAACGCCAGGGCGCCAGCCAAAACCGCCTCCGTCACGTGAAAAACTTCCAGGCGAAAAGACGTTTATCGCGCCTCCTGCTAATGCCCGCTTTTCGAAATGAGTGAGTGAGGCCGCCCCGCCCTTCGTGACGCGCCCTCGGCGCTCCTCAGGGTGAAGCAACCCCTTCATCCTTGAGGAGCGATGCGAAGCATCGCGTCACGAAGGACGACCAGTCGCGAGCGTGTCAGCCAATTGTGAGTCTCGATGCTAGACCGCCTCCCCCGCGATCTCCTCCAGTTTCGCCACGAGCTTCTTGCAGCCCTTGATGCGGGCGCGCTCGTCCGGCCAGTTCTGGCGGAAGACGAGACGCTGGTCGGGCCGCAGCTTCACATCGAGCGCGCCCGTGGACATGAACGCGACGAGGCCCGCCGGGTTGGCGAACTTGTCGTCGCGGAAGGCGATGACCGCGCCTTTGGGGCCGGCGTCGATCTTCGAGACGCCCGCCTTGCGGCAGCGCGCCTTGATGGCGACGATTTCGAGCAAGTGGTTTGCTTCGTCGGGCAGCGATCCGAAGCGATCGACGAGCTCCGCGGCGAAGGCCTCGATGTCCGGGTCTTCGGAGAGATCGCCGAGCCGGCGGTAGAGCGCCATGCGCACGTTCAAGTCCGCGACATAACTTTCAGGGATGAGGACCGAGGCGCCGATGGAAATCTGCGGCGACCACGCCTCCTCGGCCGCGGCGGCGCCATGTCGAAGCTCGGCGACGGCCTCTTCGAGCATGTGCTGATAGAGTTCGACGCCGACTTCCCGCACCTGCCCCGACTGTTCCTCGCCAAGAAGATTGCCGGCCCCGCGAATGTCGAGATCGTGGCTGGCGAGAGTAAAGCCTGCGCCCAGCGTGTCGAGCGACTGCAGGACCTTGAGCCGGCGCTCGGCGCCCTCGGTCAGCGCCTTGCGCGGCGAGGTGGTGAGATAGGCGTAGGCGCGCAGTTTCGCGCGCCCGACCCGGCCGCGCAACTGGTAGAGCTGGGCGAGGCCGAAACGGTCCGCATGATGAACGATCAGCGTGTTGGCGGTCGGAATATCGAGGCCGGACTCGATGATGGTGGTCGAGACCAGCACTTCGAATTTGCCCTCGTAGAAGGCGGTCATGATGTCTTCGAGTTCGGTCGGGGCCATCTGACCGTGCGCGACCTTGAAGCGCACTTCCGGCGCGTTTGTCGTCAAAAACTCTGCGACGCCGTCGAGATCGGCGATGCGCGGCGCCACATAGAAGCTCTGCCCGCCGCGGAAATGCTCGCGCAGCAGCATCTCGCGCGCAACCACAGGATCGAACGGGCCGACGGTCGTGCGCACGGCGAGCCGATCGACCGGCGGCGTCGCGATCAGCGAGAGATCGCGAATGCCGCTCAACGAGAGCTGCAGCGTGCGCGGAATGGGCGTCGCGGTCAGCGTCAGCACATGCGTGTCGGCGCGGTATTCCTTGAGGCGCTCCTTGTGCTTGACGCCGAAGTGCTGCTCCTCGTCCACGACGAGAAGTCCGAGGTCGCGGAACTTGATCGACTGAGCCAGCAGCGCATGCGTGCCGACAATGATATCGACCGTGCCGTCCGCCACTCCGGCGCGAGTCTTCTCCGCCTCCGCCGCAGGAACGAGCCGCGACAGCGGTGCGATCTTCACCGGAAATCCCTTGAAGCGTTCGGCGAAGCTCCGGTGATGCTGGCGCGCGAGCAGCGTGGTCGGCGAGATCACCGCGACCTGGCGCCCGGTCATGGCGACGATGAACGCCGCGCGCAGCGCCACCTCCGTCTTGCCGAAGCCGACATCGCCGCAGATGAGACGGTCCATGGGCCGCCCGCGCGCGAGATCCTCGATGACGTCGGCGATGGCGTTTTCCTGGTCCTCGGTCTCCGCATAAGGAAAGCGCGCGCAGAATTCGTCGTAGGGCCCGGTCGAAGGCGCGATCGCATCTGCGCCCGTCATCTCGCGCTTCGCCGCGATGGCGATCAGCTGCTCGGCCAGCATCTTGACGCGCGCCCGCGCGCGCGCCTTGCGGCCCTGCCAGCCGGCGCCGCCGAGCTTGTCGAGCTGGGCCATCGGATCGTCGGACCCGAAGCGCGAGAGCAACTCGATATTCTCGACGGGAAGAAAGAGCTTGTCGCCCCCGGCATATTCAAGCTCGATGCAGTCATGCGGCGCGCCCTGCACTTCGAGGGCTTTGAGGCCGAGATAGCGCCCGACGCCGTGATCGACGTGCACGATCAGATCGCCGACGGCGAGCGCCCCGGCCTCGGTGAGAAAATTCTCCGCGCGCTTCCGGCGCCCGCGGCGCACGAGGCGGTCGCCGAGGATGTCCTGTTCGGAGATGAACGCGGCGTCGCCCGCGACGAAACCCGTCTCGAGGCCGAGCAAGATGGTGTCGATCCCGCTGCTCTTGCCGGCGCGCGCCGAAGTCCAGTCGATGAAATGCCCGGCCGTGACGCCATGATCGTTGAGCACCGAACGGAGCCGGTCGGCCGAGCCTTCGGTCCAGCACGCCGCAAACACGCGCTTGCCGTCGGCGCCGAGCGCGCGCGCATGGGCGACGACCGCGTCGAAGACATTGGACCGCTCGGCGGCGCGTTCCGCGGCGAAGCCGCGCCCGACCTTGGCGCCGAAAGAATAGGCGCGCCGGCCCTCCGGCGGCGCGAACGGGGTCAGCAAGCGGCGGTCCTGTCCCCCGAGGCGCCCGGCCCAATCGCTTTCGCCGAAGTAAAGGCGCTCCGCTTTCAGCGGGCGATAGGCCGGCGCTGAGAACTCCGCGCTTTTCGGACGTCTTTCAACAGCGCTTTCAGCGCGCGCCTCGAAATAGTCCTTGATCGAAGCAAAGCGCGCGGCGGCCGCCTCCTCCGCCTGGTGGTCGAGAATGACGAGCCCGTCCGGCATGAAGTCGAACAGCGTATCGACGCGATCGTAGAAAAGCGGCAGCCAGTGCTCCATGCCGGCCTGCTTGCGACCGGCGCTCGCCGAGGCGTAGATCGGGTCGTCGCCGGCGGGCCCAAGCTCTGCGATCCAGTTTCGCCGGAAGCGCGCGGCGCTTTCATCGTTGAGCAGAATTTCGGAGGCCGCCGCGAGATCGATCTGGGTGAGCGCCCTGGTGGTGCGCTGGCTCGCTGCATCGAAGGCGCGCACGGATTCAAGTTGGTCCCCGAAGAAATCGAGGCGGATCGGCTCTTCGGCGCCCGGCGGAAAGATGTCGATGAGCCCGCCGCGCACGGCGAACTCGCCCGCCTCGCGCACGGCGCTGGCGCGCGCATAGCCGTTGGCGGCGAGATAGGCCGAGATCTTGTCCATCGAGACGACATCGCCGGGCGCGGCCGCAAGGCGCGAGGCGGCGATCATCTCCTTGGGCGGCGTCTTCTGGGTCGCCGCATTCACCGTCGCGACCACGATCAGCGGCGACCGGCCGTCGTGGCTGACGAGGAGCGAGAGCGCCGCCATGCGCGCCGAGGAAATCGCCGGCGAGGGCGAGACACGGTCGTAGGGAAGGCAGTCCCAGGCCGGATATTCGACGACCGGCATCGACGGCGCGAAAAAGCGCAAGGCTTCCGCCGTCGCCGCGGCGCGCGCGCCGTCGCGGGCGATGAAAAGAACTTCGGCGGCGCGAATTGAAGCCGCTTCTGCAATCGCCATGGCGTCGGCGCCCTCGGGCGCGCCATAGATTTCGAGCGCCCCGGGCCTTGTCCAGGCCTCCTTTGCGCCGATGAGTTCTGATCCGGAAACCTGCAAAAGGGGCCTCAACGCAAAATTGCGCGGGCGCCCCGATTGGCGTCCGCGCAGTGTTGGTCGCACTCGACCTAGCGCGTGCGCCGACTGAGGGCAATCGGCCCGCGGCGTCGGATCGTTGCCTCGCCCCAGCTCATCTGGCACTTAAATCCCGCGATGGAGGATCTTGATATGCCGGTCGCGCTTCCACCCGTCCGTCCCATAACGCTCGACGAAATCAGGCAGGCGAAGGCCCGCACCGCGGGCGTCACCTTGCGCACCCCGCTCGTCCGGCTCGACCTTGGACAGAGCGGGCCGGACATCCGCCTGAAGCTGGAAAATCTGCAACCGACCAATTCCTACAAGCTGAGGGGCGCCGCCAACGCAGTCGCCATGCTGAGCGAATCCGAGCGCCGGCGGGGCGTATGGACGATCAGCGCCGGCAACGCCGGGCAAGGCGTCGCCTTCGCCGCCCGCGCCGCCGGCGTTCCGTGCTGCGTCGTCGTGATCGACACGGCGCCGCAGACGAAACTCGACCGCATGCGCGCGCTGGGGGCGAGGCTCATCCCGGTTCCCTTCGATGTCGCCTGGAAGGCGCTCGAAGAGCATGCGTTCGAAGGCGTCGAGGGCGTGCTCGTCCACCCCTTCGACGACCACAACTTCATCGCCGGCCATGGCGCCATGGGCCTCGAAATTTTCGAACAGGCGCCGGACGTGAAGGCGATCGTCGCCAGCATCGGCGGCGGCGGACTGATTACGGGCGTCGCCGCCGCGATCAAGGCGCTGAAGCCGGACGTGCGGATATTCGGCGCGGAGCCGGAAACCGCCGCGCCGTTCGCCGCCTCGTTCGCGAGCCGCTCGCCGCAAGCCTTCGAGACGTGGAAGGCCTCTTTCGTCGATGGCGCCGGCGGGCGCACGGTCATGCCGCGCATGTGGGCGCGCATGGCCCCACTCGTCGATGGCGCGATCGTCGTCAGTCTCGACGAAGCGAAGAAGGCGATGCGCCTCATGGCGGAGAAATCGCGCGTCATCAGCGAAGGCGCCGGGGCCTTGCCGCTGGCTGCCGCGCTCGCCGGCAAAGCGGGAACTGGCCCCATCGTCGCCATCGTCTCCGGCGGCAATATCGATCTCGCGAAGTTCTTTGAATTGATCGCCGCCTAGCGGGCGAACGCCTTCAGCCGGTCGAGCACGCATCCCGCAACGGACGGATCGGGCGCCGCCTCGCCGAGCGCCCAAGCGTAGAGGTCTTGGTCGGGGTGCGCGAGCAGGCGTTCGAACTCATCGAGATCGCGCGCCGACATGCTGGCGATCTCGCGCGCCGCGAAGCCGCCGATCACGAGGTCGGCTTCCTTGAAACCGCGCCGGCTCGCCTGATAAAGCAGACGCTTGCGGCGAATGTCCTCCGGCTCGTCCATTGCGCCAACATAGACCGCTGCGCCGCTTAGACAATGCTCCTGAAAACAGGGATACAGGCAGGCGATGCGCCCGCTCGTGCTCAATTCGCTCTTCGCCGACGTGACGGCCTTGCCCGGCGTCGGACCAAAGCTCGCCCTGCTCCTCAGCAAGACGGCCGGCCCGCGCATTGTCGATGTGTTGTTCTCGCCGCCGGTCTCCGTCATCGACCGCAGCCGGCGCCCCAAAATCGCCGACACGGCGTTCGGCGAAATTGCGACGCTTGAAGTGCGCATCGACAAGCATGACGCGGCGCGCCAGCGCAACCAGCCCTACCGCGTCATCTGCTCGGACGAGACCGGCTTCGTCACGCTCATCTTCTTTCATGTGAAGGGCGACTATCTGAAGCGAGCTTTGCCCGAGGGCGAGACGCGCCTCATCAGCGGCAGGATCGAGGAGTATCGCGGCGCGCGGCAAATGTCGCACCCGGATCATATCGCCGACCCGAAGGATCCGGCGGACCTGCCGCTGTTCGAGCCCGTCTATGCGCTCACCGCCGGTCTCAGCGGCGGCGTGCGCCGCAAGGCGGCGCTGGGCGCGCTCGCCAAGGCGCCGGCCCTTGCGGAATGGCAGGACGCGGCATGGCTTGCAAGGGGGGGCTGGGCGACGTGGCGCGACGCGCTCAAGGAACTCCATTCGCCGAAGTCGCAGTCCGATCTTGCGCCATCGACCCCGGCGCGCCGGCGCCTCGCCTTTGACGAGCTTCTCGCCAATCAACTGGCGCTCCTGCTCGTGCGCCAGTCGCGGATGAAAGCGTCTGGCCGCTCGATCAAGGCGCGCGGCGAGCTTCGCGCAAAGGTCGCCGCAGGCCTTCCGTTCAAGCTGACGGCGGCGCAGCGCGCCGCGCTGAAGGAGATTTACGCTGATATGGAGGCGCCGCATCGCATGGTGCGCCTGCTTCAGGGCGATGTCGGTTCGGGCAAGACCATTGTGGCGTTTCTGGCGATGGTTCAGGCGGTCGAGGCGGGGGCGCAGGCGGCGCTGATGGCGCCGACCGAAATTCTCGCGCGCCAGCATCTTGAAACGTTGCGCCCGCTGGCGGCGCATGCGGGCGGCTCCATCGACATCGTCACCGGGCGCGACAAGGGCGCCGCCCGCACCGAGAAGCTCGAGCGCATTGCTCGCGGCGAAATCGACATCGTTCTCGGCACGCATGCGCTCTTTCAGGAGGATGTCCGCTTCAAGGACCTCGCGCTCATCGTCATCGACGAACAGCATCGCTTCGGCGTCCATCAACGCGCGGCGCTGTCGGAGAAGGGACCGCGTCCCGACACGCTGGTGATGACGGCGACGCCGATCCCGCGAACGCTCGCATTGACCGCTTATGGAGATCTCGACATCAGCTCGATCCGCGAGAAGCCGCCGGGTCGCAAGCCGGTGACGACGCGCGCCGTGCCGCTCGACAGGCTCGAGGAAGTCGTCGGCGCGGTCAAACGCGCGGCGGACGCCGGGGACCAGATTTATTGGGTCTGTCCGCTGGTCGAGGAATCGGAGCTCGTTCCGGCGACCGCCGCCGAAGAGCGTTACGCGTCGATGCAGGCTCTCTTCGGGGAGCGCGTCGGCCTTGTGCACGGACGCATGAGCGGCGCGGAGAAAGACGCCGTCATGGAGCGCTTTCACGAGCGGGACATCTCCGTTCTGATCGCAACGACCGTCATTGAAGTCGGCGTCAACGCGCCCAACGCCACCATCATGGTCGTCGAGCATGCAGAGCGCTTCGGCCTCGCCCAGCTCCATCAGTTGCGCGGACGCGTCGGCAGGGGCGCGAAGGCGGCGAGCTGCATTCTCCTCTACAAGGGGCCGCTCGGTGAGACAGCGGCGGCGCGGCTCGCCATTCTTCGCGAAACGGAAGACGGGTTCCGCATCGCCGAGGAGGATCTGCGCCTGCGCGGTCCGGGCGATGCGCTGGGCGCGGCGCAATCCGGGTTCCCGGAGTTTCGGCTCGCCGACGCCCTCGCGCACGCCGATCTCCTGCTCGCGGCGCGCGACGACGCGAAAATGATTGTGGAGAAGAATGCGGCCCTCTCGGGCGACCGGGGCGAGGCGCTTCGCGTGCTGCTCTATCTTTTCAGCCGCGACGACGCCGTGCGCCTTATCCGTTCCGGTTAGACTTACCCCGGCCCGGCAAATGCAGGTGGAACGGCTTCTTTTCGCGAGCGGTCTTGGCGAGCTCCTCAAGACGGCGCACCGCCTCCTCGGGCGAGGCGTAGTCCGGAACAACGAGGCCGAGGGAGAAGACCATCTTGGCCGCGTCTTCGACCGACATGCGCAGCGTCTTCATCCGGCTGCGCGAAACGAAAATCAGGAAGCCCGATGTCGGATTGGGCACGGTCGGCACGAAGACGCTGACGGGGTCCGGATACTGATCGGCGAGCGCCGGAACGATTTCTCCCTTGCCGTCGCCGACCACGAAGGCGAGCGCCCACAGACCTTCGCGCGGATACTCGACGAGCGCGACTTCCTTGAACGAACGCTCCTTCTGCTGGAGCGCCGTCTCAAAGACATTCTTGAAGAACCGGTAGAGCTGGCGCACGACCGGGACCGCTTCAAGGATCTCCTGCCCCGCCTTGATGAAGGCGCGGCCGATGAAGTTCTTGGCGAAGGCGCCAAGGCCGATGATCGCCACGAAGGCGACGAGGACGCCGAGCCCCGGAATGACCGAAATCTCCGTACCCGGAAGGGCGTTGCGCACGAAGCGGTCGACCTTGGCCATCGGGTCCGTGACGAACCAGTAGATGAGCGCGATGGTGATCCCGATAGGAGCGACGACGACGACCCCGGCCATGAAGCTCGACCACAGGCTCGACCAGAAACTCCGCCGCGGCCGCTGTTTGCCCGATTGCGGCGAACGGCGGTCGCCGCCGCCGAAGTCGGTTTGGTTGTGATCGGTGTGGTCCGCCATAAATCGAACTCTTCAGGGAGCGCCTCAAGGCATCGAACTATCGCCACGGAAGGTGACAGCCGACTTAACTCTCATTAGCCTTCGGGGCTGCTGACCCGTCAACTATCAGGCGTCGCGTGAAGATTCTATGGCCAAGGCGCGCATAAAGAAAGGTTCTGGCGCCGCCGTCGCCCTCACGCGGCGGCGCTTGATGCTGGCATCGGGCCTTTCCGGCCTCGCCGTCGCGCTTGTCGTCGGCGCTTTGGTCTTTCAGGACAATATCGCGAGATTCCGCCTCAATCCGCGCACCCCATTCCAGATTGAGGCGCCGCCGCCAGCCCCTAACTACCAGGCGCGGGACACATGGCTGCTTTGGCCAGACGTCGCGCCGGCCGATGCGCGCGCCGAAATTTTCTACCTGCACTCGACCTCCTACTATTCGAACGCCGGCTGGAATGCGCCGATCGGCGACGTGTCGGCCGAAGAGGAATTGAGCCGTAACGTCATCCCGAACGAGCTCGGGCCTTTCATGCCGTTCGGTCCCTTGTTCGCGCCGCGCTATCGCGAGGCGACGCTGTTTTCGTTTTTTACGCACAAATTCGACGGCGTCGCTGCGCGCAAGCTCGCCTATGCGGATGTACGCGCCGCCTTCGACCGCTTCTTGCGCGCCAGCGATCCGAAGAAGCCGCTCGTTCTCGTCGGCTATGGTCAGGGCGCCCTGCACCTGCAAGGGCTGCTCAAGGACTATTTCCAGACGGACGAGAAGCTGCGCGGGCGCCTCGCCGCCGCCTATGCGATCGACCAGGCGACGCCGCTCGGTCTCTTTAAGACCTATCTGGCGGCGACGCCGCCATGCGCGGACGACGCCGCCATCCGCTGCGTCATTTCCTACATCGATTACGAGCGACGGTTCACGGGGGAGATCGAAAGGGCGCGACAGCGCTCCATGGTCTGGACCTCCGATGGAGAGCTGCAGTCGACGGCGGACGATCCCCTGCTCTGCGTCAATCCATTGGGTTGGACCCATTCAACGGACCGTGCTGAAGCGGAGCTTCACCTCGGCGCGGCGTCGGCGACTGGTCTTGCTCCCGGTTCGGCGCCGCCTGCGATGAGCAAGATTATCGGCGCTCAATGCGAGAGCGGCGTCCTCATCGTGGACCGGCCCGCGCAACCCTTCCTGCGGCGCCCGGCATGGTTTGACAAAAAATGGCGCGCGCGCTCCTACAACCTTTTCTATTACGATCTCGCCGCAGACGCCGATCGACGCATCGCCGCCGTCGCGCAGAAAATGGAAGAGGAATATCTGCGCCTCGACCCGATCGCCGAGTCCGTTGATCTCGAAGTCAGCCCCATCCATAAGACGAAGCACTAATGCTGGGCACTGAAGCTGGAGCGCCGCTGCGATGAAGCCGATCCGGAAAGTCGTCATCCCCGTCGCCGGGCTCGGCACGCGCGTTCTCCCCGCCACCAAATCGATTCCGAAGGAGCTGTTGCCGGTCGTCGATCGTCCGCTGATCGATTACGTCGTCGCTGAGGCGCGCGAGGCTGGCATCGAGACTTTCGTCTTCGTGACCGGGCGCGGGAAGTCCGCCATCGAGGACTATTTCGACCACGCATTCGAACTCGAAGCGACGCTGAGGGCCAAGAACAAGAAGGACCTGCTCGACGCAGCGACCGCCGCCATTCCCGCCGCCGGCGCCGCCATCTATACCCGCCAGCAGGCGCCGCTTGGCCTCGGGCACGCCGTCTGGTGCGCGCGCGAGATCATCGGCGACGAACCCTTCGCCGTATCGCTGCCGGATGAAATCGCGCCGGCGCGGCCGGGATTCCTGAAGCAGATGATCGAGGCCTATGCAAGCGTCGGCGGCAATCTCGTCGCCGTCGAAGAGGTCGCGCGCGAGGAGACGTCCAAATACGGCGTCATTGCGCCGAAGGCCCGCAAAGGCGCCCTCATCGAGATGTCGGGCATGGTCGAAAAGCCGGCGCCCGCCGATGCGCCGTCGAATTTCCGCATCATCGGGCGCTATGTTCTGCAGCCGGACATTTTCAGGATTCTGGAGACGCAGGAGAAAGGCGCCGGCGGCGAGATCCAGCTGACCGACGGCATGAACACGCTCAACCGACGTCAGGCCTTTCACGCCTGCATCTGCACCGGCGTCATCCACGACTGCGGATCGAAGCTCGGCTGGCTCAAGGCCAATCTCGACCTCGGTCTGAAAGCGCCTGACATCGGCCCCGCGCTTCGCAAGTTCGCGCAGGAGCGGCTGCAGGATGAGGCCTAGAATCGCAGAACAGCATCCTTCGCGACGGGCCGCGAATGCGCGGGCCCCTCAGGCCGAGGCCTGTTTTTGTTTGTCTACGGACTATAATATCTGATCTCTGCAAACACATCATGGCCTCATCCTGAGGAGGCCCCGCCCACCAACATGGACGGACTTCCAAGGGGCGCGCGGGCCGTCGCGAAGGATGCTGTTCTGCGACGGGCCGGCGGCATGTGCAGCTTCGCGCTGAAGCGACTTAGAAATACTCGAGACTGACGCGGAACATCTGCTCGACGTCCTTCACATGATCCTTGAGGGCCATCAGCACGATGCGGTCGCCGGCGTTGACGACGGTGTCTCCCGTCGGCATCGACACCGCGTCATCGCGGTAGAGCGCGCCGATCATCACGCCTTCAGGCAGGTCGGCGTCGCGCAAAGGCCGGTTGACCAGCGGCGAGGTCTCAAGAGCGATCGCGTCTATGAGTTCGGCGGCGCCGTCGCCCAGCGAATAGACGCCCTTGATGCGGCCGCGGCGAATGTGCTGCAAAATCTTTGAGATCGTGGTGGCGCGCGGATCGATATACCGGTCGATGCCGACCGCCTCGGAGACGGGGCCGTAGTCCGGGTCGTTGATCAGCGCCATGGAGCGGCGCGCGCCCTCGCGTTTGGCGACGACCGACGCAAGGATGTTCACCTGATCGCTGTCGGTCACTGCGACGACGGACTCGGCGTCGGCGACGCCGGCCTCGCGAAGGAGATTGCGGTCGAGGCCGTCGCCCTGGAGCACGACCGTCTTCTCCAGCTGCTCGGCGATCGTCTCCGCGCGCGCCTTGTCCGCTTCGATGAGGCGAACCTTCATGGACCCCATTTTCTCGAGGCCCTGCGCCACATAGAGGCCGACATTGCCGCCGCCGATGACAATGATGCGCCGCGCCTGCCGCTCGGCCTCGCCCATGATTTCGAGCGCCCGGGTCACATCGTTGCGGTCCGCGACAAAGTAGATTTCATCGCGCGGCTGAAGCTGGTCGACCGCATGCGCGCGGCGCATTTCCCCGCCCCGTCTGAAGGCGACAATGGTGATCTTGAGATCCGGGAAAAGCTCGGCCACCTGCCGCAGCGGCGTGTTGATGATCGGACAGTCGTCGCGCAGCTTGACGCCGACCGCCCACACTTTCCCATCGACAAAGGACTTGATCTCGAAGGCGCCCGGCGTCGACATGCGCTGAATGATCGCCTCGGACACCTCGCGCTCCGGCGAAATGATGACGTCGATCGGAATGCGCTCCCGGCTGAACAGCGGATAGCGCGGATCGAGATATTCCTGGGCGCGCACGCGCGCGATCTTGGTCGGGACGTTGAACATGGCGTGCGCGATCTCGCAGGCGACCATGTTCACTTCATCCTGCTGCGTGACCGCGATGATCATGTCCGCTTCGCGCGCGCCGGCTTCCTCGAGAACCTCCGGATAGGCGCAGTTGCCGATCACGCTGCGCACGTCGAGGCTTTCGGAGACCTGGCGGGCCAGCTCCTTGCGCTGATCGACGACGGTCACGTCGTTGTTCTCGCGCGCGAGACGCTTGGCGATTCCATATCCGACGCGGCCGGCGCCGCAGACGATCACGCGCATGGGGAAAGCCTTTCGCTCATCCGATGATCAAAACACCGTCGCTCGGGTCGCTTTCGAAGGCCGCAATCTGCGCCCGCCGCTGCCTGATCAATCGCTCGACGATATCCGTCGTGCAATTCCCAAGGCGAAGCCAGATGACTTTCGGCGGCGGGCCGTGGAGAAAGGCAAGTTGGTTGAAGTCGCCGTCCTTGGATACGATGACGAACCCGTCAGCCTTTGCGTACTCCCAGATTCGATTGTCTCCCGCCCGCTCAAAGCCGAGGGGCACGACGTGTTGAGAGCCGGGAAACACATCCGACAACCGCTCAACCAGTTCGCGAGCCAGGTTTTCGTCGAATAGAAGCTTCACTTGACCGGAGAACCCGCTAGCCGGCGCTCTCGATCGGCGGCGAAGGCGAGGCAGGCCCGAATGTCTTCAGGCGTTAATTCAGGAAACTGGCGAAGCAGTTCTGATTCGCTCGTGCCCCCGGCGAGATAGTCAAGCACGTCGGACACGGTGATCCGCAGCCCGCGGATGCAGGGCTTGCCGCTCCTCTTGCCGGGCTCCACCGTGATGATTTTTCGATAGTCCATTCTGAATTGTCGCCCGGCCGAGTGTTAAGTCAAGAACAGCGCCATACTTCCAAGGCTGGTAACGGCCCAGCTTGCGGCGAGCAGCATGGATTAACCGATCCGCGACTCAACTAAACGCTCTCCACCCGAGCCTGGCCGTTGACGCCCAGAGCCTTCAGCTTCCGATGCAACGCCGAGCGCTCCATGCCGATGAAGGTTGCGGTGCGCGAGATGTTGCCGCCGAAGCGGTTGATTTGCGCAATGAGGTACTCGCGCTCGAAGCGCTCGCGCGCCTCGCGCAAGGGGAGCGCGATGATCTGCTCGAGACCCTCCCCGGCGGGAATTGAGAGACCTGCGTCGATAATCTCGGACGGCAGGTGCTCGCTCGTGATCTCGCCATGGCTGTCCTTGCCCATGAGGATCAGCGTGCGCTCGATAACGTTCCTGAGCTGCCGGACGTTCCCAGGCCAGTGATAGGCCTGCAGCGCGGCCATCGCCTCGGCGGAGAGCTGGCGCTTGGGGAAGCCTTGCGCGCGCGCGATGCGATCGACGAAATAGACGACGAGCGCCGGAATGTCGTCGCGGCGCTCCGACAGCGACGGCGCCATGATCGGAACGACGTTGAGGCGGTGGAACAGGTCCTCGCGGAAGCGCCCTTGCGCGGCGTCGGCGAGAAGATCGCGCGAGGTCGTCGTGATGATGCGCACATCGACGACGACATGCGCGTCGCCCCCGACCCGCTTGAAGCGTTGATCGACCAGAACGCGCAGGATTTTCCCTTGCGTCTCCGTCGGCATGTCGCCGATCTCGTCGAACATCAGCGTGCCGCCGTGCGAGCGCTCAAGGAGGCCGACCTTCTTCGGCGAGTCGTCCTTGCCTTCGACGCCGAAGAGCTCTTCCTCCATGCTCTCCGGCGCAATCGTCGCGGCGCTCACCACGAGGAAAGCCTGCGAGGACCGGCCCGACTTGGCGTGAATGAGACGCGCGATCACTTCCTTGCCGGAGCCCGGCGGGCCGGAGATGAGGACGCGCGAGCGGGTGTCGCCGACGCGGTCGATGACGCCGCGCAGCGAATTGATGACCGTCGACGAGCCGATGAGGCCCCATTCCGGCGCGCGCTCGCGCAGGTCCGTGTTCTCGCGCCGGAGCCGCGCGGCCTCGAGCGCCCGGTTGACCGCGAGAATGAGGCGGTCGGCGTTGAACGGCTTTTCGACGAAATCGTAGGCGCCTTTCTTGATCGCCGCGACGGCCGTCTCGATTGTTCCGTGGCCGGAGATAATGACCACCGGCAAGTCCGGATGGGCTTTCTTGAGCTCCGCCAGGATCTCGATCCCGTCCATGGTCGAGCCCTGCAGCCAGACATCGAGAATGACCAGCGCCGGCAGCCTTTCCTTGACCGCCTTGAACGCGCCCTCGGAGTTGGCCGCCGCACGCGGGCTGAATCCCTCGTCTTCGAGGAGACCCGTAACGAGTTCGCGAATATCGGCTTCGTCATCGACGACCAGGATGTCCACACTCATAGCTGACCCTTTTTTCCCTTACCCCTACTCCGCTGCGGCCGCAGCTTTCGCCGGAGGCCGCATTTGGACGTTTGACTGCGCAGGCAGCGCCAGACTGACGCGCGCGCCGGTTTTGCCGAGCGACGTTTCATCGTCGAACTCGAGATAGCCGCCATGATCCTCGACGACCTTGCGCACGATCGCGAGACCGAGACCCGTCCCCTTGGCGCGGGTGGTCATATACGGCTCGGTGAGACGGTGACGCTCCGCCTTCGGCAGGCCTATCCCGTTATCGACGACGTCGATGCGCGAGAACTCGCCGATATCGACGACCTTCACATTTATTCGCCCGGGCGCCTTGTCGCCCTGCTCGGCGGCGATGCGCGCGCTGACGGATTCGGCGGCGTTCTTCAAAAGATTGGAAAGCGCCTGAACGATGAGGCGGCCGTCGCAGTCGGCGAAGCGCGGACTTGCCGGCGGCTCGACGGCGAAATCGATGTCAGGGTGCGCGACCTTTTGCGGAAAGATCGCCGCCTTCACGAGTTCGCTCAGATCCTCGCGCGAGATCACGGGCTTCGGCATGCGTGCAAAAGATGAGAACTCATCGACCATGCGGCCGATGTCGCCGACATGGCGAATGATTGTCTCGGTGCACTTGTCGAAGATTTCCGGCTGGGTCTTCACTTCATCGATGTACTTGCGGCGCAGCCGTTCCGCCGAGAGCTGGATGGGCGTCAGCGGATTCTTGATTTCGTGCGCGATGCGGCGGGCGACATCGCCCCAGGCGGCGTTGCGCTGGGCGGAGATGAGCTGCGTGATGTCGTCGAAGGTGATGACGTAGCTCTGCTCGCCCTCGACGACGTCGGAAACGATGCGCACGTTGAGGACGCGCTTGCGCCCGGCGCGTTCTATTTCGATCTGCTCAGCGGCCTCGAACTCGGGATCGGCGGACGCCTCGGCGAGGAGGCCCTGCAGTTCGGGGAGGATCTCCTCGATGCGCGCGCCGGCCTGGCGTCCGGAATCGAGGCGCAGAATGTCGGCGGCGAACCGATTGACGATGGCGATGCGCCCATCCGCCGTCACGCTGACGACGCCCGCGGAAACGCCAGACAGGACTGCTTCGGTAAAGCGTCGCCGCCGGTCGAACTGCCGGTTGGTCTCGACGAGATCGTTGCGCTGGGTTTGAAGCTGCGCCGTCATGTGATTCATCGAGCGCGCCAGCGCGCCAAGTTCGCCGTCGCCCTTGTAGACCTCGACGCGCGCGCCGAGATCGCCGCCCGAGACGCGCCCGGCCATGCGCATCAGCCGGCCGATCGGGCGCACCATGCGCGTCGCCGCCCATAGCGCGAGCCAGATGGCGGCGAAGAAGATGATGACGGCGAGGCCGCCATAGCCCGTCGTGAAGACCCGTTCGATCCGCGCGCGTCCGATCTTGGCCTCCGCCCAGTCGTCGCGCATGGCGCGGATGCCGCGCAGATCGTCGCTGATCGCTTTCTGGACCGGCCGGTAGATGACGATATAGGAGCCGCCGTAAAGCGGCGATCTCAGCGTGCCGCGGAAATAGTCGATGCGCTCGCTGTCGCTCAGGTCGAATTTGCCCGAGCTCTCCGCGGTATCGACCGCGTCGAGCGCCGCGCGATCAGGAAGGGTGAACCCGCCCTCCGCAAGTTCGACGCGGCTGACCACTTGGCGCTCGGCGTCGAGAAGGAAGATCGCCGCGAAGCCGCGGATGAACGCCTGTTTGCGGAGCTGCTCGCGCACGAGGATGGGCGCGGTGGCGGGCGTGATGCCGTAGTTCTGGGTCTGGGCGAGGTCGCTCTCGATTTGCTTCAGCTGAAAGTGGTCGGACGTCGCCTCGAGATCGAAATAATTGTTGGCGAAATTGCGGGCCCCGTTCTGGTAGTTTTCGATCCTCGCGCTGAACACGTCGTTCATGCTGGTACGCAGGATCGTCAGGGTAAAGAGGAAGGCGAAAAGCGAGGGCACGACGGCGACGAGCGCGAACATCAAGGCGAGTTGAAGCTGGGTCTGCGCGCCGGCGATCTGGTTTCGGCGGTCCGACCAGACGCGCCACAGGCGGAAACCGACCAGGCCCCCGAGGCCAAGGAGAATGACGCCGTTGGCGACAACCATGATTCGCAGCAGGCTGCGGCTGGCGGTCTCGACCGCCGGCGACAGCATGAACCAGGTGGTGAAAAGGGCGATGGCGACTGCAGTGGCGAGGGCCGCGCCGATCAGGGCGTTCGACGTCGTCCAGCTCGGCAACCGGCGCGCGCGAAGGCCTGGCCCCGCCGCGTCGTCAACCGGTTCGTCCTTCAACGCCTGTTTTGGCAACGCCTTCAGTCCCGCCGCAACGACCTGCCCCGCTTGACCCGCCCCCCGACGGGTTGTTTCGAGACTGTCACCCAACCGACACAACCGGATGCAAAGCCCGAACCAGCGGGACAATGTAACATTTGTTGCCGGAAATCAACACAAATGTTGCTGGAAAGACGCAGGTGATTCAATCACGCCGCGCGAGCGAGTTCAGTCGCTTCGCCGGCGAAAAAAGCCGCGAGACGGTCGGCGACTTCTGCAGCGTCATTCAGCCTGCAAATGAACGAGCGAAAAGCACGGCGCTCGTCATCGCTGATCTCGACGGGAGCATAATCGACATAAGCCGCGACGTGCTTTCGCGCCACGCGAAGCCCCAGTGACTTCCCGTAAAGCGCAACCGTGTCCGCATACTGGCGGAGCGCGATCGCGCATTGAGCCTCGATCGACGGCTCTTGCACGACCGGTGAGCCGGCGGCGAGCGCTGCCGCAATCGCTCCCGGGAGCCACGGACGTCCGACAGCCGCACGCCCGATCATGACGCCGTCAGCGCCGGATTGCGAAAGCGCTTCGCGGGCCGTGTTCAGGTCCACAATGTCGCCGTTGACCAATACCGGAATGGCAACCGCCTCCTTGACTGCGCGCACCGCCCGCCAATCGGCGGCGCCTGTATAGAACTGGTTTCTCGTGCGCCCATGAACGACGAGCGATCTGACGCCGATCGCTTGGGCGCGGCGCGCGAGGTCCGGCGCATTGAGGCAATCGCGATCCCAGCCGAGACGCATCTTCAGCGTCACCGGCTTCGCCGTCGCCTTGACCGTCGCCTCGATGAGGCCCGCAGCCAGATCGAGGTCGCGCATCAGCGCCGACCCGCAGAGCTGGCCGGTCACCTGCCGCGACGGGCAGCCCATATTGATGTCGATGATGTCGGCGCCCGCGGCCTCGGCAAGCCGGGCGCCTTCCGCCATCCAGCAAGGTTCGCGGCCCGCCAACTGAATGACGAAGGGGCGGACGTTCGGATCGCCCTCGGCCCGGCGCACCACATCGGGACGCTTCTTCGCAAGTTCCGCGCTCGCCACCATTTCGGAGACGACCAGCCCGGCGCCGCCAGCCGCGACGGCCCGGCGGAAGGGGAGATCGCTGACGCCGGACATCGGCGCGACCGCGACCGAATTGGCGAGGATGATTGGCCCTATGCGCATTGCGCCTGTTTGGAGCAATCAGCGTTTGCGTCAAGAGCCGCCCCGGGGCCGCCCTTGGGCCGCCCCAAGGCCGCCCGTCGCCGCCCGCCGTTCGCTGCATTGCGCCTTGTGCTTGATGCGCCTTACAAGGCGCTCGCATGATACGAGCGATCGCTCTCATCGTCGCCGCAGGTCGCGGGTCTCGCGCCGGGAATGGCGGCCCCAAGCAATACCGCCCGCTGGCCGGCCGGGCCGTCCTTGCGCGGACGGTCGAGGCTTTCCTCAAACATCCGAAAATCGACGCCGTGAGGGTGGTCATTCATCGCGACGATGACGATCTTTACGCGACGGCGATGGCGGGCCTCCTCGCGAACCCCAAACTGATGCGACCCGTCCATGGCGGCGCCGAGCGGCAGGACTCCGCCCGCCTCGGCCTCGAAAGCCTGAAAGCGGACGCCCCGCGACTGGCGCTGATCCACGACGCCGCCCGGCCTTTCGTCGATCAAGGAACGATCGGCCGGGTGATCGATGCGCTGGAGGCAGCGCCCGGCGCAATCGCCGCGCTTCCGGTGCACGACACGATCAAGCGGGCCGCCGATGACGGCGCCACGATCGAAGGCACCGTCGAGCGGACGCGTTTGTGGCGCGCGCAGACGCCGCAGGGCTTTCATTTCGACGCCATCCTTAGCGCCCATCGAGCCGCGGCCGGCCAATCGCTGACCGACGACGCCGCGGTCGCCGAAGCCGCCGGCGTCGCTGTCGCGCTCGTGCCCGGCTCGCCCGACAACATGAAGATCACCCAGGCGGAGGATTTTGGCATGGCCGAACTCCTCCTTGGACGGAGAAAGACGATGGTCGAATTCCGGACCGGCCAGGGCTTCGACGTGCACCAGTTCGAGCCAGGCGACGCGGTCATCTTGTGCGGCGTCGCCATTCCGCACCCGGCGAAGCTGAAGGGCCACTCCGACGCCGACGCCGCCATGCATGCGTTGACGGACGCCATCCTCGGAGCGATCGGGGAGGGAGACATCGGCGATCATTTTCCGCCGACGGACCCGCAATGGCGCGGCGCGCCGTCCCGCATTTTTCTGGAGAAGGCCTGCGCGTTCGTGCGTGAAAAAGGCGGCGACGTCGCCCATTGCGACATCACCATCATTTGCGAGGCGCCGAAGATCAAACCGCACCGGCTCGCCATGCGCGAAGCGCTCGCCGCGATCATGGCGCTGCCGATCGACCGCATCTCGGTCAAGGCGACGACCACCGAAGAGCTCGGTTTCACGGGACGGCGCGAGGGCGTCGCTGCTCTCGCTGCGGCGACCGTGCGCCTGCCGGACCGGGATTAGCCCGCGACAGTTTCAAAGACTCCGCCTATGGGTTCAGCATGGCGAATTATCTGACCCTCGGGCGCATCCTGCTGATCGTTCCGTTCGCGGTTCTTTTCTTCATCGAGTGGCGTTCGGCCATGACCGCGGCGTTCGTTGTCTTCGTCGTCGCTTCGTTGACTGACCTTCTCGATGGCATGGTCGCGAGGGCGCGCGGCGAGGTTTCAGCGCTCGGCGCCGCACTTGACCCACTGGCCGACAAGCTGCTGATCGCGGCGGCGCTCCTGCTTCTCACCCGAAACGGGGTCATCGCGGGCTCGGCCGTCATCGCCGCGCTCGTCATACTCCTGCGCGAGATTCTGGTGACGGGGCTGCGCGAGGCGCTTGGCGGGCGCGCCATGGCCCTCCCGGTGACGCGCCTCGCCAAATGGAAGACGACCGCCCAGCTTGTCGCGCTCGCCGCGCTGCTGGCCGCCGCGCCCGGGGGGATCGCTCCGGCGGCTCTGCATGCTCCGGGAACAGCTCTCCTCTGGGCCGCCGCGCTTCTTACATTGTGGACCGGCGCGGATTATGTTCTGCGCGCGACGAAGGCGCTTCGCGCCGCGCCGCCTTCGGAGGCTTGATGTCTGACACACGGCGCATCGGCGAGCATCCCGCGCATATTCTGGTTGTCGATGACGACAACAGGATCCGGACGCTCCTGAAGCGCTACCTCGCGGACAACGGATTCCTCTGTTCGCTGGCCGCCGACGGCGAGGAGGCGCGGACCCTGCTGGCTTCCGTCGAGTTCGATCTCCTCATTCTCGATGTGATGATGCCTGGTCTTTCCGGCTTCGACCTGACGGAGAAGATCCGCAGCGCCTCGAACGTGCCGATCATTCTCCTCACCGCGCGCGGTCTCCCCGAGGATCGCATCGAAGGCTTCGAGCGCGGCGCCGACGACTACCTCTCCAAGCCGTTCGAACCGCGCGAGCTGCTCTTGCGCGTCAACGCGCTGTTGAAGCGCGCCCGGCCGGCGCAGCGCGACAAGCAGGTGCTGAACTTCGGCGCCTGCACCTTCGCGCCGGGCCGGGGCGAACTCAAGCGAGGAGAGGCCTCGATCAAGCTCACGGCCGGAGAGCTGGCGCTCATGCGCGCACTCGCTCAAAAGCCTGGCGAGGCGATTTCGCGCACCACGCTCGCCGAACAGACCGCAGCGGTCATGGAGCGCTCGGTCGATGTGCAGGTGACGCGCCTGCGGAAGAAAATCGAGGTCGATCCGAGGACCCCGACCTACCTCCAGACCGTTCGCGGCGTCGGTTACGCCCTTATGCCGGACTGAGAGACTTGCAGCCGCTCCGCCGCTATTTTCCGAAAAGCCTTTATGCGCGCGTCGTGCTCATCGTCGTGCTGCCCATCTTCCTCATCCTCGCGGTCGTCACCTACATCTTCTTCGAGCGCCACTGGGACGAGGTGTCGGGAAATCTCTCCACCAACGTCGCCGGACAGATCGCGCTGGTGTCGCGTCTCTACGGGGCCGCGCCCGACGAAGCGGCGCGAGGGCGCATCGTCGAGCAGGCGCTGCAGGACCTCGATCTCTCGGTGCGCTTCGATGCCGGCGCCGCCATTCCGGAGAAAGACAAGCTCGCGATCCTCAATCTCTACAACCGCTCGCTGGACAAGCGCCTCGACCGGCGTCTTGAGCGCAGATACTGGTTCAACACCCAGAGCTGGCCCAGTTACGTGGAAGTCCGTGTGCAGATGGATGACGGCGCGCTCGTGTTCTTCGCGCTGCGCGACCGCGTCTTCGCTACCTCGGGCCCGATCTTCCTCGCCTGGCTCGTCGGCTCGTCGGCGCTGCTCGGCTGGATCGCCATCCTCTTCATGCGCAACCAGGTGCGCTCCATCCTGCGGCTCGGCGAGGCGGCCGAAGCGTTCGGCCGCGGGCGCGATCAGCCTGAATTTCGCCCGAGCGGCGCGACCGAGGTGCGGCGCGCCGGCCTCGCTTTCATCGCTATGCGCGAGCGCATCAAGAGGCAGATACACCAGCGGACCGCGATGCTCGCCGGAATCAGCCACGACCTGCGCACGCCGTTGACGCGGATGAAGCTGGCGCTCGCCCTGCAGCCGCCGTCGCCGGATATCGACGCCCTGCGCAGCGACGTCGATGAGATGGGGCGGATGGTCGATTCCTATGTGCTTTTCGCGCGCGACATCGCGGCCGGCGAGGATCCGGAGATCGTCGATATCGGCGCGCTCCTGAAGGAGACCGCGGAGGATTCCGCGCGGGCCGGCCGCACGCTGCCCGTCGAGAGCGACGAGGGGCTCGTCATCGCCGTCCGGCGCGACGCCATCAAACGCGCCGTACACAATCTCATCGCCAACGGCTTCAAATACGCGACCAGCGTCTGGCTTTCGGGAAAGCGGGTGGGCGATCGCATCGAGATCATCGTCGATGACGACGGGCCGGGAATCGATCCCTCGAAATACGACGATGCGCTCAAACCCTTCGTTCGCCTCGACGAGGCGCGCAGCCAGAACAAACCCGGCGTCGGCCTTGGTCTCTCCGTCGTGCGCGACGTCGCCCGCATTCATGGCGGCGACATCGTCCTCGGGCGGGCGCCGCAAGGCGGCCTGCGCGCCACGATCCAGATACCGGCCTGAGCGCGGTCGCGTTCTACGCGTTCCCGGCGGTCTCGAACATGGAGGCTTCGAGCGCGTCTTCAGCGCTCTTGCCGCCCCAGATCAGATAATTGAACGCCGGGAAGAAACGGTCGATCGCCTCTCCGGCGCCCTCGATCAGGCATTGCGCCTGCATGCGGTCGAGCGCGCCCGACTCCGGGAGCACGATGGCGTTGCGGAACAAGATCCCGTTGTCGTCAGACCAAAGATCGAAATGACCGATCCACAGGCGTTCGTTCGCCAGAACCAGCAGCCGGCAGACTTCCGCGATCTTGTTGGCCGGCGCCTTCAATTCGAGCGGCGCGCCCATCTGCAGCGTCGAGAGTTCCGGTCGCCAGGTGAACCACAGGCCGCTGTCTCGCCACAGCCCCTGAACGGACATGTGGAGTTCGCCGTCGTCGATGCGATCGCAGTCGTAGCCGAGCGCGCTCGCCGTCGTCTCAAGAGACTCGAGCGGGTCCGCGGCGGACGGCCGTGTTGCGACGAGCTGAATCGACATGCGGTCTCCTTGTCTCGACACGCGCTAGTGACGCGGCGAGTCGGTCGGAGATCGCAATGATTCGGAGCGGGAGCCCTCAGGAACTTTTCCCGAGCCGCGCTTCGAGAGCCTCGATTCGCGCGCTGAGCCGCTCGTTTTCCTCCCGGGCGAGCCGGGCCATGTCGCGCACGGCTTCGAAATCCTCGCGGGAGACGAAATTCATGTCGGCGACGAGGCGCTGCAATTGCCCGCGCATAACCGTTTCGGCTTCCCGGCGAACGCCGTCGGCGGCGCCGGCAGCCTCCGTCATGGCCTTGGCCAGCGCATCAAAAAAGGGGCTTTGCGTTTGCATGGGTAAGGTCTCCGCCCGCTGCTTCTAGCCGACCTTCGGGCCATGGCGACAGCGGCGAAAAAGCGCGTTACACGGGGCGCGACCTCCAACCCGGAAACCGCCGATGGCCCTCGCCTACCCGAATATCGACCCCGTCGCCATTCAGCTGGGGCCCGTTCCGATCCGCTGGTACTCGCTCGGCTACATTGGCGGGCTGGCGCTGGGCTGGCTCTACATTCTGCAGATACTGAAGAACCAGAAGCTTTGGCCGAGCGCCGCGGCGGTACCGATCAAGCGGGACCTTCTTGACGATCTCATCTTCTGGTGGGTGCTGCTCGGCGTGATGGTCGGCGGGCGCCTTGGCTACCTCCTCTTCTACGAACCCGCGCTCCTGGTCGGCGCCTGGGAGCCGCTCGGCGCCAATATGGGGGACGGCTGGCTCAAGACACTCGTCGGCTGGTTGCCGATCCCGCCGGCGCTGATGCTCTGGCGCGGCGGCATGTCGTTCCACGGCGGCTTCCTCGGCGTCGTCATCGCCGGTATCTGGTTTTGCCGGCGGCACAGGCTGAACGCGCTCTCGGTCGGCGACCTCTTCGCCGTCGCGGCGCCTATCGGCATCTTCCTTGTGCGGATCGCGAACTTCATCAATGGCGAACTTTACGGCCGCCCCTGGAACGGACCGTGGGCGATGGTCTTCCCCAGCGATCCCGACAGTCTCGCGCGCCATCCAAGCCAGCTTTACGAGGCGGCCCTTGAGGGGCTCGCGCTGTTCGTCATCCTGCGCGTCGGCACGCATGTCTTCCACATTTTGAACAAGCCCGGCGCCGCGATCGGAATCTTCCTGACCGGATATTCGCTGTCGCGAATCGTCGTGGAGAATTTTCGCGAGCCGGACGAACATCTGCCGGACTTTCCCCTCGGCCTCACCATGGGGATGATGCTGTCCGCACCCATGCTCATCGCCGGCGGATACTTCATCTGGCGCGCCTTTCGAAGGCCGGCCGCGGCGACGGCCCCAACCGCATGACGGGCGCCGTCCCCGCCGAAAAGACGCCGCTTGAGGAACGCCTCATTGCGCTGATCAAGGCGAACGGCCCGATCTCGGTGGCGGACTATATGGAAGATGCGCTCGGCCACCCTCACGACGGCTATTATTCGACCGAGACCGCGATCGGCGCCGAGGGCGACTTCACCACGGCGCCGGAGATCAGCCAGATTTTCGGCGAACTCATCGGCCTCTGGCTTGTCCAATCCTATGTCGAAATGGGCGAACCGAAGACGCTCAATCTCATCGAATTCGGACCCGGGCGCGGCGTGCTGATGGCCGACGTCTTGCGCGCGGCGGCGCTGCGTCCGAAATTCCTCAAGGCCGCCCATCTCTGGCTCGTCGAAAAAAGCGGGCGCCTTCGTCATGAGCAGCGCCGGCGTCTCGACAGATTTCCAGTCGCTCCTCGGTGGACGGACGATTTCCACGAGATCGGCCCCACGCCATCGCTCATCGTCGCCAACGAGTTTTTCGATTGCCTGCCGATCCGGCAATATGAGCGCACCAGCGCCGGGTGGCGCGAAAGGCTCATCGGCCTTGCGCCCGGCGGGACGGCGCTCGCGTTCTGCACGGCCGGCGCGCCGCCGCTCGCCGGAACGCCTCTCCCCGAGAACGCTCCCATCGGCTCGGTGTTCGAAATCTGCGAGTCCGGCCGAACGCTCGCCGCGGACATCTCGCAGGCCGTCGTCGCCCATGGCGGCCGCGCGCTCATCATCGACTATGGTCATTATCAGAGCGGCTTTGGCGACACGCTGCAGGCCGTGCGCCGGCACGCCTACTGGCCGCCGCTCGCCTCGCCCGGCAAGGCCGACATCACCGCGCATGTCGATTTCGACGCGCTCGCGCGCGCTGCGATCGAAGCCGGCGCCAGCGTCTACGGACCTGTGGCGCAAGGCGCCTTTCTCGATCGGCTCGGCCTCGCCGCGCGCGCCGAGCGGCTTTCAGCAGGCAAGACGGCTGCGGAGGTTCTCGACATCGAGCGCGGCGTGCAGCGTCTCGCCGGCTCGCAAGGGATGGGCGAAGTCTTCAAGGCGCTGGCC
>JBEBFW010000165.1:0-7503 GCA_040081755.1 Parvularculaceae bacterium
ATCGTGCGTCACGACATCCGCCGCGCGGATTGAAGGCGCGGCGGCGCCGCCGCGGGCCGACCTCAGCGCTCGACCAGCGCGGCGAAGCCGCCGAATAACATGCGCTTGCCGTCGAAGGGAACGGTGTCGGGCCCCATGCCCGGCATGGCCGACAATTCGTCCATCGCGGCCTTGCCGCCTGCGTCGCGCACTGCCTTCGACGGCCATTCGATCCATGAAAAGACCGCGGTCGCCGACTCGCATTTCGAGAACGTAGTCTAGCCGCTATAGGCCTGTCGCAGTTTGGCGAGGTCGATTTTCTTCATCGGCATGATGGCCTCGAAAACGCGTGCGCCCTTGATCGGGTCCGCCATCATCTTGTCGACGCCCTCCGGAATGATCTGCCAGGAGAGGCCGAAGCGGTCCCTCAGCCAGCCGCACTGGCTCTCGGCGCCGCCATCGGCGATGAGCGCCGTCCACAGACGATCGATTTCCGCTTGCGTTTCGCACAGGGCGACAAGCGAACAAGCTTCAGTCAGCCTGAAATGCGGGCCGCCGTTCAGCGCGGCGAACTCGACGCCGCCGAGCTCGAAGCGCGTCAGCATCGCCGTGCCCTTCGGCAAGGGCGCGCCCTCGCCATAGCGCGTCACGCCGACGATGCGCGAATCGGAGAAGAGCGAGACGTAATAGATCGCCGCTTCCTCTCCGTTGCGGTCGAACCAGAGGCAGGTCGACACCTTCTGCTTGATGGTCATGGCTTTGCTCCTTTTGCGTATTCAGGCGTCGCCGCCTTCGACCGTGCGGCCGCGCGGAGCGCCAATATTGTCGGTCGCTCTCGCCGCTCGGCTCGCCACGGTCCTGGCTTTCATCGACACCTTGGGAGACATACCAACTGCTCGGTATTTGTCACCGGCTCGCTGGCGATCGTGAAATCCGAATAGACCGAATAGACCTTTTAGAACTTTTAGACCTTCGGCCCCCCCTCCGTTGGGGCCGGCTCGCGCGGGGGATTTTGGTCAATTCTCCGCCTCATGCCCTAGCTGAAGCCGAAATCCGAATAGCCGAATAGACCCTTTAGACCCCATAGACCTTCGGCCCCCGCCTCCCCGGCCCGGAACGAGCGGGGGATTTTGGTCAATCCTCCGGCGGCCGGCCCGGAACGCCCGGAACGAGCGGGCCCTGGCGGTCATTTTGGTTCGGATCGGCGCAAGGAGCCGCTCCCGGAACCGACCCGAAACCAGATTCAATTGTCAAAGAGCGGCAGGCGAAGTCCTTGAAGGCCTCCGGCTTGCAGAAAGGCCGCAAACCGGAACGCGCCGATATTACGTCGGCCGGCGAGGTGTAGGATAAGTCGCCTCTGTTTCCCCTCGCGCGCGAAATGGGCCGTTGTTTTAATTGAGAAAAATATTCACGACCAATGCGAATGTTCAGACGCGGCGCAGACCGCCTGGCAGCCCTGGGGGCGCGCCTTTGGTGAAGATCACCGAGACATTGTCGGCCGGCATGGCGGCGACGGTTTGCAGGGCAGCCAGCGGCGCGACATAAATCCGTATAAAGACAATATCTCGCGAAGCGAGAGGGCGGTCAGTTCGCGAATCGCGCCGATGGTCCGGCGAAGCTGCGGGCGGCGTCGCGGTCTGCCTGATCGGCGAGGGCGTCGGCGGCGGCGCCAAGCTCTTTGATGGCGTAGCCGAAATCCGCCTTCAGGCGGCGGCGCTCCGCCGAAGCGATCGCTTCGCCGTCGCGCGCCACGAGGTCGAGACTCTTCAGATAAATGTCGCGCGCCTGACGAAGATCCGCGATCGCCGTTTCGACGACCGAGACGTCGGCCATTGCGGGACGAAGGGTGCTCGCCGCCGCGTCAGCTGCCGCGGCGAGGGCGCGCGCGGCCTCAAGATGCCGGGCGGCGTCGTCAAGAAGCGCGGATTTTCTCGGGGCGCCCAGCGTTGCGACATAGACCTCGGCGGCGTCATCCTCGCTCACGCGAGCCGAGTTCGCCTCGCCGCCGGTGAGGCGATCGCTCCACGACGCCTCTTGCGGTTTGGGCCAGCCCGCTTGCGATACGGCCGACGCGGCTTCGACCAGCGCGGCATGCTCCGCGGCGGATTGCGGCGAGTGCGAGTTTTCGGAGAGAATGACGGTCGAGCATCCGCCCGCCGCCAGCAACGCCATCGCGCCCGCAAAAGCAGCGCGGCCTCGACGCAACACCTTACGCAACGCCGGGCACTCCCGCACAAACGCGCCGAAACGGCGGCGAAATCGCCTTGATCGGCTGACCAACCCCCTGTTTAAGCGTTATCACGTCAATCCCTTTTCTGTCAGCAGCGAAATGCCCGAGCGCATCGACCTCTTTCCGCCGATCGATCCTTATGAATCCGGGACCCTTAAGGTCTCCGGTCTGCACGAGATCTATTTTGAAGTTTCCGGCAATCCGCGCGGCAAGCCCGCGGTTGTCTGCCATGGGGGTCCCGGGGGCGGATCGACCCCCTCCATGCGCCGCTATTTCGATCCCGCCCTCTACCGCATCATCGTGTTCGATCAGCGCGGCTGCGCAAAATCCACGCCGCGCGCCGAACTGCGCGACAATACGACATGGCATCTTGTCGAGGACATGGAGAAACTGCGGCGGCATCTGGGCGTCGAGACGTGGCAGGTGTTCGGCGGCTCCTGGGGCTCGACGCTGGCGCTCGCCTATGCGCAAACCCACCCGCAGCGCGTCAGCGAACTTGTCCTGCGCGGCGTCTTCACCCTGCGGCGGGCCGAGCTCCTCTGGTTCTACCAGGACGGGGCGAGCTGGATCTGGCCGGACGCATGGGAAAGCTATCTGAGGCCCATTCCGCCGCAAGAGCGCGGGGATATGATGGCTGCCTATTACCGGATTCTCACGGGCTCCGACGAGGCGCGAAAACTCGCGGCGGCCAAGGCGTGGAGCGCGTGGGAAGGCGGCACAGTCGCTCTTGTTCCGTCAGCGGAGCGTATCGCCAGCTTCACGAGCGATGACTTCGCGCTCGCCTTCGCGCGCATCGAGTGCCACTATTTCGTCAATGGCGGATTCTTCGAGCGCGACGACCACCTGATCTCCAATGTCGGCGTCATCCGTCATATCCCCTCGGTCATCGTGCAGGGCCGCTACGACCTGTGCACGCCGATGCGCACCGCCTTCGATCTGCACAAGGCCTGGCCCGAGGCGGAATTCGTCATCGTCGCCGACGCCGGCCATGCGGCGAGCGAGCCAGGCATCATCGACGCGCTCATCCGCGCCACCAACAAATTCGCGGCGCGATCGAAGTGATGTCCCGGCGCCGACATCGAATGCGCGAATAATCGTTTGTTAATCCAAATCCTTAGACGAATGTTAAGGCGCGACGGAAAACTATAGCGCCGAGACCTGAGCGCCAGTTCAGGCCTTGTTGCATGGAAGAGGCATGAGCGCTGAATCCGGATCGGACGACCGCACGCTCGACGAGCGCGCCTTTATCGACTGCGAGCAGGTCGATGGGCTGATCGGCGCGGCGGGCGTCGATGGCGCAAAGGAGATTCTTGCGGCGTTCTGGCGCTGCACGGATCGACTTCTTGCAGTGCTCCAGGATCAGATCGCGCGCGGCGACCTGCCGGAGGCGGCCAAGACCGCGCACTCGCTCAAGGGCTCCGCGATGAATGTCGGCGCACACCGGCTCTCGGTCGCGGCCCGCTCTATCGAGGAAGCCTGCAAGGCGCTGGACGGCGTCTCGGCGCAAGAGCGCCTGCCTGCTGCGAGCGATCACTACTCGCAGTCGATCGGGGCCTTCGAAGCGGTGTTCAAGGCGCGCCGGCAAGCCTAGAGCGCGGTTTCCGAAAAGTGTGCGCGGTTTTCGGTAAGAAACGCGCGACCAAACAACTGGCGGTCAGGAAACGGCGCGTGTCGCGCCGGTCTGCTCCGACGCGGCGATGACGCCGATCTCCGCCAGCTTGTCCTCAAGCGTCGCTGCGTCAAAGGGTTTGAGGAGATGGTGCGCCGCGCCGGCGGCGCGGGCGAGCGTGAACTGCTGGTGATCGTTTTCGGTGGCGATCAGAATGATGACCGGCCGTTGCGCCTGATCGAGCTCGCCGACGCCGCGCAGGAAGTCGAGCGCGCCGAGCTGCGGCAGATCCCAGTCGAGAAGCACGGCGTCCGGTTTCGTCTCGCGGCACATCTCGACGGCGGCCGGGGCGGTCGTCGCTTCGCGGGTCTCGATCCCGAGGTCCTTCAGGATGCGGACGGAAATCTCGCGCATGATGGCGGAGTCCTCGACGACGACGACGTTCTTCATGGCCTGTCCTGTTTCGACGCAAGCGCGCGAGAGCAAGGCGCGAGCCTAGCGGATTTTAGGTTAGCCTGCCGTTAACAGGCGGCGGCGCGACGGTGAGAGGCGGCGAGGCGGGCGGTGAAAGTCACACGCTCGCCCTCAAGAACCGCTTCGATCGTCCCGCCTGTCTCGCGCGCGAGGAGCCCGGCGATATAGGCTGGCGCGAATTTCGGCTTCAGGTCCTCGAAATTTCCGGCGAGGGCCGCCGCGAGTTCGGCGTGCAGCATCGCGCGCGGGCCTTGCGCCTCGACCGTGTAGCCGTCGGCGCTCGCGGCAACCGTCACCTTGCCGCCGCGCGGCACGCAGTCGCTCGCCGCCTGCGCCAGAATAAGAAGGATCTTGACGCACTCCTTGGACGCAAGGCCCGGCGGCGCCTGCCAGGAAAGCTCGGCTTTCGACCAGTGATAGAGTTCCTTGATGGCGGCCTCTGCGTCTTCCATTGGAATCTGCGCGCCAAATCCGCCGGCGGCGCCGTAGGCGAGGCGGGCGAATTTCAAAAGCGCGATCGCCTTCTTGCCGCCGGACTTGATGAGGTCGTTGGCCGCGTCGCGCATCGGCGGGTCGAGATCGCGATCTTCAAGAACCTCAAGGCCGCTTCCGAGCGCGCCGACGGGGTTGATGAGGTCGTGACAGACGCGGCTCGCAAGGAGCGCGGACAAGGCGACGGGATCAAGAATCTTCGAACCGGCGGACATGCGAAAAAGGGCCTTCCATTTCAGGAAGACCCTTATCGTTGATTCGTCCCCGAGAGGTTAATGCGCCTTAGGGCTTCTTCATCCATGCGCCGCTCGGATCGCGCACGCATTGACCCGCCGGCGCGCCATTGACCTGCTGCTCGGCGAAAATCGCCGCCGCCGTTTCAACGGTCAGACCGTTCTTGGCGGCGAAGTCGGCGTAGATCGCCTTGCGCTGCTGATTGTTGGCGCGCACTTCCCGCTTCAGCGCATCGTCGACCCGCGAGGCGTCGATGATGCCGAGATAGCCGTCGGCCTGTTCGCCGACGATGCATTCAGCCTTGGCCTGTTCGATCGCCGGGCTCGCTGCGGCCGCCGCAGCGCCCGCCATGGCGAGGACCGCCGCCGCCGTCAGCATCAAAATGGTTTTCTTCATACCGAAAAGCTCTCCGCCTTCTTTCCGCACTTTTAGAATACGTCCGGATTCTTCGAGATCAAATCCTGAACTTCCTTGTCGAGCTTGACCCGGACTTCCTGATCGATCTTCACGTTCAGATTGATCTCGATCGGCTTGTCCGGAGCCTGGACCTTCACCGTCGCACAGGCCGCGAGAACGAGCGCGCCCGTCAGCATTGCAAAAACCGGCAGCCCCGCTCGCGCGGACCTTGATACGCCTTGCGCCATGACCCAGCCTCTTCATGCGGCCTCGCGTCTCTTGCGATTGAATCGCCCGCGCAAGGTCCTTCTGTATTGCCTAGCATGGGTTCCGGATTTGGCGAAATCGAGGCCGCCTTTGGGCGGGTTCCGCCTTTATTCGCTTTCTTCGATGGTTCCGCCGGCCCGCTCGATCTGCAGCTTGATGTCGGACGAAATGCGCGCCTGATCGATCAGCGCCAGAAGCGGCGCCTCGAGGCTGATCCGATAGATGACGGGCGAGGTGACTTTACGCTCGTCCACCGTCACCTCGTTCGCCCCCTTGAAGACGATGTTGAAATTGAGATCGCCGTCGAGGGGGCCGTCGATCCTCGCGGTCAGTTCGTCAAAGTGCAGGTCTCTGAGAATATCGAAGGCGAACCTCGCCTGCTTGTTGGCGCTGCCCGCCGCATCCCCGGCCTTGCCGACATAACGGATGACGCCCGGACCCTTGGCGGTGAAGAACCCATCGACGACGCGCGCGCGGCCCTCGACAATCTTCAAAGGCAGCGTTCCCTCGACGACGCCTTCGCCGGAAAGGCCTTCGATCTTGAGGTGGTCGAGCAACAATCCGAGATCGACGTCTTCGGCCTTCAGCGCCGTGTCGATGGCCGCGCCCGTGAGCGCAGCCGTCGAGTCATAGGCGCCGATGCGTCCGCCGAACCATGGAAACGTCGCGGCCGAGATGCGGACCGTCCCGTCGCCGGGCAGGGCGTATCTGATCGAACCCTGTTCGAGCTTCAGGGCGTCCATATCGACGCCCTTGACCGTCAACGTCTGCTCGCCGTCGGACTTCAAGGGCGAGAGACTGGTGAGGACGATCTTGCCGCTGACGCCGTCGGTCCGGTTCACGGCCCGGCCCGGCCCGAGAAAAGCGAGGTCGCCGATGGCGAATGCGCCTGAGGATCTGAAGTCGCTCGGCCTCCTCCCCCAGACGAAACTCGCCTCGCCGGAAGCCGAGCCGGCGGCGCCGCTGACGATGCCCTTCAGGGCGCTGACGATATCGGCCGGCTGGAGGCCGCGCGGCGCGAAGACGAGCGCGCCGGAGCGGAAGGTCGTGCGGCCGACGCCCCGGCGCACATCATGAACGCCGGCGCCGCCGCCGATCGGCAGGCCCCGTTCGGTCGCGGCCGAATAGTTGAAATCCACTTTTTCCGCCGCGAGGCGCGCCGTTCCCGTCGCGGTGATCGGCGCGAGCTGCGGGGCTTTGACGTTCTGGGCCAGCGTCACCCGCGAGAGCGCGGCCTCGCCGGAAAGCGCCGCTCTGTCGAGCCGGCCGCTGAAGGTTCCCCGTGCGTCGGTCGCCGCGATCGCGCCGTTGACGATGACGACGCCGTTTTCCATGGTCCCGGCGACCTCGGTCAATTGCGCCCTCGGATCGTACTGCGCCTCAAGGTCGACGGTCGGGGGCAGCCCGTCGAGGCGCGTCAAGCCGATGCGGTAGGAGCCGGCGCTGGCGGTGAGGCGCCCCTTGACCTCCGCATGCGGATTGTCTCCGCCGCGCCAGACGAGAAGGGGCGCCTCGTTCCGGCAGAGCCTTGCGCCGGTCAGCTCCGCCTCGCTGTCCTGGCCGGCAAGCCTGAAGCGTCCATGCGGCATGCGAAGGCATTCGGCGGGGTCGCTGAAGAACGACCAGACATGCGCTTTGCGGTCGGCCTCGAGGCGGAACGTGCTGGCGACGGGCGCATCGAGAATCGAAAGGCGGCCGACCGTCGCCTCGCGCACCAGCGTTGTGACGACGGCGTCTGCGGTGATCGCGGTCGCGCCGGCGCTACCGGTCGCGGCGATCCCGGTCTCGCCGAGGCGCCAGGCGCCGACGGTCAGATTGGCGA
>JBEBFW010000166.1:0-7503 GCA_040081755.1 Parvularculaceae bacterium
GCCGGTGCGTTCGGCAAGACCGAGCGCGGCGGCCGACTTGCCGCTCGCGGTCGGGCCTGCAATAAAAACGATCCGCGCCGAAATCTCCGCCATCGGAAAAATGGATACCGTTCTCACGCTCATTTGCAATCCGGCGGCGCCCGTCCTGTCCGAGGAACGTCTCGGCGGCATCGGCGGCTGGCTCGACGAGCAGAACTGCGGCGTCTTGCGCCGAATCCTCGATCCCGGCGTCGCGGTCGATTTCACCTTTGAGCTTGCCGCTGTTCGTCACGCGAGCCTCCTCGCCGGCGCCCGCGAGGCGCTCGCCGGAGCGCCTGTCGATGTCGTCGTTCAGCCTGCGGAGGGACGGCGCAAGCGCCTCCTCATCGCCGACATGGATTCGACCATCATCGGACAGGAGTGCATCGACGAGCTTGCGGATTGCGCCGGCAAGCGCGGGGAGATTTCCGCGATCACCGAACGCGCCATGCGCGGCGACCTCGATTTCGAGGCGGCGCTCACCGGGCGCGTAGCCATGCTCAAGGGACTTCCTGAGCGCGTGCTTCAAGAGACGTTCGAGCGCCGCATCCGGCTCAATCCCGGCGCCGCCACGCTCGTCCAGACCATGAGGAAGCTTGGCGCGACGACGGCGCTGGTTTCGGGCGGCTTCACCTTCTTCACCGAACGCGTCGCCGCGGCCGCCGGGTTCGACATGCACCAGGCGAACCGGCTCATCGTCGAAAGCGGGGCGCTTTCAGGCGACGTCGCGAGGCCTATTCTTGGGCGCGCCGCCAAGGAAGAAGCCCTCATCCGCATCGCTCGCGAGAAGGGCGTCGCCTTGTCCGAAACGCTCGCGGTCGGCGACGGCGCCAACGATCTCTCGATGCTTGCGCGCGCCGGCCTCGGCGTCGCTTTTCACGCCAAGCCCAAGGTGGCCGCCTCTGCGCGCGCGCGCATCGATTACGGCGATCTGACCGCGCTGCTCTACCTTCAGGGGTTCGCGGCGCGGGAGTTCGAGCCTACAAGGTAATGCAATGTCATTGACATCGACGTGCATATGCATTACCTCTTATGCATGCGCAGCCCTCTCGAATGCGAATCGACGCTGACCGATCGCTACCAGACGACGGTTCCGGAAACCGTGCGGCGAGCGTTGGGCCTGAGCAAACGCAGCAAGATTCGCTATTCGGTCCGCGCCAGCGGCGAGGTTGTGCTGGAGCGCGCGGATGCGGCCGAAGACTATGTCCTCGGCGCCTTCCTGAAGTTCCTCGCAAACGATCTGGCCAAGCATCCCGAGCGATTGCAGTCGGTCGATGCTGATTTCGCCCGACGCCTTGAGACTTTGACGGGCGGCGTCGATTTCGACCTCGATGCGCCCTTGAACGCCTCCGACGACTGAGCGTGGCGCAACTAGTCCGCCATGGGTGGACGATTTTCGCCCACCCGGTTTTCCTCGCTCAGGTCGAAGCGCTGACCCAGCAGGTCGAGGAACTGAAACTCAAGGACCCCCGCGGATACGGCAAGAAAAACGCCGCCAAACGACTGGCCGCGATCGTGCGGCTTGCCTTCGACGTCATTCCACAAGATCCGACGCGCGCGGAGTATCGGCAAGGCGTGGCCCTGGGTCCTGACTACAAGCACTGGTTCCGGGCAAGATTCTTCCAGCAGTATCGCTTGTTCTTCAGATATCACACGACGAGCAAGATGATCGTGCTCGCGTGGGTGAACGACGAAGACACCAAGCGGGCCTACGAAAGCGACGACGACGCCTATCGCGTCTTTCGCAAGATGTTGGAAAGAGGGCGGCCGCCGGACGAGTGGAAAGCGCTGCTCGCCGAGGCGCGCGCCGAGGAAAGCCGCCTCAAGCGGCTGACTGAGGCTCCCTGAACCGCCCGCCTACGGCCGGAGAGATTCGTAGAACAGAAGATCGCCGCGCTGGATGTAGACCTGCACGGGACCGCTGTTGAGGTTGCGCAATTTGGCGAGCTTGTCCGCCGCAGCATCGGGACGCAGCATGCGTTCCCAGCCGATCTCGAGGATAACGTCGCCCGGCAGCAGACGTCCGGAGGCGGAGCTGTCCGGATCGACGGCGGTGACGACGACGCCCTGAATGTCGGGCGCGAGGC
Organism: Parvularculaceae bacterium; assembly: GCA_040081755.1. Taxonomy (GTDB): domain Bacteria; phylum Pseudomonadota; class Alphaproteobacteria; order Caulobacterales; family Parvularculaceae; genus Amphiplicatus. The sequence continues at coordinate 2,106 of JBEBFW010000166.1, forward strand.
CGAAGGCCGAGGTGACTTCCGGCGTCGGCTTCTGCAAGGTCAGTCCCGCGCCTTTCGTGGCGCCGGCGGGGAGCGCCGAGCCCGCGCCCATCGAGGTGCGCGTCTCGCGGCGGTCGAGTTTCACTGCAAGCTGGATCTGCCTCTTGGCCCGAAGAACGACGACCTGCGCGGTTGCGCCGACCGGCGTTTCGGCGACGGCGCGCGTCAGGTCGCGCACGGTGTTCACCGGCTTACGGTTGAACTCAAGAATGACGTCGTTCGCCTGCACGCCCGCAAGAGCCGCTGGGCTCGACGGCCGCACGCTAGAGACGACGGCGCCGCGCGGGCGATCGAGGCCGAGTTCTTGCGCGAGCTTCGGCGTCATCTCATCGATCGAGACGCCAAGCCAGCCGCGGCGCGTCTCGCCATATTGCAGAAGCTGTTCGACCACCAGATCGGCGAGTTCGGCGGGAACCGCGAAACCGACGCCGACCGAGCCGCCGGTTTGCGAATAGATGGCCGTGTTGATGCCGACGACCTTGCCGCTCATGTCGAAAAGCGGTCCACCGGAATTGCCCGGGTTGATGGCGGCGTCCGTCTGGATGAAGTCGTCGAAATTGCCGGCGTCGATGTCGCGATTGCGCGCCGAAACGATGCCGACGGTGACCGTGCCCCCAAGGCCGAACGGATTGCCGATGGCGATCACCCAGTCGCCGACGCGAGCCTTCGAGGAATCGCCGAAGGCGACGGCGGGAAAGCGCACGCCCGGCGCATCGAGCTGAAGCACCGCGATGTCGGTCTCGCGATCGACGCCGCGCACATTGGCCTTGAATTCACGCCCGTCGCTCAAGGTGACGGCGATCTCGTCGGCATTGTCGATGACGTGATTATTGGTGACGACGATGCCGTTGGGGCTGATGATGAATCCGGAGCCGAGCGAGACCGCGCGGCCGCCGAACTTCTTCGACAGGGGGCCAAGCTCTCCCGATACCGATCCGCCCGGCGCGCGTTGCGCAGAGGAGATGTTGACGACGGCAGGCGTCAGAGTCTCGGCAAGGTCGGCGAAACTCTCGGGCGCGCCGCGCATCGGAACGGCCAGGGCCGCAGAACCCGCCCCAAGCGCCAAGCCCGCCGCAGCAGCGGCCGCAATCACTGAACGCATCATTTTCACCGCCTCAATTTCTCGCCAGCTTACCCACCGGCCGAGCCTATCCTAACGCGCGCGCACCGCAAGCGCCGCCGCGACCGGCCGGCGCCGCGTCGCTCGCCTATCGTCTTCCACCCAAACTGTTGAAATAGCGGAAAAATTCGCTGTCCGGCGAGAGCAGAATGGTGGTGTCGCCTTTTTTCAACGCTTCTTCGTAGGCTTGCAGCGAACGGTAGAACGCGAAGAACTCCGCACGCTCGGGATCGCTCGATCCGCCTTCCACGAACTCACAGCTGACGACCGTGCCGCGCTCGGTGATCTTGAGCTCGGGCTGGCCTTCCGCCGGCTGGACGGGCTTCACTTCCTCGACCTTGATCGGCCGGCCGTCATAGGCGCCGGCGAATATGCAGTTGCGGGTTGCGTCGGCCTGGCCCTGGATCACCAGCGAGCGGCGCGTGGCGTCGCCGAGAATCTCCGCCCGCCGACGATTGGCTTCGGCCTGAATGCGGGTGTTCTCTCGCTTGCCTTCAGCGCGGATAAGTTCGGCCTCCTCGTTCCGCGCCGAACTCATCTGACGGTAGACCGTCTCGGCGATATCCCTTGGGTAGTCGGCCTGCGTGATCTTCACGTCGATGATCTCGACGCCGAACTTGCGCGCTTCCTCTTCCATGCGCGAGGCGATGCGTTTCATCAGTTCGGCCCTGAGCTTCGTCACGATGTCGTCGATCGAGACTTCGCCAAGGGTCTGGCGCAGCGAGTTCTGCATGATGCGCTGGATCGCGGCCTGGCCGGATTTGCGCAAGGACAGGGTGTCCGTGCCGCCGGCGCTGAGGCGCTGATAATAGACCAGGGGATCGACGATCCGGTAGCGCGCGAAGGCGTCGACGGTCAGGCGCTCCTGGTTGACGTCGGACAACTCCATCGCCTGATCGAGATCGTAGGCGAGGTTGCGCTTGTCTATCTTGACGACATCGGCCCACGGAAGTTTCGGATGAAGCCCGGCGTCGGCGACGACGCCCTTGGGGCTGCCAAGCTCAATGACGATGGCGCGCTCGGTTTCGCGCACCACGAAAAAGCAGGTGCGCATGGCGACGATCGCCAGCGCGGCGATCGCGATGAAGACGGGAAGGGTTTTCATTTTCAGCATGCGGTCACTGTTGGGGTTCGGTCGCGGGCTTGCGGGTCAGTTCGGTGAGCGGCAGGTAGGGGACGACGCCCTTGCCCGCCTTATCGTCGATCATGATCTTGTTCATGGGCCCGAGCACCTTCTCCATGGTCTCGAGATACATGCGCTGCTTGGTGACGTCCTTGGCGCGCCGGTATTCCTCGAATATCCGGCTGAAGCGTTCGGCCTCGCCGATCGCCTTCGATTCGACCTGCGAGGCGTAGGCGCGCGCCTCTTCGACGATGCGCTGGGCGTCGCCCTCGGCCACCGGCACGATCTTGTTCGATTCGCGTTCGGCCTCGTTGATCAGCTGGGTCTTTTCGTTGCGCGCCTTGATGACGTCGGCGAAGGCGTCGCGCACTTCGCCCGGCACGTCCGGCTTGTCCATGGTGACGCGGATGACCTCGATGCCGGTGTCATAGGCGTCGAGCACGGCCTGAATGCGCAGAACCGTCTGCGACACGACCTCGGCCTGCCCGGAGGTGATGATCGGTTCGAGCTGCCTCGCTCCGATGGTCTCGCGCATCGCCGACTCGGCCACACCCCGCAACAGGGCGTCCGCCTCCTGTTCGCCGATGTTGAAAATGTATTTTGCAGCGTTCGGCTTTTGGCCCTCCGTCGGCGGCTCGGACTTGATCTTCCATTGCACCGCAAAGCTGATATCGACGATGTTGCGGTCCGAGGTGAGCATCAAATTCTCGCCGCCCTCGCCGGAGCCGCCGATCTGGGTGGTGCGCTGGTCTTCAACGCCCACCTTGGCGACCTGCTGAATGAGGGGCGCGCACCAGTGGAGGCCGGGCCCTGAAATGCCTGAATACTTGCCGAAGGTCGTGATGACCCCCTGCCCGCCCGGGCCGATCTGGTAGACGCCAGAGAGCGCCCACAAGAGCGCCAGTCCGGCGGCGCCCAGCCCGAAGGTCCGCGGGTTGAGTTCGATCGCCGGACCGCCTCCGCCTCCGCCCGCTCCGCCGCCGCGTCCGCCGCGCTGGGGAAAGACGCGCTTCAGCCGCTGGCGCGAGGCCTTGAGCAATTCATCGAGATCGGGCGGCTCGCCCTGGCCTTTGCCGCCGCCCTGATTGCCGCCGCCGCCGCGCGGCCCTTGCCCCCAGGGACCGCGCGTCGGTCCGCGGCCATTGCCGCCATTGCCGGAGTTTCCGGAATTATCTGTCCAGGGCATCCCGTTTCCTTTGAAATCCCGCTGGCCGCAGGGGCCCGGGGTTGTGGCGGTATATATGTCATCGCAATCTCAAGGCGCAATGCGGCCCTTCACGTTCGCGATCCGATCGATCCGGCATGACCGGGCGGCGGTCTTGGGTCTTCCTCGCCCCTCAAATGTCGTATGTGACGCCATGGATTCGACACCGCTGATGCAGCTTCGGCAGGCGCTCACGCGCGTGCGCAATCCGCGAACGGGCGGAGATATTGTCGGCGAGGGGCTCGTCGTCGATCTCTCGCTCAGTCCGCAAGGGGTCGCAAAGGCGACGCTTTCCTCGGGCGATCCCGGCATTCTGGAAGCGGCCAAAGCGGCGGCCGAGTCTGTCGCGGGCGTCGTTCGCGCGGTGATCGTCAGCACGAAGAGCGCACCTGCGGGCGTCGCCACGGCCGGCGGCCATGCGAACCCTTTCGGCCTCGCCAGGAAGCCCGGAATCGCAACGGCCGCCGAATCGCTGAGCGATGTCGCGCATGTCATTGCGGTCGCTTCCGGCAAGGGCGGCGTCGGCAAATCGACGCTCGCGGCCAATCTCGCGGTGGCGCTCGCGCGGCGCGGCCTGCGCATCGGCCTCCTCGATGCGGATATCTACGGACCCTCGCTCCCGACGCTGTTCGGCCTCAAGGACCAGCCGAAAATGCGGGATGGAAAAATCATTCCCGAGACGGCTTTCGGCGTCAAAGCCATGTCGATCGGGCTCCTCGTCGATGAGACGAAGGCGCTCGCCTGGCGGGGGCCCATGGTCATGGGCGCGATCAAGCAGCTCATCGGCGACGTCGACTGGGGCGCGCTCGACATCCTCGTGATCGATACGCCGCCCGGCACCGGGGACGCGCATCTCTCGCTCATCCAGTCAAAGCGCCTCACCGGCGCCGTCATCGTCTCGACGCCGCAGGAAATGGCGCTCGCCGACGCAAGGCGCGGCATCGAGCTTTTCCGCCAGACCGGCGTTCCGATCCTTGGCGTCGTCGAGAACATGGCGTGGCTCGAGGTCGCGGGCGAACGTCAGTATCTCTTCGGGCGCGGCGGGGCCGAGCGCGCGGCGGCGGCTGCCGGCGCGCCGTTTCTCGGCGCCTTGCCGATCTGGCCGGATTTGCGCGAGGCGTCCGACGCCGGGGTCCCGCTCGCGGCGAGCGCGCCCGAAAGCGCCGCCGCGACCGCGTTTGCTCAGTTGGCGGAGAAACTGGCGCTCGTTCTGTTCCCTCGCTGAGGGGACGCAACCGGAGCGCGTTCCGAAAAGTGTGCGCGGTTTTCGGTCAAAACGCGCGACAAGCAGAGAATCAAGACCACGAATGTGGTCTATTAGTTCGTGTTCGGCGTTTCGCTGGTCGAGTGATCGTGGACGATGCGCCAGAGGCCGTCGAAGCGCTTCATCACCAGGGTGAAGAGGCCGGCGTCCGTTCCCTTCGCGTTATCGACGCGGTAGCGCCCGACCACTGTCGCGACATTGTCCGAAACGAGATCGACATCGATCGCGTCGAGCGTCAGGCGGCCCATGGCCGCGCCCTCGCCGTAGCGGTCGCGGTAGCGGTTCATCGTCTCCTTCCAGCCCTTGGAGACCGTCGATCCGGAGACGAACCGCAGTGCGGGATCTTTCCAGTAGACGCCCATGAAGGCCTCGAGGTCGCCCTCGTTCCAGGCGGCGGTCTGCGCCGCGAGCACGCTCTTGATGATGTCTTCGGCGGCGCGGGCCTTGGGCGCTGCTGCGGCGGTCGTCACTGGCGCGGCGGCCGGCGCGACCGGCGCAGCCGGTGTGGATGGCGCGGCGCCGAGGCGCTCTTCGGCGATTTCCTCATCTGTCAGCGAATCGAGGGGCTTGGCGTCTGCCGCTGCGCCGACGAAGCGGCCGGCGGCCGGGCGCGGCGCACGAACGCCCTGCAGGGCCGAGGCGTTGGTC
>JBEBFW010000167.1:0-7496 GCA_040081755.1 Parvularculaceae bacterium
CTGGCGCCGTTTCGGCGGCGCTCATGCGATCGGCCGCCGCGATCAGGGTCTGCCGGATGGCGTCGTTTTCGGCGATGGTCGGCACGGCGCGCACGGCTTCAAGTTTGGCGAGGAGCGTCGGCTTGAGGCGCGGCGTCGGATGAGTCGGGAGCGAGGCGATCAGCGAAGGATTGCCTGCAATCGCGGCGTAGGCGCCGTCGAGGAGCTCGCGCATATGCGCATCGCGCGAGCGGACCGACTTGCCGCCGAGAACGACGCCGATCAGCCGATGACCGTCGCGCGTGGCGGATGTCGCAAGATTGAACCCGGAAATCCGCGTGTAGCCGGTCTTGAGGCCTTCCGCACCCGGATAGTTTTCGGTCACCATGTTGTGCGTGCGGTAAGTGCGGCCGTTCCAGGCGAAGGAGTCGGTCGCGAAATAGCGGTAATACTGGGGGAAATCGCTTGCGAGCCGGCGGCCGAGCGTGGCGAGATCGCGCGCCGTGGTGATCTGGCGCGAATTCGGCAGGCCCGATGCGTTCTTGAACGTCGTCCGGCTCATGCCGAGAGCGTGGGCCTTCTCCGTCATTTTCTGCGCGAACTTCCATTCAGCGCCGGAGATCGATTCTGCGACCACGACGGCCGCATCATTGGCGGACTTGACGACCAGCGCCTCGATGGCGGTCTCGACATCGATGGTCGATCCCGAGGTCAGCCCGAGCTTCGAGGGCGACTGTCCCGCCGCCTGTGCGGACACGGACAATTCCGAAGCGAGCGTCAGGCGTCCAGCCTCGAGCTCCTCGAACAGGAGATAGAGCGTCATCATCTTGGTCAGGGAGGCGGGGTGGCGCTTGTCGTCCGCATAACGCTGAAAGAGCACATCGCCAGTGTCAGCCTCGACGACGTAGGCGGCGTATTTGTTCACTGGCGCCGCGCGCTTGCGCTTCGCCCGGGCGTCTGCGTCTGCGGGCAGGGCGAGCGTCAGGCTCGCAATAAAAGATACGAAGAGAATCTTACGCAACACTTCGATCATCGCGCGAGCCTCGCCCAATCAGTGGCGCTTATCAAGATGCCGACAGCGCCGCCACGATGGCGCTCGAGCCTTCCGCAAACCAACTGAGGAGCCCCCGAGCAAACGCCGTGCCGCCGGGACGCCCGACGACATGCGACTATGACCGTGCGTCGGTAAACCAATCGTTAATCTTCGTGTCTCAATTGCTCCCGGCAGGCGAATTTGTGCGATGCAAAAATCGCCTTGACGGTCGGCCCGCTCGCCATTATGTTGCATTGCACAAAACAACGCCGGCCTTGGGCGCGGCTTCACCCCGGAGAGACCAAAATGGCCACCGCCAAAAAAACCGCGACCGCTACGGAAAACTTCGAGACGTGGACGGCCGCGACCCCGGAAGCCTTCAAGGAAGGTTTCGAGAAAATCACGGGCGGCTTCGGCAAATGGGCCGAATTCAACCGGACTTCGACGGAGGCGTTCGCCGCTTCCGCCGGCCGAATCACCAAGGGCTTTGAGAAAGCCGCGTCCGAGCAGTCCGCTTTCGTCAAGGAGAGCTATGAGGATGGCGTCGCCGCCTTCAAGGCCGCGACCACTTCGAAGAGCGTTCAGGAGGCGATCGACGTCCAGTCGGAGTTCCTGCGCTCGTCATTCGAGAAGAATCTCAGCCAGTTCAACAAGCTGGCCGATCATTGGGTGACGACGACCAAGGAAGCGGCCGAGCCGCTGACGACCCGCTACAGCGAGTTTGTCGACATGGTCCAGTCTTACCGTCCGTAATTTTTCAGGCGCCCGGCCGGGCGCCTGAGGTTGCGTAAAAAGGGGTCCGGCGCGCGCCGGGCCCCTTTTCCTTTGGCCGGTGTCGCAGCCGCCTCGCCGATTTGCGTCTTTTCAACTTGGGCGAGATACATATTTATATAGGGCGCGGAGGAAATGGACCCAATCGATTCGATGCAGAGGACGGCCCCATTGAAGATGTCAGACGACCGGGACAACGAGCAAGGTCCCGGCGCGGGCGTCGGCGTGGTTACGAGGACCGCTCCCAAAACGAAACGCCCCTCGCTCTACAAGGTCCTGCTCCTCAATGACGACTACACACCCCAGGAGTTCGTCGTGTGGCTGCTCCAGGCGGTGTTCAAGAAGGACGCCGAGGAGGCTGTGCGCATCATGATGCACGTCCACCAGACCGGAGTCGGGATCTGCGGCGTATATACTTACGAAGTGGCGGAAACGAAGGTCGCGCAGGTGATGGAGCTGGCGCGGCGCAATCAGCATCCTCTCCAGTGCACCATGGAACGGGAGTAGAGTTAAGTGGCGTCATTCAGCCGAAGTCTCGATCAGGCCCTGCATCGCGCGATCGGCATTGCGACCGAACGCGATCACGAGCTGGCGACCCTTGAGCACCTGCTGCTCGCGCTGACCGAAGATCAGGACGCATCCGCGGTCATGCGCGCGTGCAATGTCGATATTGAGCTGTTGCGCCGCAACCTCTTTGAGTACATCGAAAACGAGCTCGCCAATCTGAAGCTCGAGCGAGGCGAACAGGCCAAGCCCACGGCGAGTTTCCAGCGCGTCATTCAGCGCGCGGTCATTCATGTCCAATCGTCGGGCCGCGAGGAGGTGACGGGCGCCAATGTGCTGGTGGCGCTGTTCGCCGAACGCGAGAGCCACGCCGCGCATTTCCTGCAGCAGCAGGACATGACCCGCTTCGATGCAGTGAACTACATCTCGCACGGCCTCGCCAAGCGTCCGGGAGAGGGGGCCCCGCGCGCGCCGCGGGGAGCAACCGAGGAGAATGAAGGTCCAACGAAGCAGGGCGAGTCCGCGCTTGCGGCTTACTGCGTCGATCTCAACGAGAAGGCGCGTCAGGGCAAGATCGATCCGCTCATCGGGCGCGAGCCGGAAGTCGAGCGCTCGATCCAGATCCTGTGCCGTCGCCGCAAGAACAACCCGCTGCTGGTCGGCGATCCGGGCGTCGGCAAGACGGCGATCGCCGAAGGTCTTGCGCGCAAGATCGTCGATGAAGAGGTGCCGGAGGTTCTTCAGAACTCGACGATTTTCGCGCTCGATATGGGCGCGTTGCTCGCCGGCACCCGCTATCGCGGCGATTTCGAGGAGCGCATCAAATCGGTCCTGAAGGAGCTTGAGGACCACGACGACGCTATTCTCTTCATCGATGAGATTCACACCGTTATCGGCGCCGGGGCGACGTCGGGCGGCGCCATGGACGCCTCGAACCTCCTGAAGCCGGCCCTGCAGTCGGGCACGCTGCGCTGCATGGGCTCGACAACGTACAAGGAATACCGGCAGCATTTCGAGAAGGATCGCGCGCTGGCCCGCCGGTTCCAGAAGATCGATGTCGGCGAGCCGAGCGCCGAAGACACCGTCAAGATATTGATCGGCCTGAAGCCTTATTTCGAGAAACACCACCACGTCGAGTACACGCTCGACGCGGTAAAAGCGGCCGCAGACCTTTCGGCGAAGTACATGACCGACCGCAAGCTCCCGGACAAGGCGATCGACGTGATCGACGAGGCGGGCGCGCGCCAGATGCTGTTCCCGCCGAATGCGCGCAAGAAGATCATCGGCGTCGAAGAGGTCGAGGAAGTCGTCGCCAAGATGGCGCGCATCCCGCCGAAATCCGTCTCGAAATCGGACACCGAGCGCTTGCGCAATCTGCACGCGGACCTGAAGCGCGTCGTCTTTGGACAGGACGGCGCGATCGATCAGCTCGCGGCGGCGATCAAGCTGTCGCGCGCGGGCCTGCGAGAGCCGAACAAGCCGATCGGCAATTATCTGTTCGCGGGCCCGACCGGCGTCGGCAAGACCGAAGTCGCCAAGCAGCTCGCGATCCTTCTTGGCGTCGAGCTCATCCGCTTCGACATGTCGGAGTATATGGAGCGCCACACGGTCTCGCGCCTCATCGGCGCGCCGCCGGGCTATGTCGGCTACGACCAGGGCGGGCTTTTGACCGACGCCATCGATCAGCACCCGCATTCGGTGCTGCTGCTCGATGAAATCGAGAAGGCGCACCCGGAGATATTCAACATCCTGCTGCAGGTGATGGACAACGGCGTTCTGACCGACACCAACGGCAAGAAGATCGATTTCCGCAACGTCGTCGTGATCATGACGACGAACGCCGGCGCCTCGGACGCCGCGCGCTTCGCCATCGGCTTCGGCGCGGGCAAGAAATTCGACGAGAGCGACGCCGCCATCAAGCGTCTGTTCACGCCGGAATTCCGGAACCGGCTGGACGCCACGGTTCAGTTCGCCGGCCTGTCGCCAGCGATCATCGACCGCATCGTCGAGAAGTTCGTCCTGCAGCTCGAAGTGCAGCTGGCCGATCGCGGCGTCACCTTCGAAGTCGATCCCGAAGCGACGCGCTGGCTTGCGGTACGCGGCTTCGACGATGAGATGGGCGCGCGTCCGCTGTCGCGCGTCATCCAGGAGCATGTGAAGAAGCCGATCGCCGACGAAATCCTGTTCGGCGCACTGAAAGACGGGGGCATCGTGAAGGTCTCGATAGACAAGACCGACGCGACGAAGCTCGCTTTCGAGTTCATTCCTGAGCCGCCGAAGCCTGCCGTCAATGGCGGGCCCGGCGCGAACGTGCCGGCGCTGGTCGGGAAGTCGTAAGAGCCCTCACGAAAAAGCCGGCCGCAATTCCTGCGGCCGGCTTTTCATTCGCGAACCTGGCGCCTTAGCGGAGCGGCGAGCGCGACTGGCTGAGGAAGGACGGGCCTTCGTTTGCGGCGGCCGGACGCGGCGGGTGATCGTCGCTGGTGGTCACCGGGCGGGGCGGGGCGCTGGTCGTCGTGGACGGGCGCCCCTTGCGGAAATCCTTGCTCGCCGATTCGGAGAGCGGATCGTCCGAATGGCGGCAATTGCCTTCAAAATGGGCGCCGGACTCGACCTGAAGCGAGCTGTGCAGAATATCGCCGAGGATGTGCGCGGTGGAGGCGAGCGAAACCGATCGAGCGCGAATGCCGCCTTCAACGCGCCCGCGGACGATGACGCTTTCGCACACCACTTCGCCGCGAACAGAAGCCTTGTCGCCGATAATCAGCGACGAGGCCTTGATGTCGCCTTCGAGATTGCCGTCGAACTGCACCTCGCCGGACGAGGTCACATTGCCGCGCATGATCACGTCATTGGAGATGAGCGAGGGAACGCCGGCGGACTTCATGCTACCCGACCTTTTCGATTGCGACGGCGCCGGCGCCGATTGCGCCGAGATTTCAGCCGGCAGCGACCGCACCGGTTTGTCATCATGCTGCGACTTTGGTTTAGCTTTCGAAAACATAACGCCCTGCCTCGATGAAACGTCTGGGATTCTTCGGTCTGCCTTTGAAATGCACCTCGTAGTGCACGTGCGGTCCGGTTGAGCGGCCGCTATTTCCGAGTTCGCCGATCTTGTCGTGGATCTGCACCCTTTGCCCGACCCGCACGGTGATCCGGTGTAAATGGGCGTAACGCGTTACAAATCCATTGCCGTGGTCGATCTCGACCATGCGGCCGAACCCGGACTTGACGCCGGCCGTCTTCACGATCCCTGACGCGGTGGCGGTGACCGGCGAGGCCCATGCCGCTGAAAAGTCGAGCCCGAAATGCGGGGTCAAGCGCCCGTTGATCGGGTCGCGGCGCACGCCGTATCCGCTGGTCTGCTTCCGGTTGACGGTCAGCGGCGAGGACAACGGCACGCTCAAGAACACGTCCTCCAGCGTCTGCAGTTCATCCACGGCGAGGCCCACGCGGTTGGCGTGGCGGAAAAAGGCTGTCGACGCATCGCTGACATTGGAGGCGTCGATAAAGGGGCCGCCTTGCGCGAGCATGGCATTGGTGATCTTCGCCGGAGGCATCACATCGGCATATTCAAGGCCGGCGCTCTCGATGACGCGGCGCAGCGTCTGCGTCATGTCGTCGGCGCGATCCTCGATTTCGGCGAGAAGGTAGAGCTGCTCGACATAAAGATCGGCGGCGGAAGATTCCATTTTCTGGAGGGCGGCGGCGGCCGGGCTGCCCGCGGGCGCAGCGGGGGCCTCACGTTTGGCCTCCTCGACTACTTCCTGACGGAGAACCGAGAGGCGGGACTGGCGAGGCGTCGCATCGACTGGCGCGACATCGATCATGATGCGGTTGCCGTTGACCGGCTTGGCCCCGTTGGGGGCGCCGGCGCGCGAGAGATTCTCGGAGAGGGCGTCGATGCGCTGATCGATGCTGGCCTTGCGCTCGACGATCGAGGTCAGCGTCTGATGACGGGAAGAGATTTCGGCCACCGTTTCCTCGAAATGCTGTTCGAGGAGGACGTTGAGCGTGCTCACGTCGTCATAGGCCTGCATCTGCTTGTGGATCTGTTTGGTGTAGGTCGTCTCCATGACCCGGGCGTCACGGTCCTTGGCGACGATGATCTGTTCCTTGAAGACGACGTTGACCGAGGCGAAGGCGACCCAGAGCAGGAAGGCGCCGATGACGGTCGCAAGCGCGACCTGCGTCTTCGTCGACATCGAGATGAAGTGGACGACGCCGTCGCTGCGATGATAGATCTGCCGTTCTTTGAATAAACGGCTGACAATACGTTTTACGCGGCCGGACTTACGGCTCATCCCGGAACGCCCCTTATGAACGCCTCAGCGTTTATATCCCGCCACCCTTAATGACATTCTCAGCGTATCTGGCGACGTTACGCAACAGTTATGTGATGAAGTAACCAACCTTTTTCGATTCGTTAACGAACCGGATCGTGCGCTGCGGGCGTCGGATCGTAAAATTCTCTGCGCAATCCGGCCTGCGTTCGGGCCGATTCGTTGAAAGGCGGCTTCAACGGACTCCGGAAGCGTTCCTCGACAAGTCGGCGGAAAGCGGCAGCGGGATCGAGCTTTCGCACTTCCGCGACGGCGTCGAACCATCTAGCGCCGACCGCCACGTGGCCGATCTCGTCCTGATATATCCGTTCGAGGATGCCGGCCGTGGGACCGTCCCCGACGGCTCGCAAATCGACCATGAGTTTGGGCGTCACATCGAGTCCCCGGGCTTCAAGAACCAGGGGCGCGAGCGCCAGCCGAGCGAGGACATCGTCGGCCGTTCGGGCCGCGGTCTCCCACAGGCCGTCATGAGCCGGCAGGGCGCCGTAAGCCGAACCCATCTCGGCAAGTCTGCCTGATAGCGCACTGAAATGACTTGCTTCCTCTGCGCCTACTCCAGACCATTCGCTCACGAAGGCCCGCCAATCGAGGCCGAGCGCCGCGATGGCGGGGGCAAAACGCAGAGCCATGTCGAAGGCGAGGTCGATCGCGTTGAATTCGATGTGAGCGAGGGCGTGGATCAGGGCGACCCGACCCCGTTCGGACCCGAGCCGCCGGCGCGGCGTGCGGTGGGGAGAAATCAGGATGGGCAGCGCGGGCCGGGCGGGCCGTGTCGGCGGGGGGATCCAGTCCGCGAGTGCGAGGCGAAGGGCGCCCGGCGCGAGGGCGGCGGCGGTCTTGTCTTCAGGCGCCGCGGCATCGAGGAC